>CAJFVS010000075.1 GCA_904420505.1 Candidatus Alloruminococcus vanvlietii | reverse complement strand
GTTGATATCAACGCCCTGCATGCGGTATACACGCTGCACTTCGCCGATGAGGTAATCCTGCACGGCTTTGGCGCCTTTGATCGCCAAAACGTCATGCGGGTTTTCGCTGCCGTCGGTCAAGCGGTCTCCCGCCTGGATATAGTCGCCTTCCTGCACGCGGATACGCGAG
This sequence comes from Candidatus Alloruminococcus vanvlietii, assembly GCA_904420505.1. GTDB lineage: Bacteria > Bacillota > Clostridia > Oscillospirales > Ruminococcaceae > Alloruminococcus > Alloruminococcus vanvlietii. Next base: position 51,188 of record CAJFVS010000075.1, on the reverse strand, counting down.
CCGAAAGGAATCAGATAGCTTCTTTCGTCGCCCGCTTCTTCATCGGTGACCACCACATGGCGGTTTTTCTTCACCTCTTCAAAGCGCACAACGCCTTTGATTTCACTAATAATCGCCAAATGTTTGGGCTTTCTGCCTTCAAACAGCTCTTCAACACGCGGCAGACCTTGGGTGATATCCTCTGCCGATGCGATACCGCCGGTGTGGAAGGTACGCATGGTAAGCTGTGTGCCGGGCTCGCCGATGGACTGTGCGGCAATGATGCCAACCGCTTCGCCCACGGCAACCGGGTTGCCGTTTGCCAGGTTTGCGCCGTAGCAGCAGGCGCATACGCCCACTTTGGATTCACAGGTGAGCAAGGAGCGGATTTTTACGCTGGTAATGCCAGCGTTGACCACTTTTTCCGCATCTGCGTCGGTCATCATCTTTTCGCGGCTCACCAGCACTTCGCCGGTCTGCGGGTTTACAATGTCCTCGGCCGGGTAACGCCCAACCAAACGCTCGCGCAGCGGCTCAATCATCTCGTTGCCCTCTTTGATGTCGCACACTTCGATGCCTTCATGGGTACCGCAGTCGAATTCGCGAATAATCACTTCCTGGGATACGTCTACCAAACGGCGGGTCAGGTAACCGGAGTCCGCGGTTCTCAAAGCGGTATCGGCCAAGCCTTTGCGCGCGCCGCGCGAGGAGATGAAGTATTCCAAAATGTTCAACCCTTCGCGGTAGTTTGCACGAATCGGGATTTCAATGGTAGCGCCCGAGGTATTGGCAATCAGGCCGCGCATACCGGCCAGCTGGCGAATCTGGTTGATGCTGCCGCGCGCGCCGGAGTCGGCCATCATAAAGATGGGGTTGTACTTGTCCAGGTTGGCGGTCAGCGCATCGGATACGTCTTTTGTGGTCTGGTCCCAGGTTTTAATAACCGCCTGGTAACGCTCTTCGTTGGAGATAAGGCCGCGGCGGTACTGCTTGGTGATGTTCATAATCTGGTCTTCCGCTTTTGCCAGCAGCTCTTTTTTCTGCGGGGGGATCACCGCATCGCACACAGCAACGGTGATAGCGCCCTTGGTGGAATACTTAAAGCCCTGTGCTTTGATGTTATCCAGCACCTCAGCGGTTTTGGCGGTGCCGTGCACCTTGATGCATTTATCAATAATCTGGCCCAATTGCTTTTTGCCAACCAAAAAGTCAATTTCCAAATCGAACATGGTATCGCTGTTGGAACGGTCCACATAACCCAAATCCTGCGGGATGGGGTCGTTGAAAATCATGCGGCCAACGGTGGTTTTGATGATTTTGGAAACCTTGCGGCCGTTTACCTCTTTGGATACGCGCACCGAAACCTCCGCATGCAGGCTCACAACGCCTTCCTGGTAAGCCATCATCGCTTCGGAGAAATCGCGGAACACCTTGCCCTCGCCCGGCTCGCCGGGTTTCTTTAAGGTGAGGTAGTAAGAACCCAGCACCATATCCTGGGTGGGAACCACTACCGGGCGCCCGTCGGAGGGTTTTAACAGGTTGTTGGCCGCCAGCATCAAGAAGCGGGCCTCTGCCTGCGCTTCGGCCGAAAGCGGTACGTGAACCGCCATCTGGTCGCCGTCAAAGTCGGCGTTAAAGGCGGTACATACCAGCGGGTGCAATTTGATGGCGCGCCCTTCTACCAGCACGGGTTCAAACGCCTGGATGCCCAAGCGGTGCAAGGTAGGCGCACGGTTTAACATAACCGGATGGTCTTTGATAACGGTTTCCAGCGCGTCCCAAACCTCGGTGCGCGCGCGTTCCACCATCTTCCTGGCAGATTTGATGTTGCCGGCCACGCCGGTTTCCACCAAACGCTTCATCACAAAGGGTTTGAACAGCTCCAGCGCCATCTCTTTGGGCAGGCCGCACTGGTACATTTTCAAATCCGGGCCTACAACAATAACCGAACGGCCCGAGTAGTCCACACGTTTGCCCAACAGGTTCTGCCTAAAGCGGCCCTGTTTGCCCTTGAGCATATCCGACAGCGATTTTAACGGGCGGTTGTTGGGGCCTGTTACGGGGCGGCCACGCCTGCCGTTGTCGATAAGGGCGTCTACTGCTTCCTGCAGCATGCGTTTTTCGTTTCGCACAATGATGTCCGGCGCGCCCAGTTCCAACAATCTCTTTAAGCGGTTGTTGCGGTTGATAACGCGGCGGTACAAATCGTTTAAGTCGCTGGTGGCAAAACGCCCGCCGTCCAATTGTACCATGGGGCGGATATCCGGCGGGATAACCGGTACGCAGTCAAGAATCATCCAGCTGGGTTTATTGCCCGAAAGGCGGAATGCCTCCACCACTTCCAGGCGCTTTAACAAGCGGATTTTCTTTTGGCCGGTGGCGGTTTCCAGCTCGGTTTTCAGCTGGGCGGAAAGCTCTTCCAAATCAAGCTTTTCCAACAGCTCTTTGATGGCTTCTGCGCCCATGCCGGCTTTGAATTCATCCTCGTATTTTTCACGCATATCGCGGTATTCTTTTTCGCTTAACAGCTGTTTTTCTTCCAGCGGGGTGGCACCCGGGTCGGTGACAATATAGGAAGCAAAATACAGCACTTTTTCCAGCAGCCTGGGGGAAATATCCAAAATCAAACCCATGCGGGAGGGGATGCCTTTAAAATACCAGATGTGGGAAACAGGGGCGGCCAGCTCGATATGGCCCATGCGTTCCCTTCTAACTTTGGCGCGTGTCACTTCTACGCCGCAGCGGTCGCAGATTTTGCCTTTGTAGCGCAGGCGTTTGTATTTGCCGCAGTGGCATTCCCAGTCCTTGGTGGGCCCAAAAATGCGTTCGCAGAAAAGGCCGTCGCGCTCCGGTTTCAAGGTGCGGTAGTTAATCGTTTCCGGCTTTTTTACTTCCCCGTAAGACCAGCTGCGAATCTGCTCGGGGGAAGCCAGGCCGATTTTAATCGATTCAAATACGTTAAATTCCATTTACGACCCCTTCTTTCCTAGTTTTCATCGTCATCAAAGGATAATCCGTCATCCTCGTCGTCGCCCAAATCAAACAAATCCAAGGAATCCAAATCGTCCTCGGCGTTGTCGTCCGGTTCCACCTCTTCCTGGCTAAAACCGTCCATATCGCCGTCTTCGGCAACGTATTCCTGCTGCATCAAATCGGCGTCCACAGCGCCCAGGCCGATGTCATCATCGTCGTCAAAGGTTTGTTTCAGGTCGATTTCCTCGTTGTTCTTATCCAGTACTTTCATATCCAAACCTAAGGACTGCAGCTCTTTAATAAGCACTTTAAACGATTCGGGCACGCCCGGTTTGGGCACGTTCTGGCCCTTTACAATGGCCTCGTAGGTTTTTACACGCCCAACCACGTCGTCGGATTTCACCGTTAAGATTTCCTGCAGGGTGTAAGCGGCGCCGTATGCTTCCAGCGCCCACACTTCCATCTCGCCGAAACGCTGGCCGCCGAACTGGGCTTTACCACCCAGCGGCTGCTGGGTAACCAGGCTGTACGGGCCGGTGGAACGTGCGTGGATCTTATCGTCTACCAGATGGTGCAGTTTTAAGTAGTACATGTAACCAACCGTTACAGGGTTATCGAATTTTTCGCCGGTGCGCCCGTCGTACACGATGGACTTGCCGTCTTCACGCAGGCCCGCTTCTCTAAAGCAGTCGCGGATGTCCTCTTCATGCGCGCCGTCGAATACCGGGGTCATCACCTTCCAGCCCAAAGCTTTTGCGGCCATGCCCAGGTGAACCTCCAGCACCTGCCCGATGTTCATACGGGAAGGAACGCCCAGGGGGTTCAAAACAATATCCAAAGGCGTGCCGTCTTCCAGGAAGGGCATATCCTCCTCGGGCAGAATGCGCGAAACAACGCCCTTGTTGCCGTGGCGGCCCGCCATCTTGTCGCCCACCGAGATTTTCCTCTTCTGGGCGATGTAGCAGCGCACCACCATGTTTACCCCGGGGCTTAATTCATCGCAGTTGTCGCGGGTGAACACTTTTACGTCCACCACCACGCCGTATTCGCCGTGGGGCACGCGCAAAGAAGTATCGCGCACTTCACGGGCTTTTTCGCCGAAGATGGCGCGCAGCAAACGTTCTTCTGCGGTCAGCTCGGTTTCGCCTTTGGGGGTTACCTTGCCCACCAAAATGTCGCCGGCATGCACCTCGGCGCCCACGCGGATGATGCCGCGCTCGTCCAAATCTTTGAGCGCATCCTCGCCTACGTTGGGGATATCGCGGGTGATTTCTTCCGGCCCCAGCTTGGTGTCGCGGGCTTCGGTTTCGTATTCTTCAATGTGGATAGAGGTATATACATCGTCACGGACGATTTTTTCGTTAATCAAAACCGCGTCTTCGTAGTTATAACCCTCCCAGGTCATAAACCCGATGAGCGCGTTTTTGCCCAAAGAAATCTCGCCGTTGCAGGTGGCCGGACCGTCTGCAATCACTTGTCCTTTGGTAACGCGTTCGCCCACATTTACAATGGGGCGCTGGTTGATACAGGTGGATTGGTTGGAGCGCAGGAACTTGATGATGTGGTAATCCACCAGCTCGCCTTCGTCGGTGCGGATTTGAATCTGGCGGGCGTCAACGCGCTCTACCACGCCGTTGTGCTTGGAAACCACTGCCACGCCCGAATCCACCGCGGCTTTGTATTCCATGCCGGTGCCCACAATAGGCGATTCGGTTTTTAAAAGCGGCACTGCCTGGCGCTGCATGTTTGCGCCCATCAATGCACGGTTGGCGTCGTCGTTTTCCAAGAAGGGGATCATCGCCGTTGCAACGGATACAACCATCTTCGGCGAAACATCCATAAAGTCTACGCGGCTGCGGTCAATTTCCAAAATTTCATCTTTAAAGCGGCCGTTTACGCGCGGTCTGGCAAAGCAGCCGTTTTCATCCAGCGGCTCGTTGGCCTGCGCAACCACATAGGCGTCTTCCACGTCGGCGGTCATGTACACCACTTCGTCGGTAACAACGCCGGTTTTCTTGTCCACCTTGCGGTAAGGGGCCTCGATAAAGCCGTATTCGTTGATGCGGGCAAAGGTTGCCAGATAGGAAATCAAGCCGATGTTCGGGCCTTCAGGGGTCTCAATCGGGCACATGCGGCCATAGTGGCTGTAGTGAACGTCACGCACTTCAAACCCAGCGCGGTCTCTTGACAAACCGCCGGGGCCCAAGGCCGACAATCTTCTTTTATGGGTCAGTTCCGCCAAGGGGTTGGTCTGGTCCATAAACTGGGACAAGGGCGAAGAGCCAAAGAACTCTTTCACCGCTGCCACCACCGGGCGGATGTTGATAAGCGTCTGCGGGGTGACAACGTCCATATCCTGGGCCTGCAGGGTCATGCGCTCGCGGATGACGCGTTCCATTCTGGAAAAGCCGATGCGGAACTGGTTTTGCAGCAGCTCGCCCACCGAACGGATGCGGCGGTTGCCCAGATGGTCGATGTCGTCAATGCTGCCCACATCGTTGGCCAGGTTGTTGATATAGTTGATGGACGCAAAAATATCGTCCACAATAATATGCTTGGGGATTAAATCGTCCAAACGCTGCTGGATAAGGGCTTTCATCTCTTCGCTGTTTTGGGCTTGGTCCAAAATCTCGCGCAGCACGCAAAAGCGCACCTTTTCGTTTACGCCCAGCGCAGCGGCGTCTACGTCTACAAAATCTTTGATGTCCACCATGCCGTTGGAGAACACCTTGATGGTTTTGCCGTCGTGCTCGTGCTCCAGGTAGACGGTGTCCACGCCGGCGCGCTCAATGGCATAGGCTTTTTCGCGGGTGAGCACCTCGCCCTCTTCGGCCATCAATTCGCCGGTTAAGGGGTTAATCACCGCGGCTTTCAGCTTTTTGCCGATGATGCGGTTGCCGATGGCCAGCTTTTTGTTGTATTTATAGCGCCCTACCCGGGATAAATCGTAACGCCTGGGGTCAAAGAACAGGCTGTCCAGATGGGAGCTTGCGCTTTCCACCGTGGGCGGCTCGCCGGGGCGCAGCTTGCGGTATACTTCCAGCAGGCCTTCTTCCACGCTCTTGGTCGAGTCTTTTTGGATGGTGGCGTAGATGCGGTCATCCTCGCCGAAGATATCGATAATCTCCTGGTCGGTGCCGGCGCCCAACGCGCGGATAAACACAGTGATCGGGATTTTGCGGTTTTTATCGATGCGCACATAGAACACATCGTTGGAATCGGTCTCATACTCCAGCCAGGCGCCGCGGTTGGGGATAACGGTGGAGGAGAACAGCTTTTTGCCGGATTTATCGTATTTGCAGTCATAATACACGCCAGGGGAACGCACCAGCTGGGAAACGATGACACGCTCGGCCCCGTTGATAACAAAGGTGCCCGATTCGGTCATAAGGGGGAAATCCCCCATAAAAATTTCCTGCTCTTTAATTTCCCCTGTTTCTTTATTCAAAAGGGATGTGCGCACACGCAAGGGTGCCGCATAGGTCACATCGCGTTCTTTGCACTCTTCTACGGTGTATTTGGGCTTGTCATCCAAACGGTAGTCCAGAAAATCAAGCACCAGATTCCCAGTATAATCGGTAATGGCCGAAACATCGCGGAAAACTTCTTTCAGGCCTTCGTCCAAGAACCATTGATAAGAATTTTTCTGCACCTCAATCAAATTGGGCATTTCCAAAACTTCATTGATTCTGGAAAAACTCATCCTCACATTTTTGCCGAGCTGCACTGGGTGTACTTTCACCATAGGCTCATCCACTCCTTCAACTATTTTCATCCCGCTTAAGGGTAAAACATCTGCAAAATTTCGACATTTTCACAAAAGTTATTGATTATTTCTTTTGTGTATGGTATACTTTTGGGTACAAATAGTGCCACGTACCCATAATGATACAGTATGTTATTATACCACCCAAAAATGGGGGTGTCAACCGATTTCTGTGGTTTTTAGGCAAAAATTGCAAGAATTTTTGCTACTTCCTACGAAAACGTAAACGATTTTGTGCATAACCCTTGACAAATGAAAATTTTGCCGTACAAAGCCCCTGCTAAAAACAGCAGGGGCTTTTTTTGCAACCCAAAATCCAGGCATTCCATACAAAAAAGCCGCTTAAAAAAGCGGCTTTATACGATGGATTTACGGGCGGCTGTCCAGGCGGTATACCAAATGCCGCATGGGTTTGCCTTTGTACATTTTGGTGTATTCGCTTTGCTTATACATGCCCAAACGGTGGGCCACGCTGCGCGAGGAGACGTTTTCCGGGCGGATGGTTGCCACCACATACAGGGCTTTAAAAACGTCAAACAGATACTGCACGCACGCCCTGGCTCCTTCTTCGGCAAAGCCGCGGCCCCAGTATTCCTTTTTTAATATGTAGCCAACGCCCGGGTGGCGTTGCCCTTCAATGGTTTCCACAAGCGGGCCTATCACCCCGATAAACGCCCCGCTTTGCTTTTCAATCGCCGCCATGTAGGCATAGCCATCCGTCTGGTAGCGGCGCAGATTTTCCTCCAAAAAGGCTTGTACCTCTTCGTCGCTAAAAGCATGTTCCCAAGCGTACATCACCTCTATATCCTGTAAAAAGCTGCAAAGTTCTGCAAAATCTTGCTGGCAAAGGCGCCTTAGCCACAGGCGCTCGGATTCGATCGTATATTGCATAAAAACGTCCTCCTCTTTACGGCCGCACGCCGCCAAAACCGTGTGCGCCGGTGTTGTCTCTTATGTAGCACAAGCCCTGCAGGCTCTATACAAGCGCCTGCCGCCGCTTGCCGGTAGGTTGCCGGTTGCCCCCTTTGGGCTCAGCTGCCAAAAAATGGGGCGGCCTACCAGGCAAACAAGTTGCGCCCCCGGCCGCCGTTGTGGATACATTAGCAAAAGATGGACAAAACATCGTAAACCAAAGGGGTTAAAACCGGCACCAAAGCCGAGCATATCACCCCATTGATAACCGCCATCACCGTCACATCCGCCGTGGTGTATTTGCCAATAAATGCAAGGGTTGTATCCTCGCTGGTGGCCGCCGCCGATGCAACAGCGGTATAAGGGCTTATATATTTGGCCAAAAATGGAATGAGGATAAATGAAAAAATCTCCCGAAACAGGTTGCTTAGCAGGCTTAACGTACCCGCCTGCACGCCTGCCAAATCCTTAAGCAGCACCGAGGATAAACTATACCAGCCCATCCCCGCCGAAATAGCGGCGCTGGTGGGGGCGTCTATGCCCATAAGCACGCCGCACAGCGTGCCCAACAGAAGCGAGCCGGCCACTACGCCAAAAGGGATTAAAAACACCTTTATATGGTATTCTTTCATTTTTTGGAATACATCCCGGCGCATGCCAACGTCGATGCCGATGGATAAAATAAGCAGAACAAGCGCGATGCTGGCCAGCCGGTCGCTCAGCGCAATCCACTCGGGCGGAAAGAAGAATTTTCCGCTTATAACCCCCAGCACCAAAGAGGCAATAACCGCCAGCACCATCATGGCGCATCCCCCTTGCTGTTCTTTTTAAAAGGCACCAGGCGGGTGAATATATATACCAGCAGCACGCTGCCCCCAATGGTAGCCAAGGATAAACCCAGCGCCTGCAAGCCGGCTTCTTTTACATTTTCAAAAAAATGCGCGTTGCCGCCCAGCCCCATACCCATAGAAAAAAGGATGAGCAAAACAAACGCCATCTGTATGCGTGAATTGGCTTTTGCCCACTTTTTGGGGAATATGGCAACCCCCAGGCAAATGCCTATAAGCATAGCAATGATAACCATATCCATTTTGCTTTTCCCCTCCTATTGGGTATTATAGCATATTTTTAACAGAATGTTCATTGACTTTGCCCAAAAAAGCTTTTATACTTTGCTCTGATATATTTCAAAAACCAAACTATTTGGAATATGAATTAATTGTGCAAACCCAAAGGGGGAATCTGTTTGCAAACCAAACAAGAATTGGCATCCAGCTTGATTCAAACCTTTTTGTTCCACAAAAAGCAGAAATTTTTTTACGGGATGCCCAAAACCGATTTAAAACCCAGTGAAACCGCCGTGCTAGGCTGTTTAGATGTAGATAAGCTTTTACGCCCGCGGGATATTAGCGGTTTTTTAGGGGTATCCCCCGCTTCGGTAAGCCCGCTGTTGGCTTCGTTGGAAGAACAAGGGCTTATTGAACGAATTATCAACCCGCAAAACCGGCGGGAAATCTTTTTGCAGCTTACCCCAAAAGGCAAAGAGCTTGCGCAAAAAATCAAAACGCATATGCGAAACCGCGTGCAGGATTTAGTGGAATACCTGGGGGAAGAACAAACCCTGGAGCTTATCCGCCTTTTGCAGCTTGTCAACCAGTTTGTTTCCAAGCAAGAATCATCAAAGTAAGGAGGATGTGGCATGTCCCATGTCATCGGGTATCTTAAGCCTTTTCGGGCTAAGATTTTTTTAGCAGTGCTGCTGGTTGCCGGCCAGTCGGCCTGCGATTTGCTGCTGCCGTCGTTTATGTCATCCATTGTCAACAACGGCATTGCGCAAAACAACATCGGCTATATTTTTGCCACCGGCTTTATTATGCTGCTTATTACGCTGGCAGGCTGTGCCTGTACAGTAGGCGCCGGCTATTTGGCTGCGCGCATTGCGGCTGGGTATTCCAAGTCCCTGCGCAGCGCCGTGTTTTCCAAGGTGGAAAATTATTCCTTAACCGAATTTGACACCTTCGGCGCATCTTCGCTCATCACCCGCACCACCAACGATACCCAGCAGATGCAAACCTTTATCGTTATGGGTATCCGCGTTGTGGTCAGCGCGCCCATTACCTTTATCGGCGGGGTGTTTATGACCCTGTATACCGATATCGAGCTTGCCTATATCCTTTTGGCAGCCGTTCCGGTGCTCATTGGCATTTTGCTGTTTATTGTCCTAAAGGCTTCCCCGCGCTTTAACGTGATGCAGAAAAAAATCGACCGCATCAACCAGATTATGCGCGAAAAGCTCACCGGCGTGCGGGTTATCCGCGCATTCAACACCACCGAACATGAACGCGAACGCTTTGCAGGCGCCAACGAAGACTTGATGAAAACCGCCAGAAGCGTGCACCGCTTGATGGCCTCGATGGTGCCCAGCTTAACGCTGGTGCTCAACTTTGTAACCATCGGGGTGGTATGGTTTGGCGCCACGCGCGTTGACCAGGGCTTTTTGCAGGCCGGCAACTTGATGGCCGTGGTACAGTATGTGGTGCAAATTATGCTTTCGCTGGTAATGGTGGGCATGATTTTTGTGTTTTTGCCCAGGGTAAGCGTTTCGGCCAAACGTATTGAAGAAGTATTAACAGCCGAAGCCACCATTGTAGACCCTGCGCAAAGCCAGCCCCCAGCGGACCACAAACGCGGCTATTTAACCTTTGAAAACGTCTCTTTCCGCTATGGCAACAGCGAGGATTTGGCAATTGAAAACATCTCGTTTGAAGCGCGACCCGGCCAAACCACCGCCATCATCGGCTCTACGGGCTCTGGCAAATCCACCATCGTCAATTTGATCCCCCGTTTTTACGACCCCACCAGCGGGCGCATTTTGCTTAACGGGCTGGATATCAAAGACATCACCCAGCACGATTTGCGCGAGCGCATCGGCTTTGTGCCGCAGCGTGCGGTACTGTTTTCAGGCACCATCCGCGAAAACATCTGCTTTGGCAAAAAAGACGCCACCGATGAGCAGGTGCACCATGCCGCCGAGATTGCCCAGGCGCTGGATTTCATCCAAGCCAAGCCCGAAGGGTTTGATTCGTATATCTCCCAGGGGGGCACCAACGTTTCCGGCGGGCAAAAACAGCGTTTGTCCATTGCGCGCGCCATTGTAAAAAACCCGGAAATTTATGTGTTTGACGACAGTTTTTCGGCTTTGGACTTTAAAACCGACGCCACCCTGCGCGCCGCTTTGAAGAAAGAAACAAAGGACGCCACCGTTATTATTGTGGCCCAGCGCATTAGCAGCATTATGGATGCCGATACCATTTTGGTGCTGGATAACGGGCGCGTAGTGGGCAAAGGCACCCACAAAGAGCTGCTGGCTTCCTGCCAGGTTTACCGCGAAATTGCCTCTTCACAGCTTTCAAAGGAGGAGATGGATGCATGAGTTCCCACAAAATGCACGGTGCTGGGCGCGTATCGGCCGCCGTTGAGCGCGCCAACGATTTTAAAGGCACCACCAAACGCCTGTTTGGCTATTTTAAAACCTACAAGTTCCAGTTTATCTTGGTTATCCTCCTCATCATCGCCGGCACCATCCTTTCGGCAGTGGCGCCTAAAATTTTGGGTTCCATTACCACGTTGGTTTTCAACGGTTCGGTTGCCAAACTGCAGGGCGTGCCGGGCGCGTTTATTGATTTTGAACAAATCCTGGTCATTGCCGTGCGCCTTATCATCATCTACCTGGTTAGCGCGGCATGCACCTATACGGCGGGGTTTGTGCTTTCCAATGCCTCGCAAAAAACCATGTACAACCTGCGCCGGGACGTAGACAACAAAATCCCCAAATTGCCCCTGCGCTATTTTGACTCCACCACCCACGGCGATATTTTGTCCCGTGTTACCAACGATGTGGACACCATCTCCACCTCGCTGCAGCAAAGCGTCAACCAGTTTGTCACCTCCATCACCACGGTGATTAGCGTGGCGGTGATGATGTTAAGCATTTCCCCTTTGCTTACCCTTATCGCCATACTCACCCTGCCCTTTACCCTGCTGTTTACCAAAAACGTGGTCAAACGCTCGCAAAAATACTTCCGCGGGCAGCAGCAATCCTTAGGGCGCACCAGCGGTTATATTGAAGAAATGTACACCGGCCACAATGTGGTGCGGGTGTTCAACCACGAACAAACCTGTATTGACCAGTTTGAACAGCTCAACGAGGATTTGTACCAAAACTCCTGGAAAGCGCAGTTTATCTCCAGCATTATGATGCCCATCGTCAACTTTATTGGCAACATCGGCTATGTGCTGGTGTGCGTGCTGGGCGGTATTTTGGCGGCTACTTCCGGGCTTGCCGTTGGCAATATCCAGGCGTTTTTGCAGTACATGCGCCAGTTTACCAACCCCATCGGGCAAATTGCCAACATTATGAATATGTTCCAGTCCACCATTGCCGCGGCCGAACGCGTGTTTGACTTTTTGGATGAGACCGAAGAAATTCCCGAAAGCGAAAAGCCCAAAAAACTTGACCACATTGAGGGCAACGTGCAGTTTGACCATGTACAGTTTGGCTACCGCCCCGACCGCATCCTCATCCACGATTTGAACATCGATGTGCACGCCGGCCAGACCGTTGCCATTGTAGGGCCTACGGGCGCCGGCAAAACCACCATCATCAACCTGCTTTTGCGTTTTTACGATGTCAATTCCGGTTCCATCAAGGTAGACGGCGTGGACATCCGCGACATGCGCCGGGAGGATTTGCGTTCCATCTTTGGCATGGTGCTGCAGGATACCTGGCTGTTTGGCGGCACCATTATGGAAAATATCCGCTACGGCAAACTAAACGCCACCGATGAAGAGGTCAAACAAGCGGCCAAATCGGCGTTTGCAGATAGCTTTATTAAAACTTTGCCGGAAGGCTATGACACCATGCTAAACGAGGAAGCCAACAACATTTCCCAAGGGCAAAAACAGCTTTTAACCATTGCGCGCGCCATCTTGTCCGACCCGCCGATTATGATTTTAGACGAAGCGACTTCCTCGGTGGATACGCGCACCGAACTGCTCATCCAGCAGGCAATGAAAAACCTCATGCACGGGCGAACCAATTTTGTTATTGCGCACAGGCTTTCTACCATCCGCCATGCCGATATGATTCTGGTGCTCAAAGACGGCGATATCATCGAAATGGGCAACCACGATTCTTTGATGGCACAGCACGGTTTTTACTACAATTTGTACAACAGCCAGTTTGCCTCCAGCCAAGGGGCGTAAAACACAACGTAAAAAAGGCCACCGGAAATTCCGGAGGCCTTTTGTTTTGCTTTTTCAGCTTGTAAAATCTTCTATGGTTTGCACAATGCCCTGCAAAATGCCTTGGGCGCTTGCTTCTATCTGTTCGGGCTGTACAATAAGCGAATATTCCTGCGCGTTGGGGATATACCCGTTTTCCACCAGCACCGACCGGCAAAAGCTGGTTTTGGTCACATAAAAATACGAGTAAATTTCCCCTTTGTTGTTGCGCCCGGTGGTTTCTTCCATCGCGTTGGCGATGTTTTGGGCATATTGCCCGGAGTTTTCATCAAAATAGTACACTTCCAGGCCGTCGATTTTGCTGTTGTCGGTTTGGTAAGCCAATGCGTTTTGATGGACCGCCACAAAGAAATCGGGTTTTAAGGCGGTAGAAAATCCCAAACGGTCTATCAAAGTAACCCATTGGTCGTTTTCGCGCACCATGTACACGGTGGCGCCCAAATCCTCCAACTGGGCCTTTAACTGCTGGGCAATGGCCAAGTTCAGCGCCGCTTCCATCGGGCCGTTTGTACCTGCCGCGCCCAAAGCGCCGGGGTCATCCCCGCCATGGCCCGCATCCACCATCACCGAAATGCCCGAAAGCGGTTTGCCTTCCACATCCGAAAGCGTTGGCGCCTGTTTAAGGGTAATCACCGTGTCGTCATGGCGGTATTCCACATCATAACCCCACAGGGTAACGCCCTCTTTGGGGGTGATGGTCACATAGGTGTTGCCGCTGGCATGGTCTATCTGCAACGAGGATACCATGGAATTGAGCGAAAGCAGCATATCCGCTGCGAGGGTTGCGTCATAAAAGGTGATTTTTACCACATTGTCCTGCATGGTAGCGGCAAAAACCGGTTCGGTAAAGCCTTTTATTGTAATTTGCTCTTCGCGCCCATCGCGCTTGGAAACAATACCGGTTACATCGTAAGAAAGCTCGGGCATTTTGCCGGTTAACACTTCCACCTGCCCGCGGCTAATATACCCGGCCGAGGTTAAAAAGAAATTGCCTTCGGTGCCTTTGATGTACCCTGTGGCATGCAGCGGCAGATAGGTTTGCACCGACTTGCTTTCCGCCGCGGTTTCGTACACGTTGGAAAACGGGTAGGTCACTTTGAATTTGGGGTAAGCGTTTTCCCCCTGCACATACAGCCGCCCGGCAGAGGTATATTCGCTTTGGGCCCCGTTGTAGGAAAGCGTGTAGGTAAGCTGCCCTAAATCGATGACTTCATCCTCCGCCACACCGGTATCCAACACAATCGTCTCTTGAAACTTTGCAGGTATCCCCGCCTGGGCATCCGCCACCTGGAACAGCTCGTAGTCGTTGCCGTCAATCTCCACCCATACGCGCGCGCCCGCAGGGGCCGTACAGCTTACCACAATTTCGGTTTTGTCTGTTTCCAGCACATCGTAAAGCGGGTACATGCTGTTTTTGGTAATCACCTGGATAGGGGTGGGGTCAGTGTCGGTGTCGTAACGGGTAATGGTCACCGAATCGGTAACGCTTCCCTGCCGGGCCACAATGGTGTTTTTGCCGATGTCAAGTTCCACCAGCACGCCAAATTCCCCGTGTTCCCCGCGGTTATCCACCAATTGCCCATCCACATACAGCGGCAGGCTGGGGTCGGAGGTGCCGGTGACAAAAAAGGTGCTGTCGTAGGTGGTGGCGCTGCCAGACGGGCGGCCAAACGCCAATTCTTCTAAAACTTCCAAATCCACCTGGGTGCGTATCTGCCGGTCTTCAAACAGGGCTTCCAGCGCCTGCATGCGCCCGTTTTCGCTGTTTTTTAAGCTTTTATAGCCGCGCAGGGCAAAGGCGTTTACATCCTGCGTGCGGTTGTACAAAATTTGAAAATTCATCTCATAGTCGTTGTAAAACGTGCCGTCTTCCACCAAATCGCTTAATAAAACAGGCATTAAGCGCACCTGGTCTTGGCACATCATGGTAAGGTATTCCAGCCGGTCGGTATAATCCACGCCGCTTGTCTGCAAAGGGGTTTGCATCACAGGGGCAATACAGTCCACCTCCAGCTGCAAAATCTGCGTAAGCCCTATGCCGTGTATTTGCTGCATCGCGCTTGCATCATCGGGCACCATAACGCCGATGTCCGCATCGCAGGTTTGCCTAAGCGCCTGCACGCATGCGCTTAAAAAAGCCAGCGCCTTTTCTTGGTGGAAAAGGCTGTATTCGCTATAGCCGCTGTTTTGGAAGGTAACGTCGTCCGCCACCACTACGTCCGGGTAATACGCATTTTGCAGCATCACCATATCCACATCGTATTTTTGGGCAAATTCCTGCAGCACCTGAACAGCCAGCGCCTGTACGGCGGGCTTGCCAATGTCAAAATATACGTCGGTGCCCATGGCATAGGTGGCAAAACTGTATTTGCTGGCCGGCGAAAATGCGGAAAAATCCTCCGTGCTGTACTCCGTGCTGCGAAAACCCCAGCTTACATCCAGTACACAGCCCACCTTCAGCCCCAGCTCCTGCGCCCTTTGCAGCAAAAAGGCAAGCGGGTCAAACCCGTCCAAATGCAGGTTGGGCGCCATGGGAACATAATCGGAAACATACATGGCCTGCGCCAAGGTGCCGGCAGAAACCATTACCGAATCAAACCCTTGTTCGCTTGCAAACAAAAGCATATCTTCTATTTCCTGCCTTGCCTGGCCGGTATCCACCGTATCCGCATCGAACAAATCCCTTTGCCCAAGTACATCCACATACAGGCTGCGGGTTTCTTCATCCTGGTAAAAAACCGTCGCATCCGCCCGCACCGGTGCAAAAATGGCGGCTTGCAGCACCAAAAGGCATGCTACAAACCCCCATATGTATTTTTTATACCGCTGCATACTCCATACCCCTTTGCCAAGATTCATCTCTATCATACCATAAAAATATGTTTGCGGGATGAATAGAAAAAAGAAAGCACCGAAAAAATTTTTCCGGCGCTTTTGTATGTATTGTCAAACCAGTTTGTCAAATGTCGCCTCAGACAATCTTGCTTTTACCATCTGCGAAACCTCCGCAAACACCCTTTGGAACGTACAAGGCGTGCCTTGTTCGCGCGAACAGCAAAACGAGCCTTCCAAACAGCGGGAAAACGCATATTCGCCTTCCACAATTTCAATCACGTCTTTTAGCGATATGTCTTTTAAAGGGCGGGCCAGCTCATAGCCGCCATGGGTGCCTTTATACGATTTGATGATGTTCCCTGCCACCAGCTTGCGCAGGATTTTAAGCGCAAAACGCAGCGTGACGTTTGTTTTTTCCGAAATACTGCGCGCGTCCATCCGTTTTTGCTCCTGCGCCAGGCAAGATACAATGCGGATCGCGTAATCCGACTCCAGCGTAATGTACATAGAACATCCCTCCCTTGCAAAGTAGATAGTTTTAGTATACTATACCCTTTTCTAATTTGCAAGCGCCCGCAAACGGCTTAATCCAGGAAGTCCTTGAGCTTTTTGCTGCGGGAAGGATGGCGCAGTTTTCGCAGTGCTTTGGCTTCAATCTGGCGGATGCGCTCACGGGTGACGTTAAATTCCTTGCCCACTTCCTCCAGCGTACGGCTGCGCCCGTCTTCCAAGCCAAAACGCAGGCGCAAAACCTTTTCTTCCCTGGGGGTTAAGGTTTTCAGCACATCGCCCAACTGTTCGCGCAGCAGCGTATGCGAAGCCGCTTCCGCCGGGGCGGGCGCGTCGTCGTCGGGGATAAAATCGCCCAAATGGCTGTCTTCCTCCTCGCCGATGGGGGTTTCCAGGCTTACCGGTTCCTGGGCCACGCGCATAATTTCACGCACTTTGTCCACCGGCATGTCCAATTCCTGTGCAATTTCTTCGGCAGTGGGTTCGTGCCCGTTTTTATGCAGCAGCTGGCTGCTGACTTTTTTGACCTTGTTGATGGTTTCCACCATATGCACCGGGATGCGGATGGTCCTGGCCTGGTCGGCAATGGCGCGGGTGATGGCCTGGCGAATCCACCAGGTGGCGTAGGTGGAAAATTTAAAGCCTTTGGTGTGGTCAAATTTTTCCACCGCTTTGATAAGCCCCAGGTTGCCTTCCTGGATCAAATCCAAAAACTGCATGCCGCGGCCAACATAGCGTTTGGCAATGCTGACAACCAAACGCAAATTCGCTTCGGACAAACGTTTTCTGGCATAAGGGTCGCCCTGGCTCATGCGGGTGGCCAGTTCCACTTCCTCCTCCGGGGTCAAAAGCGGCACCCGGCCGATTTCTTTTAAATACACCTTTACCGGGTCGTCAATGTTCACCCCGTCGGGCACGCTGGAAATATCCACATTTTCCGGCTCGGCGGTGTCGTCAAAATCCAAATCCAGCACCGGGATAATATCGTCGATGATTTCCACGTCATCCGCTTCCAAGCGCTCGTAAAGCTTTTCCACTTCCTCGGGGTCAAAATCCATCTCTTCGAGCAAATCGCTAATTTCCTTTTCGGTAATTTTGCCCTTGGATTTGCCTTTTTCCACCACATCGTTCAGGGTGGGTTTCTTTTTGGTTTTTTCTTCTTTTTGGGTTTCCGGCGCCGGCTGCGCCTGCTCGGTTTGGGTCATATCCTGCATAACATCCTTTTTTTCATTGTTTTCCATGTATATTATTCCCCCTATTTCTTCCTTTGCATGAGGTATTCCTGCAATTGCTGCGGCGACATCTGTTTGATGTCGTCATAGCTTACCTTCCCTTTTTGCTCTTTTAACGCGGCTATGTAACTGCGCACGTCTTCCAGCGTATACGCCATCTCGCTTTGGCCTACAAACATCCGGGTAATGCGCCCCATTTCTTCGTCGGTAAAATCTTCACCAAAGTAGGCGATATCCAAATCTTTGTGCTGGTCAAACGCTTCCAGCGTGCGCTTATACACCTTGCGGTTAAAATCGGTTACAAATGTATCTTCATTCAATTCCTGCCGCACCACACGGATGTGGTCCGGATGGGAAAACAAAAAGCTTAAAATTTTTTCTTCACACAGCGCTGCCTTGGGATATTTTGCGCGCTGCGGGTTGATTTTATCCCTGGGGTCAAACATCTCCACCTTTAAATCGCGCTCTTGCTTTCGTTTTTCGCTTTTTTCCCGTTTTTTCGCCAAATTGTTGATGGTTTCCAGCAAAGCCATGCGGCTTACGCCCGCTTCTTCCGAAAGCTTGGAAACATAAATATCGCGCTCTATCAAATTGTCAAACCCGGCCAGGTATTTGGCCGCTGCGTTTAAATACGCCACCCTGCCGTCGGCCGTGGACATATTGTGCTGCTCGCGCAGGCGGTTTAGTGCGTATTCGGTGGAGTTTGCGCTTTTTTCCAGCAAAATCTTAAACCGGGCCGAGCCGTATTTTTTAATGAATTCGTCCGGGTCTTTGGCGCCTGTTACGGTAAGCACCCGCGTTGGCAGCCCCACCTGCGAAAAAATCTCAATGGCGCGGCGCGTAGCGGTTTGCCCGGCCCCGTCGGAATCGTAGGCAATCACCACTTCTTTGGCGTAATGGGCAATAAGCCGCGCCTGCTCAGCGGTCAGGGAGGTCCCCAGCGTGGCCACGGCGTTAGAAAAGCCTGCGGCGTGCATGGCGATGACATCCATATACCCCTCCCCCAGGATAAACGCTTCCTCCTTGGTGTTTTTGGCAAAGTTTAACGCAAACAAATTGCGGCTTTTTTTAAACACCGGGGTATCGGCCGAGTTTAAATATTTTGGCCCTTTCTCGCCCAAATTGCGCCCGCCAAAGGCAATCACATTGCCCCGCACGTCGATGATAGGGAAGATAATGCGGTTGCGAAACTGGTCGTACTGCCTGCCGTTTTTGCCGCGTGCCGCCAGGTTGGCCGCGTCCAGCTCCTCGGCGGTAAAGCCTTTTTGGCGCATGGCACTGAGCAAATTGTCCCAGCTTTCAAAAGCCAGCCCCAAACCAAAATGCTTGATGGTTTCTATCCGCAGCCCGCGCCCTAAAAGGTAATCCAGCCCGTATTTGCCGGCGGAAGACATCAAATTGCCGTAAAAATGCCTTGCCGCTGCGCGGTTTAATTCCAGCACCCGCGCTTTTAAGCGGCCTGCGCGGTCGTCGGTTTGGTCTTCGGGAACCTGCATCCCTGCGCGCTGGGCCAAAAACCGCACCGCTTCCATATATTCCAGGTTTTCCGCCCGCTTAATAAAGGTGATGACATCCCCGCCGGCCCCGCAGCCAAAGCAGTAAAAGCTCTGCCCATCGGGGAACACGGTGAAGGAAGGCGTTTTTTCCGAATGGAACGGGCAAAGCCCCGTTAGGTTTTTGCCCCGGCGCTTTAAATTGACATACGCGCTTACCACGTCTTCGATGTTGTTGGCGTATTTAAGCTCCTGAATAAACAAATCCGACAGCATCCGCCTTCCTCCTTTCCCTGCGGTTTCGGGTGATAGCTACAGCACGCTCCACGATTTGGGCACAAAAATTTCGTTAAACATATGCACGCAAAAGCGGTCGCTCATGCCCGAAATATAATCGCATACCGCGCGTTCTATCCCCAAATGCCCGGCAATCTGCTCGTAAAGCTCTCCCATCTTGTGGGGATTTTTTAAAAAATGCTCATACAAATGGGTGATGATATAATCGGCCTTGCCCTCTTCGCTTTTGGCAATCGGGTCGGTGTACACGGTTTCAAACATAAAGGCACGCAGTTTGGCAAAAGCTGCCGCCACTTCTTCGCCCATGCGCACATCGTCAGTGGAATGCTCGATAATCGAGCGCACCAGCGTGGTGATGCGCTGGGATTTGTTGCGCCCTAAAACGTACGCGCAGTCAAAGGGGATGGCCCCTTCCTGCAAAACCCCTGCGCGGATGGCGTCTTCTATATCGTGGTTGATGTAGGCAATTTTATCCGAATAGCGCACAATTTTGCCTTCCCAGGTGTCTGCCCAGCGCCCTTCGGTGTGGCAGGCAATGCCGTTTAACACCTCCCAGGTGAGGTTTAAGCCTTTGCCGTCTTTTTCCAAATACTGCACCACCCGCACGCTTTGCAGATAATGCTTATACGGATGCGGCGACACTTTGGAAAGCGCGCGTTCGCCCGCATGGCCAAAAGGGGTATGGCCCAAATCGTGCCCTAAGGCGATGGCCTCGGTTAAATCCTCGTTCAAGCGCATCGCGCGCGCCAAGGTTTTGGCAATCTGGGCTACTTCCAGCGTGTGGGTAAGGCGGGTGCGGTAATGGTCGCCCTCGGGGGCCAAAAACACCTGCGTTTTGTGCATAAGGCGCCGAAACGCGTTGCAGTGGATAATGCGGTCGCGGTCGCGCTGGAACACGGTGCGCAGCTCGCAGGGCTCTTCGGGCTTAAACCGCCCGCGGCTAAAACGCGCCAAACATGCGTGTTCGCTTAAGATTTTTTCTTCGTTTTCTTCGGTGATTTGACGCACCAGCATACAATCCCCCCTTTTGCATTTTTCTCTTACAATAAGTATATACTCGACAAACCCTGCCTTTTCCTGCAAAAATACAAAAAATTATTCGGGAATTTGTGCAAAACGCTTTTCTTTTTCCTGCGGCGTTACCAAAGCGGCGGTTAATTCTACAATGTCCGCGCACAACGGGGCGGCAAAACACGCTTTTACCATCACTTCCATAGTGACTACCGCGCCAAAATCGGTGGAAAGGATGACGGTGTTGTAGTTGGGCAGCAGGTTTAAAATTTTGCCATAGGCAGAATAATCCATCTGCATCTGCAAAACCGAACACACGCACATCTGCACGCGCTGGGCGGCGTCAATTGCCAGCTTTGCCCCATGCGAATAGGCGCGCACCAGCCCGCCGGCCCCCAGCAAAATACCGCCAAAATACCGGGTGACCACCACCGCTACATCCACCAGCCCTTCGCGCAAAATCACTTCCAGAATGGGCACGCCGGCGGTCCCCTGCGGCTCGCCGTCATCGGAATAGCGGCGGGTCATGCCGTCTTTGAGCACATAGGCATAGCAGTTGTGGGTGGCGTCAAAATGCTGTTTGCGCATTTTTTCTACAAAGGCCATGGCTTCTTCTTCGGTGGAAACCGGCGCGATATAGCCTATAAACCGCGAGCGTTTTTCTACAAATTCCCCCTGGGCCGGGCCTTGTATGGTGATGTAATCCTTTTGCATGGCGCACCCTCCTTAAAAATACGAGTAAAATAGGCGGTGCATTTTCATACACCGCCTAATACAATCATTGTTCATTCGTTTGTAAGGATTATTCCATGTTGAAACGCTTTTTGAAACGGTCAACACGCCCGCCTGTATCAACCAGTTTTTGTTTTCCTGTGAAGAACGGATGACATTTCGAGCAGATTTCGACTTTGATATCCTTCTTGGTCGAACGGGTCTCGATAACCTCGCCACATGCACATTTGATTGTAGTTTCCTCATATTTCGGATGAATACCCTGTTTCATTCTTTTGTCACCTCTCTTATTCTACACGATAACAAACTAGATAATAGCATACCCCTGTTAAAAAATCAAGGGTTTTCGCCATTTTTCTAAAATTTCTTAAAAGCCTAAGCGGCTTGTCATAAATGCTTTGAGTTCGCCCTCCAATTTTTGTGCGCCGGCTAAGTCCTGCGCGCGGGTGGAAACATACACTTTAATTTTCGGCTCGGTGCCGGAGGGGCGGATAATCACGCTGGAGCCTTTTTCCAAATCAAACTCGATGACATTGGAGCTGGGCAGCGCAACAGGGGTTTGTTCCCCGTTTTGGTAGCGCACCTGTTTTTCGTAATCCACCATTGCCTCTACCGCCAGGCCCGCCATCTCTTTGGGGGGATTTTGGCGCAAATCGTCCATCATCTGGGCCATTTTCTGCATGCCGGCCGCACCCTCGCAGGTAAAGTTAAGCTGGCTTGCCAAAAACCGGCCAAAGCGTTCGTACAGGCCGTTTAACAC
The DNA here is from genome assembly GCA_904420505.1 of Candidatus Alloruminococcus vanvlietii. Lineage (GTDB taxonomy): Bacteria > Bacillota > Clostridia > Oscillospirales > Ruminococcaceae > Alloruminococcus > Alloruminococcus vanvlietii. The sequence continues at coordinate 29,384 of CAJFVS010000075.1, read as the reverse complement.
GTCCACCAGGGTTTTGTTTTGCAATTTGTAAAAGCTTGCCATCTCGCAGATGAGCATGGAAGCGTTCACCGCGTCTTTATCGCGCACATACGGCCCGGAAAGATAGCCGTAGCTTTCCTCAAAGCCGAATACATAGCGGTTTTCTTCTCCTTTGGCTTCCAGCAGGGTAATTTGCTCGCCAATGAATTTAAAACCGGTGAGCACGTTGACGACCTGCACGTTGTAGGCGCTTGCAATGGCGTCAATCAGCGGGGTGGTGACAATGGTTTTGATGGTGATGGGGTCTTGGGGCATGGTGCCCAGGGCGGTGCGGCGCTCTAAAATATACGAAAGCAGCAAAGCGCCCATTTCGTTGCCGGAAATCAAAACATACTCGCCGTTGTGGCGCACTGCGGTGCCCACGCGGTCGCAGTCCGGGTCGGTGGCAAGCAGCAGGTCTGCGCCGGTTTGTTCGCACAGCTTAAGCCCCAGCTCCAGCGCCTCTTTAAACTCCGGGTTGGGGTACGAGCAGGTGGTAAAGTTGCCGTCGGGCATTTCCTGCTCCTTCACAACCTGGATATCCTTTAACCCCATGCGCTTTAAAATTTCGCGCACCGGCTTGTTGCCCGTGCCGTTTAAGGGGGTGTACACCAGCTTTAAGCCCGCTTTCTGGCAGGCGTCGGGCGTCAGGCTCTCCTGCTGCACGCGGGTGAGGTATTCTTCTATCACGCTGTCGGGGATGTACTGGATTTTCCCTTCCTGCAAAGCTTTGTCAAAATCGCAGGTTTTTACGCCTTTAAAAATGTCCACCTTTTCTATGTAACCGATGGCGGTTTGTGAATCCTCCAAATTCAGCTGCGCGCCGTCGGGCCCGTAGGCTTTGTAGCCGTTGTATTTGGAGGGGTTGTGGCTGGCGGTAATCATTACGCCCGCACAGCAGTTTAAGCAGCGCACCGCCCAGGAAAGCATGGGGGTGGGCATAAGCTCTTTATACAAATGCACGTTTATGCCGTTGGCCGCAAACACGCGCGCCACTTCTTTGGCAAACAAATCGCTTTTGATGCGCGAATCGTATGAAACGGCCGCGCAGGGGTTTTGGTAGTTTGCGTTGATAAAATCGCTTAAGCCCTGGGTGGCTTTGCGCACGGTGTAAATATTCATACGGTTGGTGCCCACGCCGATGATGCCGCGCAGGCCGCCGGTGCCAAATTCCAAATCTTTGTAAAAGCTCTCAAAAATGGCGTCTTGGTCGCCCTCCAAAGCTTTTAATTCGTTTACAAGGTCGTCGTCTTCCAATTGCATGGCTTTCCAGGCTTGAAAATTTTTCATTGCGTTTTCCATATTGACACCTCTTCTGTTGTGGTAAAACCCACCAAATTTTGGACTATCTGGTTATTCTCAGTATAGCATCATCCCTTATGCCATTTCAAGATTTTTCTAGCAAAACCGGCGCCCGCTGTGCATTGTGCAAAAAGCGCGGCAAATTTTGGGTATGTGCATCCGCAGCGCGGCGGAAAAACCTTTGTTTTGGCGCACCTTTTTGCACTGCAAGGCGGCAGCGGCCTTGCCTTGCCCCCATTGGAACAACAGGCCGCCGGCCAATGGCGCTGGTTTTTTGGCAAAAAGCCGGCGCCAAACGGCGTTTGGGGCGCTTAATTGAACAAAGAAACGGGCTTGCAGCCGGGCGTATTTCATTCAAATAGATGAAAATCGTTAAATCTTTCACTTTGTCTTGTGTTTTGTTTTTGGGGTATGATATAATATCATTACATTCAAACTTAAACAAAGGAGTGCACATATATGAAACTGTTTATTGATACCGCGAACATCGATGAAATCCGTGCGGCAAACGATTTGGGCGTTATCTGCGGCGTTACCACCAACCCTTCGCTTATCGCCAAAGAAGGCCGTGATTTCAAAGAAGTTGTAACCGAAATTACCCAAATTGTGGACGGGCCTATCTCTGCCGAGGTGATTTCCCTTGAGGCGGACAAAATGGTGGAAGAAGCCAAAGAGCTGGTAAAAATCCACAAAAATATCATGATCAAAATCCCCATGTGCGCCGAGGGCTTGAAAGCTACCAAAATCCTCACCTCCATGGGCATTAAAACCAATGTTACCTTAATCTTCTCCGCTGCACAAGCACTCCTTGCGGCACGCGCAGGCGCTACCATCGTCAGCCCCTTCCTGGGCCGTGTGGACGATATCGGTTCGGAAGGCATGACTTTGATTGAAGACATTGCGGAGATTTTCCAAATCCACGGCATCAAAACCGAAATCATCGCCGCCAGCATCCGCGGGCCGATGCATGTTATCAATGCTGCCAAAGCCGGCGCGGACATTGCAACCGTTCCTTACAAAGTCATCATGCAGATGATTGAACATCCCCTGACCAAAAACGGCATTGAACGTTTCTTAAAAGACTGGGAAAGCGTTCCGAAAAAATAAGCACTGCTAAAAAATGGCGCGGCCTGCATAGGCTGCGCCTTTTTCTTTTGTTTTACAAGGTTTTGCAGCAACCCCTTTTTGCCGTTTGAGGAACGCTTACCCCCAGACAGGCTTTTTAAAGCCGCGCTTTTAAGAAAGCCAAGCCTTTACCTGCTCAAACAGCTCCACCAGGAAAAAACGCGCTTCGTATTCGGGGGGAGAAGTAATAATCTGCTGTTCCTGCTCGGTGTAGTTTTCCTGCAGGGTTTGTTGCTGCGCTGCCGCGGGTATGCACATGGGCGGGAACATCACGCACCACCAGTTGTGGCCCTGGCCCTCCCCCAAAGTGATGCGCAAAGCGTCGTACATGCCGGCGGGCATGGTAAAACCTTCGTATTCGCGGGTGGTAAAATACATGTTGACTATCTGTGCGCTTGCCACTGGCGCTTTGCCGTTTTCTTTTAGCACCTGCTTGGCACAGGCGGCAATCTCCTTTAAATGCGCCTGCACGTTTTGCATTACCTGGCCTTTGTCCTGGGCATCGGCAAACAAAAACGAAAATTCCTGCAAAATGCGGTCGCGCACTTTTAATTTGATGTCCTGGTCTTCCTGGGAATCGGAATTGGCAAGGATATGCAAACGCAGGGTATCCTGCCGGATAATTTCGCATTCTTTGGCAAACCCCACTAAACCCGTTAATATCACAGAAAGAAGCAAGCCCATTAACACAGCAAGTTCTTTTTTCTTCATAAAAAAACACCGTCCCAACTCCATTGATACTGTGAGTATGGTACGGTGTAGATTGGTTTATACATCTTTGCAAAAAAGAACCCCTACCCGTTCGGGGTGCGCCACGCAGGCCATTTGCACCTGCGGCTGCTTTAAAAGCGCTTTTACACAGGCATCGGCCTGCTCTGTTTGGGCAAACAGCCCAAATACGGCGCTGCCGCTGCCGGTCATCTGGGCGCCCAAAGCGCCGTGCAAAAGCATGCTTTCTTTTATCTTCTGGGTCATATCGTCTGCACAAACCTGTTCAAACACGTTAAAACACTGCTTGCCCAGCAAAGGCAGATCGGAATTTTCAACCGCTTGTATCACCTGTTCGGTGTTTGGGCGGGCGTGAATTTCGGCTTCATCAAAGCGTGCAAACGCTTCTTTTGTGCAAACCCCGGTTTGGGGCTTGGCGATGACAAACACCCCTTCAATCAACGAAGGCAGCGACCGGATTTGCTCCCCTATGCCGCGCACAACCGCCGCCCCGCCCCACAGGCAAAAGGGCACGTCCGCCCCCACCTGCACGCCCAGGGCGCAAACCTGTTTCCAGGTTAACTTGGCGTTGTACAGTTTATCCAGCCCCAGCAAAACCGCCGCGGCATCCGCGCTGGCGCCGCCCAAACCCGCCTGGGAGGGGATGTTTTTTTTCACCTTGATTTTCAGCCCCATGCAGGGCATGCGCTGGCTTGCAAAAAACACCTTTGCCGCCTTGTGGATGGTGGTTTCCTCAGAGGAGGGCAGCATTTCGTTGTCAAACCACACCTCTACCTTGCCGTTGCTGGTTTTGGTAATGGTCACTTCATCGCACAGCGACACGCTGTGCATCACCATCTCCATCTCGTGATAGGCATCTTGTCGTTTCCCCACGATGTCCAGTGACAGGTTGAGCTTGGCATTTGCCAAAATTTGAATGGTCTGCACGGGTTTCTCTCCTTTTTATAACAACACAAACGGGATGCTTTTATATATCAAACAGCCGGCTGCGCTTGATGGAAATGGCGCGCACCGGGCACATTTCATGGCAGCAATAACAGCGGATGCAGTTGTTTTTGTGGATGTACGCCTTGTGGTTTTGTATCGCAATGGTATGCTGCGGGCAGCTTTCCTTGCATTTGCCGCAGCCAATGCATTTTTCCTTTTGCACAACCGGGCGCGGGGACAAAAACGAGCCAAACAAATACCCCACCGGGCGCTTTAAGAATTTGGGCACATTGCCGGTAAAGTCCACACCCTTGCTTTTGGGCAGCTTAAAATCTTCATACACCAGCAACCTGCCGCCCCCGGGGAATACGCACTGCACGTCTTTTAAAGCGCAAAGGCCGCGCTGCACGCTGTTTTGGATGGTCAAAATCCCCATCGGGTCGGTGTGCATAATTTGGGCCAGAATCACATCCAGCGCGTAAGGGTTTGTGGCGCTTAGTATCATACCGGTCTGCTTGGGGGTGCCGCCGCTGGGGCCGTCGCCTTCCATGGCGGTTATGGCGTCCACCACGGTAACGGCCGGGCGCACCAGTTCGCACAAATCCACCAGCATCCGGCAAAACAGCTCCGGTTTGGGGAAACGGCTGTGCAATTCCGGCTTTAAAAGCCCCGGCACACAGCCAAACAGGTTTTTTACCCCGCCCGAAAGCCCTGTCATGCAGTGGCTTTTGAATTTCGCCACCGAAATCACCATATCCGCCTGCGCAACCGGGTTAATGATGGAAAACTCCTTTGCCACAATCCCTTTTGGGTTTTGTACCGTCTGGTAACCGGTGTCCATATTCAGCGCAACGCCGGTTTCCTCGCTTACCTGCTGTAAGCCGCTGGCCGCATAAATGCCCTTTAAATGGCTTGGGGTGTACAAACCCCCGGGGCTGTCGGCTATTACCAGGTTTTCTTTTGTAACCCCATAAGAGAGCAGCGTTTGCACGACTGCTCTCACAACAACGGGATGGGTGGTGGTGGCTTCTTCAGGGGTGCGCTTTAAAAGCAGGTTGGGCTTGATGCAGATGCGTTTGTTTACAAACATCTGCGGGGTAAGGCCCAAGGCCGCAAATTGTGCGTTTACACTTTGGGCAACCGCCTCAAGCGCGTATTCGTTTTGCAGGCTAATGGCTACATCCATGCTATTTTATCCTTTCAGCGACTGTATAAAGCGTTCAATGCGTTTTACCGCTTCCACCAGGTGGTTGAGCGAATAGGAATAGGAAATGCGCACAAACCCTTCCCCGCTTTGGCCAAACGCATTGCCCGGAATAACCGCCACATGTTCGCCGTACAGCAGCTTTTCGCAAAACTCATCCGACGAAAGCCCGGTGGACTGGATGCTGGGGAACACATAAAACGCGCCTTTGGGCTCAAAACAGGTTAGGCCCAAACGGTTTAGCGCATCCACCAAAAAGCGCCGGCGTATGTTGTATTCTTCCACCATGCTTTCGATGTCTTCATCGCAGTGGCGCAAAGCGGTAATGGCCGCCCACTGGCTGGTGGAAGGCGCGCACATAATGGCAAACTGGTGGATTTTGAGCATCTGTTTGATAATGGGCGCCGGCCCCACCGCATACCCCAAGCGCCAGCCGGTCATAGCATAGGCTTTGGAAAAGCCGTTTACCACAATGGTGCGCTCACGCATGCCTTCTATCCCGGCAATGGAACAATGGCGTTTGCCGGTGTAGGTAAGCTCTGCGTAAATCTCATCCGAAAGCACCATGACATTGGTCCCACGCAAAACCTCGGCTATCGCTTCCAAATCCTCCCGCTCCATCACCGCGCCGGTGGGGTTGTTGGGGTAAGGCAGAATGAGCAGCTTCGTCTTTTCGGTGATTTTTTCCTTTAAAGCCTTAGCCGTCAAACGGAATTCATCCTCTGCACGGGTCACAATCGGCACGGCCACCCCGCCGGTTAAACGGGTAATGGGCTCATAGCAAACAAAGCAGGGTTCGGGAATAAGCACCTCATCGCCTTCGTTGACAATGGCGCGGATGCAGTCGTCAATCGCTTCCGAACCGCCAACGGTAATCATCATTTCCTCTTTGGGGTCATATTCCAGCGAAAAGCGCCTGCGCAGGTAGTTTGCCACCTCCTGGCGCAACTCGGTTAAGCCCGCGTTGGAGGTATACCAGGTGCGGCTTTTTTCCAAAGATTCAATACCCGCTTCCCGAATGACCCAGGGGGTTTTAAAGTCCGGCTCGCCCACGCCAAGGGAGATGACGTTTTCCATTTCATTGGCAATATCAAAAAATTTGCGGATCCCGGAGGGCTTTACCCCGGTGATGCGCGAAGACAATATTTGATTATAATCCATCACAGCAGTGTAACGCTCCTCTCGTCGCGCTCTTCACTCATGTAAGAGACACCGCGTTCTTTGTATTTGCGCAGAACAAAATGGGTAGCAGTGGATAGCACCGAATCCAGGGTGGACAGCTTTTGGGCAACAAACAATGCAATCTCTTTAAACGTTTTGCCCGATACCGTAACCGCCAAGTCGTACCCGCCGCTCATCAAATACACGCTTTCCACCTCGTGGAACTGCGCAATGCGCTTGGCGATTTCCTCAAAGCCATGGTCGCGCTTGGGGGAAACCTTTAATTCAATGCGGGCCACCACATATTCGCGGTCTACTTTTTCCCAGTCAATCAACGCTTTGTACCCGCAGATAACGCCATCGCGCTCGTATTTTTCAATCGCTTCGTCTACGGCGGCGGCAGTCATCCCCAGCATGACCGCAATCTGGTCATTCGTCAAACGCGCGTTTTCGTCCAATAATTTTAAAATTTTGTCCATACTACCAACCTCCGTATAAAAATAAAATTAACTTTAATTATAGTGGATGTTGCCCTCAATTGCAACCAACTGCGGCAAGTCCGACATAAAATACATGCCACAGACGAAAAAAGCCTGCTCGCCTGCCGCAACGCCGTGTCAAAATTCCCTTTTGGCACATTTCTTTTGCCTTTGGCATGCGGGTTTTTGAACCTGCTAAAAAACAATTTTTTCCAGCACCGGCTTGCGCTTTTCAAAATGGGCAAGGTACCGGCCGCCTGCTTTTTGAATAAGCGCCAGGCCCTGCGCAAAGCCAAAGGCCACATCCTTGCCCCTGTGCGCGTCCGACCCTAAGGTGATAAGCTCGCCGCCCAACTGCACAAAGCGTTTGACCATCCAAAGCGGGGGCAGTGTTTCCCCAATGCTTTGGCGCAGCCCGGAGGTATTGACCTCCAGTGCCTTGCCCTGTTGTGCCAGCGCCTTTAAAATGGCGTCCAAAGCCTCCCTGTGCCGCTCCCAGTTGGCCGTATACCCGGGCATATAGCGCAGCGGGTAGGTGATATGGGTCAAAATGTCAAATTTGCCCCACAAAACGCTGCGGTACATCTCGTCAAAATAGCTTTCCAGCAATTTGTCCCCGTCGTGCCGGGTGTAATCCAGATAGTAAAAATCCTCATACCCCTGGATGTTGTGCACTGAACAGAGGATCACATCAAACGGGTGGATGGCAAACAGGTCTTCGCAGTCCTTTTGGTTTTGCATGGGCTGGCCCATTTCCACCCCGGTAAGCACCCGGATGTACCCGCTGTATTTTTTCTGTGCACGCAGTGTTTCCAAAACCGAAGATTTGATGGATTCACGGTAGCCATCCTGCAAATAGGTGTGCATTTCGCAGTGGTCGGTAATGCACACCCCGGCCAGGCCCTGTGCAATGGCCGCTTCGCAAATGGCGGCTACAGGCTCATTGGCGTCGGGCGAATGGCGGGTGTGGGTGTGGCAGTCAAAAATTTTCATAAAAATATCCCTCTTTGTATTTTGAATAAAAGATTCTTCAATATTTCTTTCTAAATATAGCACATCTGTCGGTTTTTTCCTAGCGCACAAGGCGAATTTTGTCATTCTATCCGTTTTAAAACAACCGCATTTGTGATAAGATAAAAAAAACCATTTCCTATCTTGCTTGGAGGTGTTTCGATGAATTCGCTTATCCGTATTTCCTGTGTTGTCAACCGCGTGCAGGTGGCCAACCCCAAAGTTTGCGCCAACAGCATGCTCGATGCGATAGAACAAATCCAAAACCTGCAGCCAGCCATTGTGGTGTTCCCGGCTTTGTCTTTATGCGGGGCTTCCTGCGGGTTTTTGTTTCATAACCAAACCCTTTTGGACAACTGCATGGAGTTTTTAGACGAGCTTTGCTTAAAAACCCAGCAGATGAACGCCTATGTGCTTGCAGGGCTGCCCATCAACACTGCCGGGCGGACAAACAGCGTAATTGCCGTGATTTTGCGCGGCAAGCTGCTGGGCTTTTTGCCTGCAGGGGATGCTCCCAGCGAGCTTTCCAAGCAATACCCGGAAAAAATGCTTTGTAAAGACAGCGTGTTTGCCTGCGGCGATTTGCGCTTTAGCGTGCTTTCCTGCGCGCCCGACCAATTGTGGCACCATGCAAACGACCCCTGCGTGCAAAACAGCGATTTGGTGATTGTGCCTTCTTTTTCGCCGGTTGTGGCAGGATATACTTCCCAGGTGCGCCAAATGGCCCAGGCTTTCAGCCAATCCACCGGCAAGGCAATCGCTTTGTGCAACGGCGGCTTGGGGGAGACCTCTTCCCCGCGCATTTACAAGGGCTTTGCCGGCATTTATGAGCAAGGGCGTGAAATGGCGTTTGAAGCCTGCGAAAACGAACCGGTCATCGCCACCTGCGATTTGGACAGCGATATCATCCACAGCGGCCAAAAACGCATTTGCCACCATGCGCTTTGCGAACCCGTTGCCTGTTTAGACGAGCTTGGCAACCCCAAAGGGCTTTACCGCAACATTTTAAAAAGCCCATATTTGGAAAACCGCGACATAAGCGATTATTTGGAAGAACTGTTTGATTTGCAGGTGCAGTCGCTTTATAACCGTTTGGAAAACACCGGCATCAAACGGGTGGTGCTGGGCATATCCGGCGGGCTGGATTCCACCCTGGCCCTGCTGGTGGCCCACAAAGCCATGCAGCGCCTGGAGCTGGATGAAACCAATATCATCGGCATTACCATGCCCGGCTTTGGCACCACCGACCGCACCTATTATAATGCCTTAAAATTACTGGAAGAACTGGGCGTAACCTCGATGGACATCCCCATCCGCGCAAGCGTTATGCAACATTTTGCCGATATCGGACAGGACCCCAACTGCCACGACACCACCTACGAAAACGCCCAAGCGCGCGAGCGCACCCAGATTCTGCTGGACATTGCCAACAAGGCAAACGGCCTGGTGGTGGGCACCGGCGACCTTTCGGAGGAGGCGCTGGGCTTTTGCACCTTTGCCGGCGACCACATCGCCAACTACAACGTCAACGTGTGCATTCCCAAATCGCTTATGCGCTTCATTGTTCGCTTTGTGGCGGACATGAGCCAAAGCGAAGCGGTGCACGACACCCTTTACGATATTCTGGACACCCCCGTAAGCCCTGAACTTTTGCCCAGCGAGGACGCGAACGCCCCCGCGCAGAAAACCGAAAGCATTTTAGGCCCTTATGAGCTGCACGACTTTTTTGCCTATTACTTTTTAAAATACCGCATGCGCCCCAGCAAAATTTTCCATTATGCATGCATTGCTTTTTCCGGCGAGCTTAACCCCGCGTTTATTTTAGAAAAATTAAAGCTGTTTATCCGCCGCTTTTTTGCTGCGCAGTTTAAACGCGCCTGCGCGCCCGACAGCGCCGTGATTACCGATTTTGCATTAAGCGATTACGCCATGCCGTCGGACTTAAACCCGCAGATTTTATTAGAGGAACTTGAGAACATCAAAGTTCAATCAATAAATTAGGATATTGGGAGGAACACAAGAATGAAAAAAGCAGTACTTACCGTCATCGGCAAGGACATGGTGGGCATTTTGGCTAAAGTAAGCGCCATGTGCGCCAGCCACAACGCCAATGTGGTGGAAGTAACCCAGTCGGTTATGCAGGAAATGTTCGCTATGATTATGCTCATTGACATTAGCGCGCTGAACACGGACTTTTCTGCCATGAGCGACCATTTTGCCAATTTGGGCAAGGAAATGGGGCTTTCCATCCATGTAATGCACGAAGACATTTTCAATTCCATGCACCGCATTTAAGGAGGGAAACCATGTTAGAGCCAAGAGATATACTCGAAACCATCCGCATGATTCAGGACGAGCATCTGGACGTGCGCACCATTACCATGGGCATTTCCCTGCTTGACTGCATCGACCCGGATATCGACCGCGCCTGCCAGAAGGTATATGAAAAAATCACCACCAAGGCGCGCGATTTGGTAAAAACCGGCGAGGACATTGAAAAACAATACGGCATCCCGATTATCAACAAGCGCATTTCGGTTACCCCTATTGCGCTGCTGTGCGCTGCCTGCAAAGGGGGCGACCCGGTAAAATTTGCCCTTACCCTGGAAAAAGCCGCCCAAACCGTTGGGGTTAACTTCATCGGCGGGTATTCGGCTTTGGTGCAAAAAGGCTTTGCAGCGGGCGACTTGGAGCTTATCCGCTCCATTCCCCAGGCGTTAAGCCAAACCACCTGCGTATGCTCCAGCGTAAATGTGGGCTCCACCAAAGCGGGCATCAACATGGATGCGGTAAAATTGATGGGCGAAGTGGTGTTAAAAGCCAGCGAATTAACCGCCGACCGCGACTGCATTGGCAGCGCCAAGCTGGTGGTGTTTTGCAACGCCCCGGAGGACAACCCCTTTATGGCGGGTGCTTTCCACGGTGTGGGTGAGGCCGACTGCGTGATAAACGTGGGCGTTTCCGGGCCCGGGGTGGTTTCGGCTGCTTTGCAAAAAGCGGGCGACTGCTCCATCTCCGATCTGGCCGAAATTATTAAAAAAACCGCCTTTAAAATTACCCGCATGGGCCAGCTGGTTGCCTGGGAAGCTTCGCAAAGGCTGGGCGTGCCCTACGGCATTGTGGATTTGTCTTTGGCTCCCACACCGGCTATCGGCGATTCGGTCGCCCATATTTTGGAAGCCATGGGCCTGGAACAATGCGGCGCGCACGGCACCACCGCCTGCCTTGCCATGCTAAACGACGCGGTGAAAAAAGGCGGGGTGATGGCTTCTTCGCGCGTGGGCGGGCTTTCGGGTGCATTTATCCCCGTTGCCGAGGACGCAGGCATGATTGCCGCTGCGCGTTCGGGCGCGTTGAGCATTGAAAAGCTGGAAGCCATGACGGCGGTTTGCTCGGTTGGGCTGGATATGATTGTCATCCCCGGCGATACCCCCGCGTCTACCATCTCGGCCATCATCGCCGACGAAGCCGCCATCGGCATGATTAACTCCAAAACCACCGCTGTGCGCCTAATCCCGGCCATTGGCAAACAGGTGGGGGATGAGTTAAACTTCGGCGGGCTTTTGGGCACCGGCCCGGTGATGCGGGTAAATTCCCGTTCGCCCGAACGCTTTATCGCACGCGGTGGCTTTATCCCGGCGCCCATCCAAAGCCTGAAAAACTAGCCAAATTGCCAAAAAGCGTCTGCAACGGTTGTCAAATACAGGCAGGAGTGGTAATATTATGTTTGGCATAGCGCAAAAGTGATTAAACCGGCAAAACGGCGCACAAACTAAACATGCTGCGCATGGCCGTTTAAGCAAATAAAAGCTGGAGGAAACAAACATGGCCGAAGGATATGTAATTAACCCGGAAAAAAACGAAATCATTGAGGTAGAGGGCAAACAGTACAGAAGGTTGTGCGTAAAAACCCATGTGATTACCGATAAAGACAACATCATCGATGTGGTCAAGCAATACGCGCTGCCCTACTTAGAAGAAGGCGACACCCTTTTCATCACCGAAAAAGCCGTTGCCTGCACACAGCACCGCGCCATCCCGGTGGATGAAATCAAACCCCGGTGGCTGGCCCGCTTTTTGGTAAAATTTGTGTACAAAAACCCCTACGGCATCGGCCTTTCCATGCCGTGCACCATGGAGATGGCCATCCGTGAATGCGGTACTGTAAAAATTTTGTTTGCCGCTGCTATTTCGGCAATTGGCAAACTGTTTGGCAAACGCGGTTGGTTTTACAAAATCGCCGGGTACAAAGCCGCTTCTATCGACGGCCCGTCCAAATACAACATCCCCCCTTATGACAAATACGTGGTATTAGGGCCCGAAAAACCGGATGAAACCGCAGCGGATATTTCCAAAGCCATTGGCTATCCGGTTGCCATTACCGATATCAATGATTTGGAGGGCAGCATTTTGGGCACCTCCTCCAAAGAGATGGACCGTACAAAGCTGGTTGCCATTTTAAAAGACAATCCTTTGGGCCAGTCCAACGAGCAAACCCCCATCGGCATCATCCGCCCGGTAAAATAATTTGGCTTGCGTTGAAAGTTGCTTTGCAAAATTTGTTTGCTTGAAAACAGCAAAAAACATTTGTAAAACCCTTTATAACGGCACATACTACAGGATAGGAAACCCGATGTCCTATCCTGTTTGTTTTTTTTAAAATTTTGTATATTGCCTAAAAAAGCGCAAATACTATCTTTGAAAAGTCCATTACAAACTTTTTGAGGAGATGTAAATGAAAATGTTAGATAAACTTTCTTTGATTTTGGTGATTATCGGCGCCCTGAACTGGGGTAGTATCGGTATCTTCAATTTCGATGTCGTTGCATGGCTTTTTGGCGGCCAAGGCGCCGTGATTAGCCGCATCGTGTATACATTGGTCGCTTTGGCCGGTGTATGGTGTATTTCCCTTTTGTTTAAAGAAAACGAAGTGGTCGAGCACCATCACGATTGAGTTTTTGGCATAAAAAAGGCCCGCAGAGATTCTGCGGGCCTTTTAATGTATAAAAGCTTATTTTAACAGCGCAACGGTGTCTTTGGCAATCATCAATTCCTCGTTGGTGGGAATTACCCAAGCTTCCACTTTGGAATCTTTCTCGGCAAAGTTTACCTCTTTGCGGTTGGCGTTCATGCACAGCTCTTTGTTGGCTTTTAAGCCTAAATATTCAAAATCCGAGCAGATGTCATAACGGATATCCTGCGAGTTTTCGCCGATACCGCCGGTGAACAACAGCGCGTCTACCCCGCCCATGGCGGCTGCATAGCTGCCGATGAATTTGCGGATTTGGTAAACGAACATATCCACTGTAAGCTGGGCGCGTGCATTGCCTTCGCTTGCAGCTTTTTGAATGTCGCGGCAGTCGTTGGAGATGCCGGATAAACCCAAGAAGCCGGATTTTTTGTTCATCAAGTTGGACATTTCATCCGGGGTTAAGTTTTCTTTGTTCATGATGTAGGTAACCACCGACGGGTCGATACCGCCGCAGCGTGTGCCCATGATAAAGCCGTCCAACGGGGTTAAGCCCATGGAGGTATCTACCACCTTGCCGTCTTGGATGGCAGCCAGGGAAGAACCGTTGCCCAGATGGCAGGTGATGATTTTGGTGCCTTTGGGGTCTTTGCCGGTGATTTCAAAATAACGCTGGCTTACATAGCGGTGGCTGGTGCCGTGGAAACCATAGCGGCGAATGGAATATTTTTCATAATATTCATAGGGGATGCCGAACATATACGCTTTGGGCGGCATGGTTTGATGGAACGAGGTATCAAACACAGCTACCATGGGGGTATCCTTACCAAATACTTCCTGGCAGGCTTTCATAGCGGTGGCTTGCGGCGGGTTGTGCAGCGGGCCTAACTCGCGGAACGAAAAAATATCTTCAATTACTTTGTCGGTAACCAATGTGGAAGTTTTATACACTTCGCTGCCGTGCAGAACACGGTGGCCTACTGCCGAAATTTCTTTTACATCGTCAATTACTTTGCCTTCGCCGGTTGTCAAAACTTCTACCACAGCCATAAACGCTTCTTTATGGGTGGGGAAGTCCATCTCTTTTTCCACCTCTCGTCCATCTGCGGTTTTGTGGCCGATAAAACCATCCAAACCAATGCGTTCGCAGTTGCCTTTGGCAATTACATTCTCGTTGTCCATATCAATCAATTGATATTTCAGCGACGAGCTGCCGGCGTTGATTACTAATACTTTCATACCCTACCTCCAATGATTTTGACATTCTTGACCTTTTTGTCACTATTTACTATATTAGTACATATAACAAAAAATTTCAATGGTTTTTGTTTTTGCCATTGCATTTTACAAACCCCCGTTTATTTTGCTGTGCCGGTTATAAGCCCCTTTTGGGGCAAAACGCCTGCAAATGTACAAATGAAACCCTACAAACAGGAGGGCGCCTTATGAAAATTGCCGGAATTATTGCCGAATACAACCCCTTTCACAACGGGCACCGCCTGCAGGCGGATTTTTTGCGCCAGCAGGGGTATACCCATATTGTGGCGGTGATGAGCGGGCATTTTGTCCAGCGGGGGGAAGGCGCTATTCTTTCCAAATGGGCGCGCGCCCATGCCGCTTTGTTAAACGGCGTGGATTTGGTGCTGGAGCTTCCGGTGAGCTACTGCGTTGCCGGGGCGGAAACCTTTGCAAAAGGCGGGGTGTCCATCCTGCACCAGATGGGTTGTGTGGATGCCTTGTGCTTTGGCTGCGAAACCGATGATTTGTCCGTGCTGGGGCGTATCGTCCAGGTGCTGGATACCCCTGCCTGGCAGCAGCATTTGGCCGGCAATTTAAAAACCGGCATGCCCTTTGCACAGGCCCGCGAAGAAGCCGTGCGCGCCTGCCTGGGCGAAAAAGAAGCCGCCCTTTTGCGCTTGCCCAATGCCATTTTGGGGGTGGAATATATAAAATGGCTGAAACGTTTAAACAGCCCGATAACCCCGCTTGCTTTCAAGCGCCGGCATGTTGGGCACGATAGCCTTACCCCCTGCCAAAACATCGCTTCGGCTTCGTTTATCCGGCAAAAAATGGCCGCAGGCGAGCATGCGCAGGCCGCCAAATATGTACCGCAAAGCGCTTGGGAACAATACCTTCCCTTGCTGGAAAAAGGCGAGTGGTTTTCCCCCCTTGCGCTGGATGTGCCGTTGTTTTACGCGCTGCGCTGCATGCAGCAGCAGGATTTTTCAGAGCTTCCGGATATTTCCGAAGGGCTGCAAAACCGCTTGTACCAAGCCGCCGGGCAGGCTACCAATCTGGAGGAATTTTTCGCTTTGGCCAAAACAAAGCGGTATTCGATGGCGCGCTTAAGGCGCATTGCGTTGGCCGCCCTTTTAAAATTGCAAAAAGAAGATACAAGTCTCTTCCCCCCCTACCTGCGTGTGTTAGGGGCAACCGGCGCCGGGCGGGAGGTTTTGCGCCAAATGAAAACCGCTTGTGTAGCCCCGGTGGTGATGCATTTAGCGCAAGCGCAAAAAATTTCAGCCGTTGCCGCTTATTTTGCCCGGCAGGAAAGCTTTGCCGCGGATATTTACTACATGGCCACCCATGCCAATTGCGCGCGCGGGCAGGATTTTAAAGACGATGCGTTGATTCTTGCCTAAGTTTTTGGATAAATCCCCGCTTTTTCCCCAAAATGCGTTTCTTTTTAGGAAAAACCTTTGGCATGCCCTAATACGATGTTTTTGGACATAGGGCCTTTGTAAAAGGCGCCGGTGTGCCGGGCTTTATACAGCGCGCAGTTTGTGTTTTGCTAACGGTTTTTATCCGGCGCATAAAAGAAAGCGCCCTGCAAGCCAAGAAGGGACAAGCCCAGCAGGCCTGTCCCCCAAAGATGGCTATTTCCGCCCTGCAGCATGGGCGGTTTTTTTATTTTATCTGCACGCTGTTAGGAGGCAAAACCACACGCTTTAACACATGCTTGCAGTATACGCACTGGTATTGGGCAATTTGCTGGCTAATGCCGCCCAAAAGCCCTACTACCCCGCTTACCAGCGGATGTGGCACCGTTTGAATCATCACTTGTATCTGCGACCTGTGGCAGCATGGGCAAATTTGTTTTGGTTCCAAGCGTTTTCACCTCTTATCCCCTATTTTAGACGATTTACACTTAATTTTCAAGTGTAAATAACACTGTTTTTTAAGTGTATAAGTTCGTGCTATTTTTACCTAAAATAGAGGTGAGGTGATAGGAAATGGCATTTCGCATCGAAAAAGAGGAATATATCAACAAAACATTTCGCCTTAAGAAAGAATTGGTCGACCAAATGGAGGCCATCTGCAACGAAAAGAACATTTCGTTAAACAAACTGGTGGTGCAGTGCATTGAATACGCCTTGGAAAACCTGGAAGAATAAATAAAAAAGCGGCCTGGCAAACGGTATTGCCAAGCCGTTTTTGTTTTAATAGTGTCCTCCTGCGGGTCTTATTCGGGCTGCGCCGCCAAACGCCGCCGGTGATGGATACAGTGTAAGCGGGGTTGGCGCAGCGGTCAAAAGCAGTTTACTGCTTTGGGACACCGCTACAGTACGCGGCAACTGCTCTTTTATGTTCGCGGGCCGCCTGTACGTGGGCACCATTTGCCAAACCACAGATTGGGATGGCACCGCAAGAGGGAGTTGCCCAAATCACAGATTTCCGCTGTACCCCTTCCGGCAGCCAAATTGCAAATTTGGGCCGTCAGTCGTGGACAGCACCGCATTATCTTGTGCCAAAAATGCGGTCGCCTGCGTCACCCAGGCCGGGGACAATGTATTTGTTTTCATTCAAATGGTCGTCCAGCACGCCGCAGTACACCGCAACATCCGGATGGGCCTTGGTTAATGCTTCCAAACCCTCGGGGGCCGCAATGATGCACATAAATTTGATATTTTTGGCGCCCTTTCTTTTGATGATATCAATCGCATCCACTGCCGAACCGCCGGTTGCCAGCATGGGGTCTAACACAATCACATCGCGCTCGGCAATATCCGAAGGCAGCTTGCAGTAATATTCCACCGGCAGATGGGTCTCAGGGTCGCGGTACAGGCCGATATGCCCTACTTTGGCAGCCGGCACCAGGTTGAGCATGCCGTCCACCATGCCAAGGCCTGCGCGCAAAATCGGTACAAACGCCAATTTGCGCCCGGAAATCACCCGGGTTTTGGCAATGGCCACCGGTGTTTCAATCTCAATTTCTTTTAAGGGCAAATCGCGGGTGGCTTCGTAACACATCAACATGGCAATTTCGGTTACCAATTCCCGAAATTCTTTTGAACCGGTGTTTTTATCCCGCAAAAGCGAAATTTTATGCTGAATAAGCGGATGGTCCATAATTGCTGGTTTTGTCATTGTACTTCCCCCTATTTTTTTTGTTCGTTTTCAATCTCCGTCAGCTGGTCAATCCTGCGCTGGTGCCTTCCCCCTTCAAAGGCCGTATGCAAAAATACATCCACCAGCTCAATAGCCGTGCCCGGGCCAACTACCCGACCGCCCATGCACAAAATGTTTGCATCGTTGTGCAGACGTGTGTATTTGGCGCTGAAATAATCCGAACAGCATGCCGCACGCACGCCGTTTACCTTATTGGCCGCCATGGAAATGCCAATGCCGGTGCCGCAGATTAAAATGCCTTTTTCGCATTCGCCTTTTGCCACCGCATACCCAACTTTTTTGCCGATAAGCGCATAGTCGGTGGAAACATTTTCATAAATGCCAAAATCCTTGTATTCGATATGCTGTTCATCCAGCCAGGCTTTGATTTGTTCTTTCAGTTCAAAGCCGCCGTGGTCGCTACCAATTGCCAACATCTTTCATTTCTCCTTTTGCTGCTGCTTTTTTAATAACTCCCGCTGTGCCTGCGGCAAACGCAGGTATTGCGGGCTTAATGCTTTTGCATCCATATCCGGTGCATTTGCCGCGGCAAAGCACACGCCTGAAGCATGGCCAAAGCGCGTTTGTTCGTTTGCAAGGTGCACCTGCTTTTGCCCGCAGGCGCTTTGCAAAAGGGGCGCGCCGTCCCCTACCAGGTAAATTTTTCCCTGCAAAGGCATAAGCAAATCCGCGCGCTGCGCCACGCTCATGGCCGCGTCGGGTTCTACGCGCCGGATAGACTCCCCATCGCTGTAGAACAAAGCGGTGTACACCTGCTGGCACCTGGCGTCCAGCACAGGGACGATATAGCCTTCTATCCCTTGTAAATTGTACGCCAGCGCTTCCAGCGTGGAAACGCCCCTGCAAGGTATGCCGGCCCCCTGGCACAGCCCCTTTACCGCCGCAATGCCGATGCGCACCCCGGTAAACGAGCCCGGGCCGGTTGTCACCGCCACGCAGCCAATATCGTCCAGCGCTACATTGCATTGCGCAAGCAGCGCCTGCACCATTGGCAGCATTGTCTGCGAATGGGTAAGATGGGTATTGATGTAAAACTCGCCTAAAATTTTGCCGTCTTCATACAGCGCGCAGGAACCCGCCACCGAGGAGGTATCCAAACCCAAAATTTTCAATCCGGCGCCTCCTCCCCTATGGTGATAACCCGCTCGTTTTCGCCCTCGCCCGGGTCAATTTTTACAAAAATGGTTTCTTTGGGCAATGCACCCAGAATGTTTTCGCTCCATTCAATGGCCAGAATATTTTCCGGGTTCATATAATCAAAAAAGCCGGTGGAATACAATTCGTCAAAAGTGGATACGCGGTACATATCAAAATGGCACAAATTGGGCGTGCCCTCGTACACGTTTACAATGGCAAACGTCGGGCTCATCACCTCGCCTTTTACACAAAGCCCTTTGGCAAGCCCGCGCACAAAAGCGGTTTTGCCCATGCCCATGGGGCCCAAAAACGCCAAAACATCCCCGCCTTTTAAATGGGGCGCCAGCTGTTGGGCCACCTGCTCGGTTTCCCTTTCGCATTGGGTGTGGTAAATGCGTTTTTCCATTAGAACAGCCCTGTAATGGTGCCTTGCTTGTCAATGTCAATCTTGCAGGCAGAAGGCACTTTGGGCAAGCCCGGCATGGTCATAATATCGCCTGCCAGCGCCACAATAAACCCGGCGCCGTTGGATACGCGCACATCTTTTACCGTGATTTTAAAGCCCTTGGGGCGCCCAAGCAAAGCCGGGTTATCCGAAAGCGAGTACTGGGTTTTGGCTATGCAAACCGGCATTTTATCAAGCCCCAGTTCTTCAATCTGCTGGATGGATTTTTTGGCCGCCGGCAGGTAATCCACGCCGTCCGCCCCGTAAATCTGGGTGGCGATGGTTTCAATTTTTTGGGCAATGGGCAGTTTTTCATCATACAAAGGTGCAAAACGGCTTTCTTTTTCTTCTATGGTTTTGATGACCTTTTTGGCCAGTTCCTCGCCGCCTTCGCCGCCTTTGGCAAACACTTCCGAAAGGGCAAATTCCACGTCGTTTTCCTTGCAGTAAGAAGAAAGCACCGCAATTTCCTCATCCGAATCGGAGGCAAAACGGTTGATGCCCACCACCACCGGCACGCCGAATTTTTTCATGTTCTGCACATGGGCGTCCAGGTTGCACAGGCCGTTTTTCAAAGCTTCCACATTGGGGGTGCCGGTTTCGGTTTTGGGCACGCCCGCGTTGTATTTCAGCGCGCGGATGGTAGCCACCAGCACTACGCAGCTGGGTTTTAAGCCGGCATAGCGGCATTTGATGTCAAAGAATTTTTCCGCGCCCAAATCGGAGCCGAAGCCCGCCTCGGTGATGAGGTAATCGGCCAGCTTTAAGCCGAATTTGGTGGCGCGCACCGAGTTGCAGCCGTGCGCAATGTTGGCAAACGGCCCGCCGTGGATAAGCGCGGGGGTGTTTTCCAGCGTTTGCACCAGGTTGGGGTTAATCGCTTCTTTTAACAGCGCGCACATCGCCCCCTGCACGCCAAGCTCTTTGGCAAACACAGGTTTTTTGTCATATGTGTAGGCGATTAAAATATTGCCAAGCCTTTCTTTTAAATCCTCTAAATCTTCGGCTAGGCACAAAATGGCCATAATTTCACTGGCAACGGTAATCATAAAGCTGTCTTCCCTAACAACGCCGTTTGCCGGGCCGCCCATGCCTACCACAATGTTGCGCAAAGCGCGGTCGTTCATGTCCATGCAGCGTTTGAACAGAATCCTTCTGGGGTCAATGTTCAAAGCGTTGCCCTGCTGCAGGTGGTTGTCGATACAAGCGCACAACAAATTATTGGCGCTGGTAATGGCGTGCATATCGCCGGTAAAATGCAGGTTGATGTCCTCCATCGGCACCACCTGTGCATAACCGCCGCCGGCTGCGCCGCCTTTAATGCCAAATACCGGCCCTAAAGAGGGTTCGCGCAGGGCAATCATGGCTTTGTAGCCCAAACGGCTCATCGCCTGGCCCAAGCCAACGGTGGTAGTGGTTTTGCCCTCGCCCGCAGGGGTGGGGTTGATAGCGGTAACCAAAATGAGTTTGCCATCGGGTGTATTTTGTAAACGGTCAATCGCTTTTTGCGAAATTTTTGCTTTAAAGCGGCCATATGGTTCCAATTCGTCCTGCGCAATCCCCAGTTGCTGCGCAATTTCTGTAATGGGTTTCATCGTTGATTTTTGGGCAATCTCAATATCTGATAACATCTGCACAAATCCCCTTTCGTACCGTTTGATAAATTTTGGTTAAATTATAACACAATTTTCTGTTTTCTAAAAGCTTTTTGCTTGAATTCGCCATGGTTTCATTATATAATTTTGGCAGTAGGCAGCCTCCCTTTTTCACACGCCCTGGCGCGGGTTTTACCCAGCGCATTTGCATGGCTTGCGGGCACGTCCTCGCCATGTTTTCCGGCTGCCAGCGCAACATGGGGCATTTCCCCTGCCTGGGTGCGCGGCCGAAAATGCAAATTTTCCTTGCTGCCTTTTTCCAGCCGTTTTGGCGGCCATTGGGGCGGCAAGTGCAGAATAACATTGTACCTCTTTGTATAAAACATGCCGGGCGTTTTTTAACTGCGTGCGGCGGCATTGCAAAAAAAGAAATGGTGGTGAAAACCATAAAAAAAATAACGGCAGCTATTTTTGGCTACATCAAACAAACCGATAAAGTTTTAATTGCTTTGTGCTTGGCAGCGTCCTTGTTCAGCTTAACGCTTTTGTTTGCAATGGACAATTCCTTTAACAGCGGCAAGCGCGATATTTTGGTGCAAGGGGCATCTCTTTTTATAGGGTTGGTAGGCGCGTTTATTTTGTCCAAAATCGATTATCACACTTGGGTAGGCCTATGGAAACTGTATGTGCCCGCCGTGCTTGCCATCATGCTGCTGACCTTTCTCATCGGCTATTCGCCTGACCCCACCGTAGACGACAAAGCCTGGTTATTGATCCAAATCGGTTCTTTCCGTATGTCGTTTCAGCCGGCGGAAATTTTAAAAATTGCCTTTATTATGACCTTTTCCCTGCACCTTTCGCATGTGCACGAACATGTCAACGAACTGCCCACGGTCCTGCTGCTGTGCGTCCACGGGGCAATTCCCACCCTGCTGGTGGTGCTGCAGGGCGACGACGGCACGGCGCTGGTGTTTTTGTGCATCTTTGTGATTATGATGTTTGCGGCGGGCTTGTCGCTGCGGTATTTTGCCATAGCCGCTTCGGCCGCCATTGCCGCCAGCCCGATTTTGTGGTTTTTTGTTTTAAACGAAGACCAGAAAAAACGCATTTTGGTGCTGTTTAACCCCGGCAGCGACCCTTTGGGCATTGAATACCAGCAAACTTTGGGGCGCATTTCCATAGGTTCTGGGCAGCTGTGGGGCATTGGGCTTTTCAGCGGCGAACACCGACACATCCCGGAAATCCGCAACGATATGATTTTTGCTTTCATCGGCGAGGCGCTGGGTTTTGTGGGCTGCATTGCCACGCTGGCGCTCATTGCTTTTATCTGCGTGCGCATTTTGCGCGACGCCCAGCGCGCGGTGGACAAGATGGGCTTTTGCTTATGCGTGGGCGTATTCGCCATGATTGTTTCGCAAACGGTTATCAACATCGGCATGTGCCTGGGGCTTTTGCCGGTGATCGGCATCACGCTGCCGTTTTTCAGCTCTGGCGGGTCATCCGTGCTTTCGCTTTACCTTGGCATTGGGTTAGTGCTAAGCGTGTACATGCGCTCCAACCCCAATTTGTTTTTCAACTAAATGCCCTTGCTTGTGTGCAAAACTGCCAGATTTTTGTATAATTTTATATATTTAATACTTTTTGTATAATTATTTTGCCAAAAAAAGGCTGGAAGAGAGCATCTTCCAGCCTTTTAGTTTGTTTAACAGCCTTTTTTGCCGTATACTGGCGGGCTCTGCCCTAAAGCGATAAACCCTTTGGCAAAGCCCTATTTTACCTGTAAAGCAAATTGCCTTTATAGCAAAAGCTGTAAAAACAGGGCGGTTTTATGCCTGCAAATTGGCAAAGGTTTCCTCGTGGGTGTCATCGTAATAGGCGTTTTGCCGGATATTGACTGTGACGCCCTGTTCGCCAAAAGCAAAGGTATAAAAATCATCGCTTAACGAGTTTACCACCGAATGGGTTACTTTTAGCGTATGGGGGTTTTCCCATGCGTAGGCGTAAGCCTGGGTGCGGTTTTCGTTTTGGGGCAACAGGTTGTATTCGATATCCCGCGGCAACACAATGGGGTTTTCGCACCAGTGGTTGTAACCGGCATATACCGAAACCTTCTGGTGGAAAATGTCCATATCAATGCGAATGGTATCCTGCGAAACACGCTCAAAGCTTACGGCGCGCAGGTTGCGGTAGTTTTCGCCGCTAAACACATACTGGCGCTCAAAATAAGCGTCCTCCGCGCAAGGCTGCATGGCGTCCCCCTGCGGCATAGGCAAAGTCAGCTCTTGGATATACCGCTGCAAAATTTGGTTGTCCGCCGGGTTTGGGGGCAAGGGGGTGTCTGACGCTTTGTCGATCACGCGGGAGAAAATCGCGCGGCCCATCATGGGCGAATCGGCCAGCGGGTTGCTGGAAAAGGTGATGACAAACATGTTTTTCTTGGGGTTTGCAATCATAAACTGCCCGTAGGAGCCGCAGAAAGCAAAGCTGTCCTGCCCGGCGCGCCAAATCTGGTAGCCATAGCCGTCCGGCCAGCCGCGCCCGGCGTTTTTGGCATTGTCGATGTGCTTTTTGGTGGCTTCTTCAATCCACCAGGCGGGAATCAGCTGGCGGCCTTTGTAATTGCCTTTGTCCAGCAAAAGCTGGGCGATTTTGGCCAAATCGTGCGCGGTCATCGAAAGGCCCCAGCCGCCGGCGGAGATGTATTCGGGGTCATCCGGGTTAGCCTTTTCGGGTATGGTTGCCCAGGAGGTGTCAAAAATCCCCATGGGATGAAATACCCGCTCTTTTAACAGGGTGTGCGCGCTTTTGCCGGTAACACGGCTAATAATCGCCGAAAGCATCATCGAACCGCCGGTATCGTAACGGAAGGTGGTACCCGGTTCGTTGACAAGCGGCAGGGAAAAATAATCGGTAATCCAGGAGCTGGTAACCCCTGTAAAAATGGCCGGTGTGCGCGCGATGGAAGCGGCCATCATAAGCAAATCCCTTATGGTGATTTTGTTTAAGCGTTTATCGTAATAGCTGGGCAAACGCTCGGGGAAAAAATCCACCATTTTGTCGTCCAGATGCACGCGGCCTTCGTCTATTAAAAAGCCCATGGCCAGTGCCGTAAAGCTTTTGGAAGCCGACTGGATAATATGCTTTTGCCCCGGCCCAAACGGTTTCCAGTACGCTTCGGTTACAATGGCGCCGTTTCGTGCAATGATAAGTGCGTCGGGATGGAAAATATGGTTTTTCATAAATTGCAGCAATGCGTATACATCGCTTGTGTGAATGCCTTGGCTTTCAGGGGTTTGGTACCCAAATGCCATAATACACCCTCCTTTAAAATAGAATCATAAAAAAGCAGCACCGCCCAAAAGCGATGCTGCCAATTGGCAAAAATTATTCGCCGGTATAGGTTACAAATTCACCGTTTTTGATGGTGACAGGGCCCATGGGTTTTTTGGGCGAACCATTTACCATGTTGATGGTGGCGTTTACGCCTTCATACCCTTGGACATTGCGCATATATTCGTTGATTCTTTCTCTGTCCGGGCCGTATTCTTTCAGCGCGGTGCAGAACATGTTGGCCAAATCGTACATCTGCAAAGACTGCGGGTCGACCACCGAGGCGATGTTTTCTTCAAATTTGGTTTTGAATTCTACGAATTTTTCACCCTGGTAGCTGGGGTCCAAAGAAGATACGAACAGGAAACCTTCTACATCCTCCCCGCCGATTTCCAAAAACTCTTCCTTCATGTTGGAAGCGTTTGCCATCATGGGTACGTTGATATCCAGGTTATGGGCCTGTTTTACAATGTTCGCGCAGTCCGAATAGGCGGCGCCGATATACAGCAGTTCCGGGCCGGCTTCTTTAATCCTGGTCAGGTAGGTGGAGAAGTCCTGTGTCTGCCCGGGGATAAACATCTCGTGGATAATCACTTCGCCGCCCAATTCTTCAAAGAACTGGGTGAAGAAGGAGTCGGTTGTCAGCGTGGAATCGGAGTTTTGGTACAGATGGGCAACTTTGCGCAGGCCCAAATCGTTGTACACAAATTTTGCAAAGTTTTCCTGTTCCCATTCCATGGTTGCCTGGCCGGATACCATGTAATCATTCAGGGTTGTAAAATCCGGATGGGAAGTTGCAGGCGCCATCAAGGTCATTTTGGCTTTGCCAAAAATGGGGGCTGCCGCCATTGCACAGGTAGACGAGAACGGGCCAAAGCAAGCCAGGATTTCCGGGTCGTTTACAATTTTGTTGGCAACCGTTACAGTTTCTTTTGCATCGTTTTTCTCATCAAACAGCTCCACCTGAATCGGTACGCCGTTGATGCCGCCGGCTTCGTTGACTTCATCCATCGCCATCTGCAAGGTTTTGCTGTGCACCGAACCATACTGGGTGTAGTTGCCGGTTAACGGCCCCATGTAAGCCACCTTGTAGTATTCGGGCTGCTCTGCTTGGGATTGCGGCTGGGATTCGCTGTTGTTTTGCGGCTGCGACTGCGAGGAGCCTTCGCCGTTGGAACAAGCGGCAAATGCCGTAACAACAAGCATTAAGCACAAAACCAGTGCCAACACTTTTCTCATGTTCATTTCCATTACCTCCAAACATTTTTCATGCTTTTATAAAACAGCTTATGTTGAAACTGTTCTTATAAAAGCCAATCGCCAATGCCGCATTGGCAGACAAATGTATACACCTTATATACAGTAAAGACATTTTAACATATTTCACTCAAAAAATCATTACATTTTTCAATTTTCTTAAAAAATTGCCATTTTCACGGTTTTTTTACAACAATTTGTGCTATCAAGCAAAAAACCGCACCCTATGGGTGCGGTTTAACGCTATTATTTCATGCTGCTAATCAATCGCTGACCGCTGCACGGCGTGTAATAAGCGCGCCAAACAGATACAGCAACAGGCCAACCCCCAAAAACGAAACCACGGCATACAAGGGGTTCACCCCATTTTGAAAGCCCAACATAAACATAATTGCCCTGCCAATGGAGGCGGTAATTACCCCGTCAAACAAGGTGATATCCAAAAACGGAAGCAGAAAGATAACAGCAATCGGTACGCCGAACATCACCAATAAACGCCACATTTTGCTTAAGCGGTTAAACAATGCCCCAATGAAGAACCCCAGCATGGCAAAGCAAAAGCATGCCATAGACGACCATAGAAACGAATACAGTGTAAACAGCGCCCCGTTGCTAGGGATGGTGATAAATTCATACATCTGCGAAAACATGGTTTCATAGGTATATAAATGGCCAAACAAAAACTGGTTAAACAAATCGATAATGCTCATGCCCAAAGCAGCTGCCATACAGTTTAAACCTACGCTGGCAATCATGGTTTTGCGCGAGGTAGCGTTTTGCAAAAACATGCGCATATCTTCTTTATAAGTGGAAATCGACATCACCATTAAAAATACCACGCTGGAGATTTCAATTCCCGAAGCCGCCGCACCGTGGCTGCCATACAGCAGGGAAATCACCACAGGAAGCAGCAAAATAGCATAAATAATCGAATAAAAAATACCGCCTACTTTTAGTTTTGTGCGGATTTGATAGTGAAAAGCGGTTGAAAGTTGCATGGTTTTCCCCTCCTTACGAATTGGTCAGCTGGATAAACAGCTTTTGCAAATCCATTTTGCTGACTTCTAGGTTTGCATCCAAGGCGGATTTGTCGCATTGGCCCATGACGTATGCGGTTTTTAAGCCCCCTAAAGCGTCAATGCCAATGACTTCCTTGCCCTGCACATAAGCGTCTACGTCGCTTGCCTTGCCGCTTACGCAATAGCCTTGGCTTAAAAGCTCTTCGCAGTTTTGCGCTTTGATGACACGCCCTTCCTTGATAATGACAATTTCTTCAATAATGCCGGAGATTTCTTCAATCAAATGGGTGGAAATCACAATGGTGCGCGGGCGCGCCGCATAGGATTCCAGCAGCAGCTTATAAAACATGTCGCGATGGTTGGCGTCCAGCCCCAGCACCGGTTCGTCTAAAAACAAATACGGCACATCCACGCACAGGGCGGTGATGAGCTTATAAATCGAACTGTAGCCGGTGGAAAGCCCTTTTACCTTTTTGGTAATATCCAGCTTGAATTCATGCGCCAAACGGATGGCTTCGTTTTTGTCAAAGCCTTTGTAAAAACGCCCGGTCCAGTCAAACACTTCCTTTACCCGCATGGTTTCGGGATAAAAGGTTTTTTCGCTCATCAAATACACCAAACGCTGTGCCTGGTCGTTTTCACAGGCTGGGCGCCCGTTGATGGTAATCTCGCCTGCCGTGGGGAACAAACGGTTGGAAATAAGGTTAAGCAGCGTGGATTTGCCAGCGCCGTTTCGCCCTAAAAGCCCGTAAATTTTCCCTTCTTCAAACTGTAAGGTCACATCCTCTAATGCGTGCACCTTGTTAAACTGCTTGCTTACATGGTTAATCGCAATGGACGGCATCGTCATATCCCCTTTCGATAAGCGCAATGAGCTCTTCTTTTTTCAAATGCAGTTTTTTGGCCTCTTGCAGCAGATTTTCCACATAATTTTGGTAAAATTCATTTTGGCGTTTTTGTTTCACTTTTTTAGCCGCCCCCTGACACACAAACATCCCTAAACCGCGGCGCTTGTACAAAATGCCTTCTTCTACCAGCAGGTTCATGCCTTTTAATACGGTAGCAGGGTTTATTTTCAGCGCCATGGACAGTTCGGTGGTAGATGGGATTTGGGTTTCTTCCAAAAAAGCGCCGGTAAACACCGCGTCCTCAATCTCCTGTGCAATTTGCAGGTAAATGGGTTTTTCACTTTGGTAATCCAAATTCATCTTCTCACCCCTTTAGTTAATTACTTGTGTAATTAACTATAAAACTAGTTGGCTATTTTGTCAACCCTTTTTTCAAAAAATTCTTATGCGGTTTGCATATCCATAAGCCGGTCCACCAGCTGCGCAAACGAAAGCCCCGCCCCCTGCATCATGTTGGGGAAACGGCTGTGGGGGGTAAAACCGGGGATGGTGTTCACTTCGTTGAACACCATCCCGCCGCTGGGGGTAAAAAACAAGTCCACCCGGGCAAAGCCCTGGCAGCCCAATATGCGGTAGATTCTCTTGGCTGTTTGCTGTATCCGCCGTTCATCCGGCGCCGGAATGCGCGCGGGCATATGGATTTTGGCCTGGCTGAGGGTATACTTTTGGGTAAAATCAAAAAATCCCCCCTGCAGTTCAATTTCATCCACCCGCCCTGCCAAAAGCTGCCGGTTGCCGATGATGGCGCAGCCTACCTCAAACCCGGGGATGGCTTCTTCCAGCAGCACGGTGCTGTCATATTCAAAGGCAAGGCCGATGGCGTCGGGCAAAAGCGCCGGGTCTTCCACCCGCGTGACCCCAAAAGAAGAACCCGCCCGCAGCGGCTTTACAAACAGCGGATACCCCACGGAGCAGGCAAAACGCGCAATTTGTTCGGCATCTAACGGCGCTTGCAGGGCCAATGTTTTGGGGGTACAAATCCCCTGCGAAGCCACCAGCTGGTGGGCGCGCAGTTTGTCCATGCACAAGGCGCTTGCACAGGTGCCGCAGCCGATGATGGGGATGTTTGCCAGTTCCATAAGCCCCTGCACAGTGCCGTCCTCGCCAAAACGCCCGTGCAAAATGGGGAACACCGCATCCACGCGCACGGGGGTAAACCCCTGCGGGGTGCGCAGAAAAAAGCCGTGGGTTTGCGCGTCGGGCGAAAACAAAACCGGGGTGCAATGGGGGATATCCTGCCACCAGCTGTCATTTAAAATGTTCTCAAAACAGCCGGTGTACAGCATCCAGGCGCCCTGTTTGGTAATGCCGATGGGATAAAGCCGAAATTTTTGCAAATTTGCATGGGTAATCACTGCATAAGCGGACTGGAGCGACACTTCATATTCGCTGGAAACACCGCCGAACAGCACCGCAATGGCTTTTTGGTTCATATACTCCACCTCTTTCAAAACCGTCCCGCAACGGATGTATTGTAAATAAGTTTAGCAAAGCGCGCCGGTTTGTTTTTGCATTTTTTCCTAACAAAACCTTACAGTTTTCTGTTATTTTATAAGCGTTGCTGTGCTTGTTTTGGCGCCGTTGGAGCCAAGGCGCACAAACCGCTTGCCGCCAAACACATAAAAAAACGCCGCCCGTGCCAAAGCACGGACGGCGTTTTGCCAGCTTTTGATTACCCTTTTAACCCCATGGCCTGCAGCTTCATGTTTTCCACCACAATGTCGTGGATATCCCCCAAAGAGGCCGCATATTCCAGCACTTTCCAGGGTTCGTTGGTGTGGAAATGGATTTTGATAAGGTCTTCATCCCCTACCACTAGCAAACAATCGCCCTGAAAATGGGTGACAAAATATTCGTTGATTTCGTCTTCGTCCAAATCATGCCCTTCAATAAGCAATTGGGTATCAAAAATAAATTCTTCCATCGCTCGTATGCTCCTTTTTATTTTACAGGGTTTGCTTTTATTTTATGAGAATCTGCGCCTTTTTCGGTCTGCGGGCGTCGTAATGCACCTCAACGGTATCCCCGAACTGCGGGCAGCGAAGATCCCAGTTTACATATTTCCATTTTTCAAAGGTTTGGCCTTGCGCCTGGTAGCTTACTTTTATCATATGCGCAAACGCCGCGCCGTCCATCAAATCTTTGCGGACCGGCTTGGTATTTACCTTCATCCACCAGCATTTTTTAACAGCTACAACCCTGCCGGAGGTTTGCATCAAATTTTCCATATTGCAAAACGCCTCCTGTTGCGGCAGCCAGCTTATGTATAAAGGAAAGGCACTGCCGCCTGGCGGACAAATGCCTTTCTACCATGCAAATTTTAAAAGCTACTCCCATTCAATGGTGCCGGTCGGCTTG
>CAJFVS010000074.1 GCA_904420505.1 Candidatus Alloruminococcus vanvlietii | reverse complement strand
TACGACGCTGTGGGTGTTTATACAGAACAGGACCCCGCGCACCTCTCATGGAAGTGTAAAATGCGGGGACATTTTTGTGTTGCATTTCGTGTTGCATTTAAAGGAAAAACACTGCATTTTGGACACATTTTTTGTAGTTTCAGGCGCAGTTTTTTGCCGTTCAAAACATGGAAAAACCCGCATGACAGGCCGTTTTGTGGCTTATCATGCGGGTTTGGTGTTTGGCGGAGAAGGAGGGACTCGAACCCTCGCGCCAGTTTCCCGACCTACGCCCTTAGCAGGGGCGCCTCTTCACCAACTTGAGTACTTCTCCAGGTTGTAAAGTCCATTCACAATATGCAATTTGGATAGCGAACATTATTATATCGTATTTCCCAGCAATTTGCAAGCAAAAAATTGACAAATACAGAACAATCTTTATCCAAACGGCCAAAACCACCGGGCTTGTAGCGCTGCAAATGGCTTGAAATAGCCGTTTGCAGGCAGTTGCATCCAAAGAATATTTATGAAAAATAGGGGAAATAAGCCCCCAAAAATACCGTATCGATGCCTTCTATCGGTTTGCATGCCGGTTTTTTTGGGGGCGGCAGGGGGCAAGGAAAGCGAAAAGGCACAGGTTTGGCGCCGCACGCCCAGGGCGGGCAAGGGCTATGTGCCCGGCTTGGCAGCGGCGTGGCCATTCTCATTGGGGTGTTCACCCGCGCCGGTGGAGCGCATCTCCACCACGGAGGAAAAAGTGGCGGCATTGCAAGTGGAAAACGCGGCGTTAAAAGCCACGGTGTCCGCTTCGTTCCAGTCGCAGGTGATTGCCGACCGGGCAAGCAAAACCAATTTCATCACCGACAACATGATTTTGCAGTCGGCGTATGTGGTGGATTACCCAGAGTACCAGGACAACCACCAATACGATTATGCGGGCGAAATACTCCAATACAACGGCCTTTTGTATGAGATTGTAACCCCGCACCTTTCCAACGCGGTTTCCTACCCGGTGGAAACCACCTTTGCTTACTACCGTTTGGTGGAATTAACCCATGCGGGCACCATAGACGACCCGATTCCCTACCCGGAAGAAACGGGCATTGCGGTAAACGTGCAGGAGGGCCAATATTACGCCTACAAGGGCAAAGTTTATCTTGCCAAGGCGGACATGCCCGATTGCATTTACCCGCCCGGCACCCCCAGTAT
Source organism: Candidatus Alloruminococcus vanvlietii (assembly GCA_904420505.1). GTDB lineage: Bacteria > Bacillota > Clostridia > Oscillospirales > Ruminococcaceae > Alloruminococcus > Alloruminococcus vanvlietii. Next base: position 5,612 of record CAJFVS010000074.1, on the reverse strand, counting down.
GTGGCAGTGGGAGGTGCAGGAGTGAAAACTTTTCATGGACAAAATATGAATAAAAAGAAACGATGACTATTTTAAATAGGCAATTGCCTGGAATGGGGTGAAGCCAATGGATGAAATGAAGCATTTGTTGATAGAAACGTCCGAGCGGGCGAAAAGCAACACCCACCGGATAGACGAGCTTGCCAAAGAGCACGCCATGATACATGAGCTTGCCATATCGGTGAAAAATTGCGGTGAACACCCAAGCCATCCAGCGGGAACTGACCCAGCAGGCGGCAAACTTAAACGCCCCTGGCTTTGGCCAATGCACAAGGCCAGCGGACAAAGCGTTTTGATATAAAAAATGTATGTTTTGGGCGCAAAACGGGGCAAACTATCAAAAAGTACGGCCGCGTCCGGCTGCGGAAAGGGAATGTGCCATGCAGCGTTTTGCCAGCGCAAAACAAATGTTAAAACTGTTGTTGCTTTTGCTGCCCAGCCTGGTGGCGATGTTTTTCATCGGCTATAGCTGCGCGTTAAAAGAATACCTGCCCGGGCAAACATCTTCGTTTGCAGCATCGGCCCCGCTGCCCGCATTGCCTTCCAAAATCCCCAGCGTCCCTTCCGCTGCCCCCAGCGCGCCGCCGGATGTATCCAGCCAGCCGGTATCTTCCCAAGCGCCGCAAAGCGCCGAACCGCAGCTGGTCACCTACGATAAAGCCGGCAATTATGTAACGGTGCGCACGTTAAACGATGTAGAAGTGCTTACGGGCGGCATATTGCTGCAAAACAAAACCATACAGGGCAATTTAACCGTGCGCGTAGGCGAAAGCGGCGCGGTTGTAACCATCCGGGATACCACCATCGACGGGGTTTTGTATATCCAAGGGGGAGGGGCATATCAAATCCAGCTGGAAAATGTGCATGCCAACGATATCCTGGTTTACAGCGAACCCGAATATGTGCGCATCATTGCCAAAGGGGATACAAAACTTGTGCGCACGCAGGTGTTTACCCCTGCCATTTTGGAAGAACAAGCCCTTTTGTCAGAGGGGTTTGAAGATGTATATGTGCAGCCGGATGCAGGGTATATCCAGTTGCCGCTGGTGTTGGAAAACACCGAGATTGCGCATTTATACCTGGACCAATACACCCAGCTTACCTTATATGGAAGCGCCCATGTGCAAACGGTTTACAACAAGGATTTGCTTATTTCCTCCCAATAAAAAACCGGCACAAGGCATGTTGCCTGCGCCGGCTTTTTTGCATAAACCCCATTATGCCTGCGGCTTTTTGCGCGAACCCAGCACGCAAAGCACCACGCCTAAAACAATGGCCACCAGGCCGATGACAATAAAAGGCGTGCCCGGGTTAAGCGACCCGGAAGAAAACAAACTCGTCAGCTGGGAAGACAGCGAGTTGTTTTGCACATAGCCAAACACAGCCGCAATGCCGCCCAGCACAATGCAAACAATCCCTAATACTTTCATATGCTACACCTCCTCCTAAAATATAGCATATTCTACCAAAATTTGCAATATTTTGCGGAATTTTTATATGTTTTGCAAACCTGCTGGCATGGCGCCGCAGTGCCGCGCGGATACCATTGTGCCATCAAGAGCGGTTTGCTGCGGCCGGGCTGCTTGGCGCGGCATTTGCGCCGCAGCGGTTTACCTCCTGCGGTAAATGGCCATATAAGCCCCGCGCATACCCCGCCCCGGCAGGAAGAGGCCTTTTAAAGTTTGGGTAACCGCGTTTGTGCGGCTGCAACAGCAAGGCTGTCCCATTCCCCCTGCCAGCTGCCTTGCCAACCCCACTGCGCCGCTTTGCCAGGGCGGTATTTTGCCAAAACAAAAAGGGACGGCAAACTTGCCGTCCCTTAAAATATTTCTGTTGCCGCCGTTTGGCGGGCTTTGCTGCTTTGTTTGAAAGCAGGCTTATTTTAACAGGCTTTGGGCCAAATCCTGCAAAGCGGGCATATCGCTTTGTTTGAGCGCGCCGCGGATGGTCACGCAAGGCTCCACAATCTGGATTTCTTTCATGCCGGACAAAATTTCTTTCATCACCTTGTTGGCACTGGGCGCCCACGAACCGTTTTCGATAAGGCCAACGGTGCGTTTTTGGTAGTTCTTTGCCCTTAAGTGGTGCAAAAATTTTTCCATAAAAGGCATTACCCCGCCGTCGTAAGAAGAAGCGGCCAGCACAATTTTGCCATATTTAAACGCATCTTCTATGCATTCGGAAAATTCTTCCCTGGCAAGGTCGGAAACCGCAACTTTGGGGCAGCCGTTTTCTTTTAAAATTCCGGCCAGTTTGTTGGCAGCCCCGGCGGTGTTGCCATGCAGGCTGGCATATGCAATAAATACCCCTTCGCTTTCGGGGCGGTAGCTGCTCCAAATATCATACAGGTTCAGGTAATACCCCAGGTTTTCTTTTAAAATGGGCCCGTGCAAAGGGCAGATGATTTGGATATCCAGGTTGGCGGCTTTTTTCAAAAGCGCCTGCACCTGCGCGCCGTATTTGCCCACAATGTTAAAATAGTAGCGCCTGGCTTCGCACGCCCAGTCTTCTTCTACATCCAGCGCGCCGAATTTGCCAAACCCATCGGCCGAAAACAGCACTTTGTCGCAGCTGTCGTACGTTACCATCACTTCCGGCCAGTGCACCATGGGCGCCATCACAAACGTTAAGGTGTGGCGGCCTAAGCAAAGGGTGTCGCCTTCTTTTACGGTAATGGCGTTGGAAATATCCAGCCCTTCAAAATATTGCAGCAGCATGGGGAAAGTTTTGGCATTGCCTACCAACTGGATGTTGGGGTAAAGGTCCACCACCGCTTTGATGCAGGATGCATGGTCGGGTTCCACATGGGAAACCACTAAATAATCGGGGGTTTTGCCGTTTAAGCAGGCTTTTAAATTTTCCAGGTAAGGCGCCAGCATGCGATGGTCCACAGTGTCCATCACGGCAATTTTTTCATCCATAATCACATACGAGTTGTATGATACGCCATTGGGAATCGGGTATTGGCCTTCAAATAAATCCAGGGTTTTGTCGTCCACGCCAATGTAGTGGATGTCCTTAGTAATCATGTTCATACCTCCTGTGATGTTTCTATCCTTTTTGCTGGAATTTTCAGCAAAGATTAATCGATTGCATATACGATTATACACAAAACCGGTCTAATTGTCACCCTTTTTTGCCAGGTTGCAAGCACAATTCCTGCCGATTTTTTGCAAAACCACCCGGATATTTTTTGCAGATTTTGCCAAATTCTGCCCGCTTTGCCAGCCAGCGCCCAAAAAGCCGGGCAAAAGCGCCGCCGGTGCGTGCCCAAAAATGTTGGGGCGGCAAGCACAGCTTGTGTACAAACCCTTGCGCAGTGCAAAAGCGCCGCTGGTGCGCATGCTACCAACGCCGGCGGGCAGGGAAGATGGGCCGGGCAGCAGGGGGCCAGCGTACCAAAAGATTGCGCCCGGCCAAGCGCCAAAACCGCCTATCCGCCCCCGGCGCCTTGCCGGACACAGAACAAGAAAATTGCTTTAAAATTCATAACAATTTGCCTTTTTTCTATGGATTTGTTATAATAAATTAAAACGATATATCAATACAAGGAGGACGCAGCTTTCACAAGCCGCATCTGGGCGCCTAAAAGCGTTCGGGTGCATTTCTTTTGGCATTGAGGAGGGTTTATATGCAGGCAAGCGATAAAACCGAGGTATTTGAAAACCTATCGGTTCCCAAGGCGGTGGCCAGTTTGGCTATCCCCACCATTTTAAGCCAGTTGGTTACCATGATTTACAACCTGGCGGACACTTTTTTTGTAGGGCAAACCGGAGACCCAAACCAAGTTGCGGCAGTTTCGTTTGCGTATCCGGCGTTTATGATTTTAACCGCTATCGGCAATTTGTTCGGCGTGGGCGGGGGCAGTTTGCTTTCCCGTCTGCTGGGGGCCAAAAAAAGCGAAGACGCCAACCGCGTGGCAGCTTTTAGCTTTTGGGGCTGTATGCTGACATCGGCTGTGTACGGGCTTATAACCTTGGTATTTATGGACCAGGTATTGGCTATTTTGGGTTTTACCCCCAACACCTTTGCTTTTGGGCGCGATTATGTGTTTTGGGTTATCTCACTGGGCGCTGTGCCCACCTGCGGCAGCTTGATTTTGGGCCATTTGCTGCGCAGCGAAGGCGCGGCCAGGCAGGCGAGCATCGGCATTGCCATAGGCGGGCTGTTAAACATTGTGCTGGACCCCATTTTTATTTTTGGTTTCCATATGGATGTAGCCGGGGCGGCTTTGGCAACCATGCTTTCGAATGTGGCGGCGTTTTTGTATTATTTGGCGGTGCTGTACCATATGCGCTATCAAACGGTGCTTTCGGTAAACCCGCGGCATGCCAAAATTAGCTGGGAATACATAAAACCGGTGTTTTCCATCGGGCTGCCTGCATCGCTGGCAACCATTTTGGTCTGCATAAGCAATACGGTTATCAACAATTTGGCGCGCGCCTATGGGGATGTCGCGGTAGCGGCGATTGGCATTGTTAAAAAAATCGATACCATTCCGATCAATGTCTGCATGGGCATGAGCCAGGGTATTTTGCCCCTAATTGCCTACAACTATGCGGCCAAGAATTTTGAGCGCATGAAAGCGGTGAACCGTTTTGCCAGAATGGTGGTGATGTGCTTTGCCTTTTTGTGCATCCTGGTGTTTGAGCTGTTTTCGCCATACATTGTGCGGCTGTTTATCCCGGATGCGCAAACCATTGCTTTGGGCTCGCGGTTTTTGCGCATTGCGTGCTTGGCAACGCCGGTTATCGGCATCAACTGGATGATGAACACCACCTTCCAGGCAATGGGCAAAGGCACGCAGTCGTTGATATTTTCCGCCTGCAGGCAAGGCTTGTTCAATATCCCGCTGCTGTTTTTGATGAATTATCTCATCGGGGTAGACGGCCTGTTGTGGACACAGCTTTTGGCCGACAGCTTAACCATGATTGTATCGTTCACACTGTACCGGTTTTTAATCAAACAGCTTGAGCGCGAGGAAGAAGCGGCCGAAAGCGGCGAACAACCGCAGGCCCAGCCGGCTTTGGGCCTGCAAGAAGAGCTTGTGGGCATGCAGGCAAGCAAAGAATAGGCCGCCGGTTTTAAAAAGCATATCCAAACAGGGCAAAAACCAACAAGCGGCAACAGAAAAATTTTAAGGGACGGCAAGTTTGCCGTCCCTTTTTGTTTTGGCAGAATACCGCCCCGGCAAAGGGGTGGTTTGCCTTATATTTTTCTTGCCAAACCCTTGACGCGCTAAGAGAAATATGATACTATAAATGTCGCGGTCGTTGGCCGCAGATAAGCGAGTGTGCTGGAACTGGCAGACAGGCACGTTTGAGGGGCGTGTGTCTTTGGCGTACGGGTTCAAGTCCCGTCACTCGCACCAAAACAGAAAACCCACAAACTGGCTTTATAAGCGGGTTTGCGGGTTCTTTTTTTGCTTTTAAGTGGGTTTAAAACAGCCATTTGGTGTTTATTTGGTGTTTATGCCCTGCTTTTATGCAGATCTATGGCATTTGCAACCGCTTCTATTGCAGCGGCTTGTGCAGTAGCAAAACTGTGGGCGTATATGTTTAGCGTGGTAGAGG
>CAJFVS010000073.1 GCA_904420505.1 Candidatus Alloruminococcus vanvlietii | reverse complement strand
CGGCTGTACGCTCGCCGATAAGGAGGTTGAATTTCTTTTTGATGTAGTTGACAATGGCCAAATCAAACTGGTCGCCGGCAATGCGCACCGAACGGGCCGACACAATGCCGCCCAGGGAAATCACCGCCACTTCGCTGGTGCCCCCGCCGATATCCACCACCATGTTGCCGGTGGGTTCTGCAATGGGAAGCCCTGCGCCAATGGCCGCTGCCATCGGTTCTTCAATAATCGCCACATGCTTGGCCCCTGCTTTTAAGGTGGCTTCGCGCACGGCGCGGCGCTCCACGGCGGTAACGCCGGAGGGGATGCAGATAACCACCCGTGGGCGGGCAAACATGCGGTTGTTAAACGCTTTTTTGATAAATTTTTGCAGCATCGAGGTGGTGATGTCAAAATCGGCAATTACCCCGTCCTGCAGCGGGCGTACGGCTACAATCGAGCCGGGTGTGCGCCCGATGATTTCTTTTGCTTCTTCGCCGACATATTTTACCGTATCGTTGCGGGTATCCACCGCTACGACCGACGGCTCACGCATGATAATCCCCTTCCCACGCATGAAGATAAGGGTATTGGCAGTACCCAAATCAATGCCGATATCTCTGTTCATCCCAAACATGTATTGTTAACCCCTTTCAAAAGGCATAATTTCCCCTAAAACACGGATATATTCCCATTATACCCGTTTAAGGCTGCTTTCTCAACAAAATTGAAAAAATCTCAGAAAAAGTTTACAAATAGGGCTGTATTTTCCGCCAAAGGGGCGCAATAGGCAGCCCAACCACGTTGTAATAATCCCCTACAATGCTTTTTACCAAAAGCCCGCCTTTGCCCTGGATGCCGTAGCTGCCGGCCTTATCCATCGGTTCGCCGGTTTGAATATAGTCCCAAATTTCTTTTTCCGTCAGCGGGTAAAACAAAACGTCGGTGGATACAAAAAAGGTTTCGGTTTTGCCCTCTTTGTGCAAAGCCACCCCGGTGATCACCTGGTGGGTTTTGCCTGAAAGCGCGCGAAGCTGGCAAAACGCGCCGTTTTCATCCGCCGGCTTGCCCAGCATGGTTTGGCCCAAAAACGCCGCCGTATCCGCCCCGATGGTAAGCGCCTGCGGGTGCATTTGCCCCACAGCCTGGGCTTTATGGGCGGCCAGCGCCATCACCGCTTCCTGCGGGGGGAGGTTTTCAGCCGGGATTTCTTCATCGCTGCACGGGCAAACCAGAAAATGGGGCACAAGCCGTTTTAGCAATGCCTGCCTGCGCGGGGAAGCGGATGCAAGGACAATCTGGCTCATATTTTTTTCACCGTCCACCGGTAAAGGAAGATGCTGGCAAAAATGGTGAAAATCTGCGCCACCGAAATGCGCAGGGCAAACGCAAAGGTAAGGGTTAAAATCGAAAGGTCCAGCACAAAGGGGGTGGCGTTGCCAATGCCAATGCTTGCCGAATACGCCAGCCAGCTTAAAAACGGTACGTTCTGGCACACGCTGGCAATCAATCCGCCGGTGATAATCCCCGCCAGCAGCCAAAAAGCAAACAACAGGTTGCGTTTCATAAACATATTCCTTTCTCATCGCTTAAGAATGCATCTTTACTTAGCAAAACGTTGCGGCGAGCCCGGGCTTTTTTTAGGGCGCACGGTAAAACCGGGCCTGTCCCCCTGCCTAAATACAAAGCGGCCCTTTTATACGTGCAGCAAAAGCGCAAGGCAAAAGCCGCACAGCCCGGTTTTCAAACATCTGCCAGGGGTTTGCGTTTTTTGTGCGCAGGCAAACGTCCGGCTTTTGGTTGGCCGCGCGCCGCCAAGTATCAACGCTACGCGGGCGACGGCATTTTACCGCGAAGTGGAGCCAAACCCGCCTTCGCCGCGGCTGGTTTCGTCAAGGGTTTCGGCTTCCAAAAAATCGTAGGCAATCACAGGCAAAAACACCATCTGGGCAATGCGGTCGCCCGGCTGGATGGTATAAGGGGCGTCGCTGTTGTTGACCATGGCCACCAAGATTTCACCACGGTAGTCCGAGTCAATCACCCCAACCGAGTTGGGCAGCCCCATGCCGAATTTGGTAGCAAGCCCCGAGCGCGCAAAAATAAACCCGCCCACCGAAGCGTCCGGTATGGCGATTTTTAAACCGGTGGGCACCTTTACCCGTTCGTGCGGGGCCACCTCCAGGGGGACGTCCAGGCAGGCGTATAAATCGTACCCGGCGCTGCCCTGTGTGGCGCGCGTAGGCATTTTTGCCAGCGGGTGTATGCGTTGGTACTGTATATTTGCCATAAAAATCTCCTATCCGCCGCAAACCATGCGGCATATATCCCAAAATCCGCACACCGTCCGGCTGTAAAAAGGCTGTGCGGGCAGCGGCATAAAAAGCCAACCCTATTTTACATAAAAGTGCCTGTTGGCGCAAGCCAATGCCGGATTTTTTTCAACACACAGATGGAAAAAGCCGGTAAGCGCTTTGCGCCCATGGGCAAGGGGAAAACAAAAAGGAAATCCCCGCCCGAAAGGCTTACGGGAAAAGCGCGCCCTATTTGCCTTGTGGTGCGCAGCGCTTTTGCGTAGGGCGGGCAACCCCTTCAAGCAAGCAGGGCCATGCGGGCGCAAACCGCCCCGGCCGGCCGAAAACCAAGCAGCGCCCCCTGGGAGAGGGCTTTTAAAAAGCGTTTTGCCCCAAAGCCGCGCCAAGCCAACCTTGGTTTTGCATACCGGCGCCAAAGATATTTTAAGCAAGGTGCTTATAGCAGTGCCCGCGGGTAAAACCGCCTTTTGGCGGGGTTTGGGCGCCCGTTTGGTAGGCGCGTATCACCTGCGCGCATTGTTCGGGCGTTTCGTCCACAAAATACAGGGACAAAAACGAAGCAAACGAAAGCTCGGGCAGGCGGTCGGCCAGAAACAGCGGGTGCGGGTTGTGGATTTCGCAATAGCGCTTGTTGTCGTAGCACAATACGCGCAAGGGCTCCTTCATCCGATCGTATAAAACGCTCTGGCGTTTGCATTTTTGGCACCCGACGCTTGCTTTTACCGGGCAGTTGCGCACCGTCATAAGCGGCAGGTTGCCATAGGCCATCATGCCGGTGGGGATGCTTGGAGGCAACGCGCGGGCCAAATCCAGCGCCATTTCCACCGACTGTTCAATATCGCAAAGCCCCAAAGCCTTGTATTCGTTTAAACAAAGGGCGTTGGCCATATTCATGGTAAAGCCGCCGTGCAAAGCAAATCCCTTGCCCCGGCAGGCGTATATGTCCCCAATGGTGCGCAGGTACAAATGCCTTACCCCCATTTGGCCAAGGGCGTTTAGCTGCTGGGGCAAACGGGTTTCATCCAGGCGCATGTGGGGCAAAACCGCCATGCATTTGCAGGCCCAGGGGGCGATTTTTTCGGGGTTTTGCAGCACCTCTTCCAGCGGCAGGGCAACAAGCTCCAGTTGCTGGACAGCCGGGGGCGAAACCTGCTTGCAGCTTTGGAAAAACCCGCGCAAAGGCGGCGTTTGGGGTTGGGCGGGCTTTGCAGCGCCTTTTGGGGGAAGCTGCGGCTTGAAAATTTCGGGCGGGGTAAAGGCTTCTCGCTGGGCGGACAATTCTTCCAGAGCCTCGCGGCGAAGCGCGTTGAGCGAAGCGGCCGAAAGGGCCAGCCCGTCCTCCATCTGGCAGGCCAAATCCTTTAAGTAAAACGGCGTGCCCCCGGTTTTTACAAGGCTTTTTTGCACATCCTCCTTTGTGGTGGCGCGGTGAATGGCCTTTTGGGGGGCTTGCCCTTCAACTTTGACCGTATGGCCGTCGCCGTCCGCGGCGGTTAAGGTAATGGGCGCGTTTTGCCGCGCAAAAAGGGTCATATCCACCCCTATGCGGGGGTATTCGCTTTTGTAAAGCTGCGCAAGCTCTTTTAAAACGCTTGCCGACTGGGTAACGTCCTCTTTGGTGCGGTGGCCAAACATGTCGGCGTTTATATTGCCGGTAAAATAGCCGTTTGTAAAGCCGGAGCGCGAAAACACCGAGGAAAGCGCACGCTGGGTCTGCTCGTCCACAAAGCCCTGGTCGCGCGCCTGCCGGCAGGCGCTAACAGCCGCGGCCACATATTCGGGGCGTTTCATCCGCCCTTCAATTTTTAACGAGGCAATCCCCATCGCTTCCAATGCCCGCACATACTCCACTAAGGATAAATCCTTCAAACTCAGCAAAGTCCCTTGCTTGTTCTGGCACTGGTAAGAAAGCCGGCAGGGCTGGGCGCACAGGCCGCGGTTGCCGCTGCGCCCGCCGAAAAACGAGCTTAAATAGCACTGCCCGCTCATCCCCATGCACAAAGCCCCGTGCACAAACACCTCCAGCTCGATGTGCGAATGCTGTTTGATGTGCAAAATTTCCTTTTCGCTCAGTTCCCTAGCCAGCACCGCGCGATGAAAGCCCATCTCTTCCAGCAGGCGCACCCCGTCTAAGTTGTGCACCGCCATCTGGGTGGAAGCGCACAAATTGGCGTCCGGGCACATCTGTTTGATGAGCCGGGCGACGCCCAAGTCCTGCACAATAAAAGCATCCGCCCCTGCCAAAACGGCAGTGCGGATGAGGGAAGCGGCGGTTTTCAGCTCGTGGTCAAACACCATGGTGTTCAGGGTGATGTACAGCTTTACCCCGTTTAAACGCAGGTAACGGGCCATATTATCCAATTCCTGGCCGGAAAAATTCTGGGCGTTTTGCCTGGCGTTTAACGCGCCCAGGCCCAAATACACCGCGTCTGCACCGGCGCGCACCGCCGCAATAAGGGAGTCTTTCGAGCCGCAGGGGGCTAAAATTTCCACGCTCATTGCCCTTGCACCTGGCGCAGGTTGTCCAATTCGCGGCGCACGCGTTCAAGCTCGCGCTTGTATTCTTCGGTTTCCATGCGCGCACGCGCGGCGTCTTTTAAATAATCGTTTACCTGCGCGCGCATATGGTCGGAGGCCTGCTGCGCCTTTTGCGCGTTGGCCAGATAGCTTAACGAACACAGCACCAGCGCGGTATTTATAGACAAATTGGGGTCTTTTTCCATCAATTCCTTTAAATTCTGGTCGATGGTGGCGGCAAGCTCGCGCACAAAGTCACGGTCTTCGGGGGTTTGAATGGTATATTCGGTCGAGCAAATCTCAACTTTTACACGGTTTTGCTGGAACATAAAGCATCCTCCATTTGCTAGGTATTGCCCAATAACGGTATTGTGTGCATCCGCATAGGATGTTGTATATGATTATAAACGATTTGGGCGGTTTTAAAAAGGGGATAACCCCGGTTTTTTTGCTTTTTAGGGGAAAGGCGCGCAATTTTCGTAAAAAAACTGTAAAAATGCGCGAAAATATGTTATGACATTTGTAAATAGGCGTGTTTTCGTATATAATAAAAATTGTAAAAACTTGTAAAATGAAATTTGTTGTACAAGCGGGCGTTTTGTATTTGTTATGGATGTACTTGTAAAAGAAAAAGCAACCGGTAAAGCCCGCATCTTGTAATGGGAAAAGGTGGTAAAACATATGCAAACGGCTATGACGAAAGAAAAGATGAAACAATTGCTTACAACCATTTTGGACAGGGAATTTTCCGTATCCCCGCAGGAGGCTTCCAACGAGCAGTACTACCGCGCCTTGGCGCTGCTGGTGGTAAGCCAGTTAAAACGCAAGTACGACGACTTTAACATGCAGGTGAACGCAGGGGGCAAAAAGCGCATTTATTACTTATGCATGGAATTTTTAATGGGGCGTTCGTTAAAGAACAACCTGTTTAACTTAGGCCTGCGCGATACGGCCGCCCAGGTGCTGGCCGGGTTTGACGTAAATTTGGAGGATATCTACGAATGCGAACCCGACGCCGGCCTTGGCAACGGCGGGCTGGGCCGCCTGGCCGCCTGCTATATGGACGCGCTTGCCACCACCGGTTATCCGGCGGTGGGGTATTCCATCTGCTATGAATTCGGCATCTTCCGCCAAAAGCTTGTAAACGGCTGGCAAACCGAAGAGCCAGACAACTGGCTGCCCGGGGGCGACGTATGGCTGGTGCGCCGCGACGACCGCACCGTGGAGGTGCATTTTGACGGCCAGGTGGACGAAATCTACGACGACGGCTATTATTATTTCTCCCACCGCAATTACACCAAAATCAAGGCCGTGCCGTACGACATGTACGTCTCTGGCTACAACTCCGACGCCGTGGCCTGCTTAAGGCTGTGGAAGGCCGAAAGCGACCATATCGACATGGAAAGCTTTAACAAGGGCGATTATGTGCGCGCTTTGGGGCAAAACTCGATGAACGAGGCCATTAGCAAAATTTTGTACCCCAACGACAACCACATCGAGGGCAAAAGCCTGCGCCTGCGCCAGCAGTACTTTTTAACCTGCGCTTCCATTTCGGATATCGTCACCACCCACATGAAAAACTACCGCACCTTGGAAAATCTGGCCGATAAGGTGGCCATCCACATCAACGACACCCACCCGGCTCTGGCCATTCCGGAGCTGATGCGGGTGCTGCTGGACGACTGCGGTTACAGCTGGGAAAAATCGTGGGATATTGTGACCCATACCTTTGCCTACACCAACCACACCGTGTTAAGCGAAGCGCTGGAAAAATGGAACGAAGATTTGTTTAAAAGCGTGCTGCCGCGCATTTACCAGATTGTAAAAGAGATTAACGAGCGCTACTGCCGCGAGCTTTACCCCAAAACCGGCGGCGATTTGGATATGATTTCCCGCATGAGCATCTGCGCGTACCATCAAATCCGCATGGCAAACCTTTCGGTGTGCGCTTCCCACCATGTAAACGGGGTCAGCGCGCTGCATTCGCAGATTATCAAGGATGATGTGTTCAAGGATTTTTACAAGATAAACCCCGAAAAATTCACCAATGTCACCAACGGCATTGCCGCCAGAAGATGGCTCAACCAGTCCAACCCTGGCTTAACCAGCCTTTTGCAGGAATTGATTGGCGCCGGCTTTGAAAAAGACATGGCGAATCTTTCCAAATTCAAAAAATACGCCAAGGATACGGCCGTTTTAGACCGTTTGGGGGCCATCAAACGCGAAAACAAGCTGCGCCTGGCCAAGTATATCCACGAGCATATGGGCATAGACGTCAACTGCGACAGCATTTTTGACGTACAGGTAAAACGCCTGCATGAATT
>CAJFVS010000072.1 GCA_904420505.1 Candidatus Alloruminococcus vanvlietii | reverse complement strand
CAGGCATTTGAGTGGCTTAGATTTCCGAATGTATTTTCGGCAGTCTAAGCCACTGCTTTTGTAAGGAGAAATGAAAATGCCTAGAAGGAGCAGCCCTCAAGGGCTGCTTTTTTGCGCATTTGGGTGGTTCGGCCTAGTATTTGGCTTTTTTGCAAAAAGGTATTTTCATAATTGAAAAATGGGTATATGATGTTACCAATAAGGCCCCAAAACAGAGGGGCGATAAGGCAGTTGCCTTTTGCAGCGAGGATAGCATATGCGGTGCAAAAGCGGCGGGCGCTTATAATAGGCAAACCATGTGCAGCAGCCTAGCAAGAGCATCTATAAAGCATAACCAAGCGCTGGATTGCCTTTTTCAACCGGGCGGGGATGGCCTCGCCCCAAAAATAAAAGTTTAAATGAGGTGTTTGCTATGGTGGACTGGAATGCTGCCCAATATTTAAAGTTTCAAAACCAACGCACACAGCCGGCCATTGATTTGGCCATGCGAATAGCCGGGCATAACCCGCAGACCATCGCCGATATTGGCTGCGGCCCGGGCAACAGCACCGCTGTGCTGAAAAAGGTGTTCCCCAGTGCCGATATACTGGGTGTTGACAATTCTCCCAATATGATTGAAAAAGCGCAAAAAGAGCATCCGGAGCTATCTTTTTGCCTGTGCGATGCGCTTTCGCTGCCCGGCCAATACGACCTGCTTTTTCCAATGCCTGCCTGCAATGGATTCCCGACCATCAGGCTTTGATTCCCGCATTGATGGAAAAGCTGCATAAAGGCGGCATTTTGGCGGTGCAAATCCCCATGAACGGGGAAGAACCGCTGTTTCAGATTATCCAAGAAGAGGCCCAAAAACCGCAATGGGGGCTTGCAGATGTACAGATGCCCCCCAACCAAACGCTTGCCCCACTGGAATATTTTAGCATTTTATCCAGCTGTGCGTCGGCTTTTGATATGTGGCAAATCCAGTATTACCATCCCTTGGCCAACCATAAGGCTTTGATCGAATGGGTAAAGGGCACCCGGCTGCGCCCTTATTTGGAATATTTGGGTCCAACCCGCGCAGAAGAATTTGAACAAGCCATCGTAGAGCAGGCCAAACAACGCTATCCGGTGCAGAAAAACGGCGAAGTGGTGTTAGGGTTTCGCAGGTTTTTCTTTACGGCGCAAAAGTAATGCATAAAAGCAAGGCCAAAACCCTTGCCTGCTGTGCATGCAATAAGGATGCAGCCAAACCCGGATAAAAAGATAAAAAAGAAAAGCCCGAAGCGATACCGCTTTGGGCTTTGTTTTGTGCTATGAGATATTTTATGCTGTTTGGGAGGCTTTTCAAAATTGTGCCGGGTTATAAAAACAGCTGCGCGGTTGGGAAACCATTTTGCGCGTTTGGCGGTTACACCGCCTGCAGATAGCTTTGGGGCTTATTGCCCGCCTTTATAAAGCTGCGTGCGGCGAAAGGGCGTTTTTGCTGCCTAGGGTTGTAAATCAAAGCAAGGCGTTACCGGCTTCCTTGGCCCATGGTTTATTCCAAACGGGAGGTTTTTCTGGCGCGCAGCTTGGCCGCAAGCGTTTTGCCAAACTGCAACGCGCCCGCTGCAACCATAAGCAGGGGGATGAGCAGCACGGGATGGAACGATTTCAAAATTTTAAGCAGGTTGATGCTGCCGGTGACAAAAAACAGGGAACCCAAGCCCATTATAATAAAAAATATTCCAATGCCAAAATCCAGCACATTTTTTAACAGGTTTTGCATATACCCTTTGTTGTATAAAATGGCAAAAACAAAAACAAGCGGTACAAATGTAAACATCACGCCCAAAAACAACAAGGGCGCGTTGCTGCCGCCGCCGGCAAGCACGGCGTTTTGCGGCTGAAAAGGGTCGTACTTCACCGTGCGGGTGCTATTTTGGGCAGGGATAATTTGGGTGCCGTAATCGGTTGCAACGGTGTAACGCTTGCCGTATACGATATAAGTGTAAATCAAACGGTAGGTGGTGCCGTCTTCATCACTGGCATATACCGAATAATCGGTAAAATACCCTTCGGTCTGGTCATAGTTTTGGGTAAGCGCATAGTCGCTTAAACAACCGCGTATGCCAAAAAACAACATCACAATCCCGCAAATAAGGCAGATGCCAATCAAAAACAAGCCGGCTTTTGTATGGGACATATGGTTTCAAAACCCCTTTATCATGCTTTCATTGGTATTTTACACCAAATTACCCAAAATAGATAGGCTTCTTTGGCTGTAAAAAACAGGAAAATGGCTGCTGTTGGGTTTGAGTCCAAAATCACATAAAACGTGTGATAAAGCGGTTTCGCGCCGGATTTTGTCGACTACATCCCATAGAAATACTATCATAAATGCAAAGAATTGCATTTGGGCGGCGCACACAAACCGATGCATCCAAAACCAGACAACAAGGGGAACGCGCACGCTGGATTTGAACACCCCATTTGCCCAAATCCGGCAGCGGCTGGATGAAATTGCCGGTTTGCTGTACAATCCGCAGGCATAGGGGCTACCCAAGGAATAAAAACCATGGTATAGTAAAAATATGGCAGAATTTTTGCGAAAAATGGCAAAGGAGGATTTTGATACATGCAGCAGGATAAAATATTGATTTTGGATTTGGGCGGTACGGACAATACCGTTGTAGCGCGTTTGGTGCGCAAAGCAGGGGTATACAGCGAAATTTACCCGCACGATATCACCCCGCAGCAGATACAGGAAATGCCCGGGGTAAAAGGGATAGTGCTAAACGGCGGGGAAAACCGCGTGGTAGAGGGCAAAGCCGTGGAGGTAGACCCGGCCTTGTATACGCTTGGCCTGCCGGTAATGGCCATTGACCATCCCACCGCCCAGTGTGCGCTTTCGCATCCGAAAATGGACGAGGAAACATTGGAAAAAACGCTGAAAGCTTTTGTTTTGGAAACCTGCAAGGCCAGCGCCAACTGGAATATGCAAAATTTTATTGATGAGCAGGTACAGGCCTTGCGCGCCCAAATTGGGGACAAAAAGGTTTTGCTGGCACTCTCCGGCGGGGTGGATAGCTCGGTGGTAGCGGCTTTGCTTATCCGCGCGGTGGGCGAGCAGCTGACCTGTGTGCATGTAAACCATGGGCTTTTGCGCAAAGGCGAAAGCGAACAGGTGGTGGAGGTGTTCGGCCGCCAGTTGGGCGCCAATTTGGTCTATGTGGATGCTTCCGAACGGTTTTTAAACAAGCTGGCCGGCGTTGCCGACCCGGAGAGAAAACGCAAAATCATCGGTGAGGAATTTATCCGCGTATTTGAAGAAGAAGCCCGCAAACTCGACGGCATTGAGTTTTTAGGCCAGGGCACCATCTACCCGGATATTGCCGAAAGCGGCACCAAAACCGCCAAGGTGGTAAAAAGCCACCACAATGTGGGGGGCTTGCCTGAGGATTTGCGCTTTGAACTGGTGGAACCGCTGAAATACTTATTTAAAGACGAAGTGCGCGCTTGCGGCGTAGCGTTGGGCTTGCCCAGCGAAATGGTGGAACGCCAGCCGTTCCCCGGCCCCGGCTTAGGGGTGCGCTGCTTAGGGGCTATCACCCGCGATCGGTTGGAAGCCGTGCGCGAATCGGATGCGATTTTGCGTGAGGAATTTCAAAAAGCAGGGCTTATGGGCCAGGTATGGCAGTATTTTACCATTGTGCCGGATATGAAATCGGTTGGGGTGCGCAACCACGAACGCTGCTTTGAATACCCGGTGATTTTGCGCGCTGTGAACACCGTGGACGCGATGACCGCCACCATTGCGCATTTGGATTGGGCGCTGCTTGACCGCATTACCAGCCGCATTGTAAACGAAGTAAAAGGCGTAAACCGCGTGGTGTACGACCTTACACCCAAGCCGACCGGCACCAT
>CAJFVS010000071.1 GCA_904420505.1 Candidatus Alloruminococcus vanvlietii | reverse complement strand
GGCAAATCGGCGGCAATGACGAGCGCGAGCAAACCCTTAACCAACTGCTTACCGAGATGGACGGCTTTGAAGAAAACAGCGGCGTGATATTGCTGGCCGCTACCAACCGCCCCGAATCCCTAGACCCCGCTTTGACACGGCCCGGCCGTTTTGACAGGCGGGTGCCGGTAGAACTGCCCGACTTAAAAGGCAGGGAAGAAATCCTGAAAGTGCACGCCAAAAAAATCAAAGTAGGCCCGGATGTGGATTTTAGCAAAATTGCCCGGATGGCATCCGGCGCATCGGGCGCAGAACTGGCCAACATCATCAACGAAGCGGCCCTGCGCGCTGTACGGGATGGGCGCAAAGCCGTAACCCAGGCGGATTTGGAAGAAAGCATTGAAGTCGTCATCGCCGGGTACCAAAAGAAAAACGCCATCTTAACCGACAATGAGAAAAAATTGTAGCCTACCACGAAATCGGGCATGCTTTGGTGGCCGCCATGCAAAGCCATTCGGCGCCGGTGCAAAAAATCACCATTGTTCCGCGTACTTCCGGGGCGTTGGGCTACACCATGCAGGTGGATGAGGGCGAACACAATTTGATGAGCAAAGAGGAAATTGAAAACAAAATTGCCACCCTAACCGGCGGCCGTGCAGCAGAAGAAGTGGTATTCGGTTCTATCACCACCGGCGCTTCCAACGATATAGAACAAGCAACCAAGCTTTCCCGCGCTATGATTACCCGCTTCGGCATGAGCGAGGAATTTGATATGGTGGCCATGGAAACGGTTACCAACCAGTACCTGGGCGGGGATACTTCTTTGGCTTGTTCGGCACAAACGCAGGCCAGGATTGACCAGCAAGTGGTAGAACTGGTGAAAAAACAGCACGAAAAAGCCCGGAAAATCCTTACAGAAAACCGGCAGAAACTGGATGAACTGGCCGCTTACCTGTATGAAAGAGAAACCATTACCGGCGACGAGTTTATGTCCATTTTGAATAAGTAAACCTTCTGCACAAGAAGGTTGCAGCACAAAAGCGCGGAAACTTCCGCGCTTTTTGTTAGCGTGCTACAGAAAGCTCCTGTTGTAGGGGTTGCATCCATTTCCTGCCGCCGCGCGCAGGCGGCCAATGCCATAATCACAACCTTTCGATCGGCTTGCCGGCGTGGCGCATCGTTTGCGCTGCTAAAAAGGCAGGCATTATTCAACGCCGTGCTACACAGCCCTAAGCAGGGCAAAAAAAGCGCAAGATTTTCCTCCCGGCTGGCAAAAGCATTTTACAAAGCGCACCGGCCGGTATGCTTGGCATTTTAAGCGTTTGGCCCAAGTGTGGCGGGCTTTACAACGGAAACGATTGGGTAAAGCAACACACAAGAATTTGACAGCAGCCTATGATATCGTGATAAAGAAAATAGGGTAGAGAAGTTCATAAGAACGTGGTAGAATAGCAAAAGAGAATGGACAAAATGGCTGTTTTCAAAAGATGTTAACATGCGTTGCTTGTAGCAACGGGCGGTTGTGTTTACAATAGTGGTGGCAAATAAAAGGAAGGAGGCCATCCAAAATGCTCAACGAAAATATAAAAGCCATTCGAAAATCAAAAGGGCTTTCGCAGCAAGAGCTTGCGGTCAAGCTGAACGTTGTGCGGCAAACCGTTTCCAAGTGGGAGCAGGGGTTGTCCGTTCCCGATTCTGACATGTTAATTTCTATATCCAAAGCGCTTGAAATACCCGTGGGCAGGCTGCTTGGAGAAAATGTCATTGAGCCGCCAGTCAATGACTTACAGGCGATTTGCGCAAAGCTGGAGGTGATAAACTTGCAGCTTGCGCAGCGAAAAGCCACAAGGAAAAGGGTTTTGCATTGGTTTTTTATCGCATTGTGTGTAGGCATCGTAGCAATTTTTGCAATCTTGTTGGCATTAAAAAGCCCTTATTTGGGCTGGGATTACAGCGACCCTGAAACCGCCGTTTTTGGGGCGGGATTTCACGTATTCGAATGGCTGTTTGCCAGAGCAGCGCCGGTCATGCTTATTGGTGCAATCGTTGGCGCTTTTTTAACACGCAAAAAAGAGTAAAACCACCCGCTTTTCAAATAAAGTTATCGCTTTAAATCCCTTTTTTATAAGCAAACCGCAAAGCGGGCCCAGCCGGGTTACGGGTAAAACAAACAACACAGCCGCACTGCCCGTATCTGTGCCCGCCTTTGTTGGCAGGCAGCCAAGAGGTAGCAGCATAGCCCTTAGCAGTTTTTGCCCACAAAACGCCCGGATTTGAAAGGAATGAGAATATGGACCGTATCCCTGACCCAAATGCCATTTTTCCCAACGAATACAAAACATCCTGTTTTATTAAAAATGTGGTAAGCGCCCCCAATATTTTTATTGGCGATTACACCTATTACGACGACGCCACGGCCCCAACCGAATTTGAACAGCGAAACGTGCTTTTTAATTATCCGGAGTTTGGCGACAAGCTGGTTATCGGCAAGTTCTGCGCCATAGCATCGGGCACCAAGTTTATCATGGGCGCGGCGAACCATCGCATTAGCAGCGTTACAACGTATCCGTTTCATGTGTTCGGCGGCGCATGGCAGCAAAATACACCCGACCATCTTTCCCAGCTGCCGCGCAAAGGGGATATTGTAGTTGGCAACGACGTATGGATTGGCCGTGAAAGCATTATCATGCCGGGGGTAAACATCGGCGACGGCGCCATTGTAGCGGCATATTCGGTGGTTACCAAAGATGTTGCCCCATACAGCGTTGTGGGCGGGAATCCCGCACGGCTGCTAAAAAAGCGCTTTGACGATACCCTTATCAATTTGCTGCTGCGTTTGAAATGGTAGGATTTTGCACCAGAGGATTTGGTGGGGATTTTGCCGTTGTTGTGCAACCCCGATTTGGAATATGTAACCTGTGAAATGCAAAAAATACTGGATAAGCGGCAAAACGCTTAGCCAAAAAAGGATGGTTTTTATGAAATTTGCGTTTATCATTATGGGGGATTTTGATTCTTGCCAGGATACCGCACAAATCCACAACGGCAACGCCTGCATTGTCGGGGTTAACAGCTTGGAAGAAGCGTGTTTGGCCGCAAAAAAGCTTTGGCAAAACGGTGTTGGCTGCATTGAATTGTGCGGCGCCTTTGGCCCCGAGGGTGCGCGTGCGGTTATACAAGCCACCCAAAACCAAATCCCGGTGGGGTATATTACCCATCTGCCCGAGCAGGACGCGCTTTATAAGCGCGCGTTTTCCAGCCACTAAGCCGGGGAATGCATGGGGATTTGGTTTGCCCTGCAAAAGCGGGGGCAATACGGCGGCCGAATTTTACAAGCCCCATACCGGATATAACCAAAAGCCAGAACCTTGCAAAAAGGTTCTGGCTTTTTATATGGTGCGGTTATAAAAAGGCTTTTGGACGGCAAAAATCCATGGCAATTCACTGCATGGGGCAAGGCAAAAAGCGTTATTCTTTGGCGCCGGACGCCCCCGTACGCAAAAAACCAATGCCTTGCAGCATGATGGCTTCGGCGGTTTGGGCCACTTCTTCGGCTGTGGAGGACATCCCCTCCATGAGCCATTTTTGCAACAGAAATATGCATCCGCCGCTGACAAACGCATAATAAAATTCCAGCTGTTTGGCGCTGGCCCCGGCAAAATATTTGGAATAGCTTTCAATATAACGCTCGCGCCCGGTGTTGATAAGGCGCATGGCAAAGTCTTTGTCGCCATAAGGGCCAAGGGTAACGGTGCAGATGTCCATATTGTCCTGCAGGCAGCGGAAAATGCTGGTGGTGATTTTTAAAGGCGTTAAATCTTCGGTTTTGCAGGTTAAAAGCGGGGCCAGCGCTTGCCTAAAATCCTGCAGCATATCGTCTTCCAGCTTTTGCATCAAATCGTATATATCTTTATAATGGGCATAAAATGTGCCGCGGTTGATGCCTGCGCGTTCGCAAAGCTCTTTGATGGTGATGCTTTGCACGGGTTTTTGGCCCAAAAGTTCGCAAAAGGCCCGGCGGATGAGCATTTTGGTTACGCGTGTGCGGTGGTCGGGGTGTTTTTGGGGCATAAATATGTCCTCCTTCCGAACATTTTGTGTCCATTTTCGTTAACAGACATTCGCTGTTGATTGTGTTGAAAAACCATGCAAATGGTTTGGATTTGCCGGTTGTAGGGCAACATAATATTTAGTATAATACATTATAGAAAGAAAATCAACACTGTGTTTGTTATATGAAGGATGATGCATATGAAACCGATTTTTCTGGTAACCGGCGCCAACGGCCATCTGGGCGGCACGCTGGTGCGGCAGTTAACAGGCCAAAAACAGCAGGTACGCGGTTTGGTTTTACCGGGAGAGCCGGTAAAAAAT
Source organism: Candidatus Alloruminococcus vanvlietii (assembly GCA_904420505.1). Taxonomy (GTDB): domain Bacteria; phylum Bacillota; class Clostridia; order Oscillospirales; family Ruminococcaceae; genus Alloruminococcus; species Alloruminococcus vanvlietii. The sequence goes on along the minus strand of CAJFVS010000071.1, from coordinate 1,775 downwards.
ACGCCTTTGGTGCAGTATTGCCACGGCGATGTATGCCAAAAAGAAAGCTTGCGCCCGTTGTTTGAAAATACCCAGGGGCGGGATGTGTATGTGATACACACTGCCGGCATTGTGGATATTTCCCCGAAGGTAGAACCCCATGTGTTTGATGTAAATGTAACCGGCACCAGCAATGTGATAGCCCTGTGCCAGGAGTATAGGGTAAAACGGCTGGTGTATGTCAGCTCGGTGCACGCCATACCCGAGCAGGGCAAACACACGCTTATTCGCGAAATCCCCGCCTTTTCGCCTGAAAAAGTGGTGGGCGGCTATGCCAAAACAAAAGCCCAGGCTACCCAGGTGGTGCTAAATGCATGCCGTGAGGGCCTGGACGCGGTTGTAGTGCAGCCTTCGGGGATTTTGGGCCCCTATGACGGTACGGGAAACCATCTGGTGCAGATGATAAAGGATTACCTGACCGGGCGGCTGCCCGCATGTGTAAAGGGCGGTTACGATTTTGTAGACGTGCGCGATGTGGCTTACGGCTGCTTACAGGCGGCTTACAAAGGCAAAAGCGGCGAGTGCTATATTTTATCCAACCGGCATTATCAAATCCGCGATGTGCTGGAAATGGTGCGCCGTGTTGCAGGCGGCAAAAAATTGCTGGAACTTCCCATGTGGATGGCCAAGGCGTTCGCCCCCTGTATGCAGTGGTATGCCAAACGCAAACATATCCGGCCGCTGTATACGGCATATTCGCTGCATACGCTGGATACAGGCGACCGTTTTTCCCACGAGAAAGCCAGCAGGGAATTGGGTTACCGCCCCCGCAAATTGTCCTTTACCATACGCGATACCGTTTTGTGGCTAAAAAAACAGAATATGCTGCAGTTTGTTTAACAAAGGCCCTGTGCAAAACACAGGGCTTATTTTTTGGCGCATTTTCCAACCCGGTTGTGGGCGCTGTTTGCCGGTAAACCCGGCCCAAAGGCGCGCTTGCAGTGTGCAAAAAGCAGGGTACAAAGCACTAGGGCATAGGGCGGGCGTTTTGCCAAAATGGCAGGATACAGCCCAACGCCAGGGGGGGTCAAAAACTTTTAGCCAAAACTATCTTTTTGGCGCCGGATATAGTATACTAAAAATAATCTTTTTCCAATGGAATGTGTGCTTTGTGCGTTTGTATAAAAAACGGCACAAAAGGGGGGCGCTATGAAGCTATTGTTCAGGCAGCGGTTTTTTTCCTGGTTTGACAGTTACGATATTTACGACGAAGCCGGCAACACCTTGTTTGTTGTAAAAGGCAGGCCCGCATGGGGGCACTGTTTGGAAATTTACGACCGCTTTGACCAGCACATCGGCACCATAAAAGAAGAAATTCTGGCTTTTTTGCCGCGGTTTGATATTTTCATTACGGGCAACTACATCGGGCAGATTCGCAAGGCAATTTCCTTTTTTAGGCCGCGTTACCAGGTGGATTTTAACGGCTGGCGGGTAGAAGGGGACCTGTTTGGATGGGAGTACGGCGTATTTTATGGGAACGAACCGATTATGCATGCGTCCAAGCAGGTGTTAAACCTTACGGATACATATGTGATTGACGTGGAAAAAGAAGAAAACATGCTGTATTCGCTTATGGTTGTGCTGGCCATTGACGCGGCAACCTGTGCGAACCCATGACGATGGGATATTGACACAAATTGCGCAAATGTTATAATAGCCTTAGAGAAAGGGAGGATTGTTAAACGATGACCAGACGTAGATATGCAAGCCTTGCTTTGGTAGTAATCGTCTTGATG
>CAJFVS010000070.1 GCA_904420505.1 Candidatus Alloruminococcus vanvlietii | reverse complement strand
TGTATGGTTTACGCAACTTTAAACAATGGCATGCAAATGCCTATGGCTGGAATTGGCACGTTTTTGCTCACACCCGATGAAGCAGAAGCTTCGGTAGTTAGCGCTTTGGCCTGCGGCTACCGGCTTATCGATACGGCCAACGCATATGTCAATGAAAAGGCTGTGGGCCGCGCTATGAAAAAATCCGGCCTAAAACGGGAAGATATTTTTTTGGAGACAAAGCTGTGGCCGAGTTTTTACGAGCAGGAAGACGCCGTAGACAAAACCCTGCAGCGTTTGGATACCGATTATATCGACCTTTTGTTGATCCACCAGCCGGCCGGCAATTATATCGCCGGCTACCAATTGATGGAGAAAGCCTGCAAAGAGGGCAAGGTAAAGGCCATCGGCCTTTCCAACTTCAGCGTTGAGCAGATGCAGGAAATTTTAAATATCTGCACCATCCGGCCTGCGGTGCTGCAAACGGAAGTGCATCCCTATTCCCAGGAAAAAGCGCTGAAAGCCTTCCTGGAGAAACAAGGTATGGTTATCCAGGCCTGGTACCCGCTTGGCCATGGCGACAAATCGCTTTTGGAAGAGCCGCTGTTTGCAAAACTTGGCCAAAAATACGGCAAAAGCAGCGCGCAGATTATTTTGCGCTGGCATATCCAGGATGGCAACATCGTCATTCCCGGTTCCAAAAACCCCGCCCATATTCAAGACAATTTCAACCTGTTTGATTTCTCCCTTACCGGGGAGGAGATGGCGCAAATTGCTTTGCTGGACAAACAAAAACGCTATTACACCAGCACCCCGCAGATGCTCCAACGCTATGCACAGATGGTGCCCGATGTAGACGGGCAAAAGTAAAGCATACAGGCAGGTACGCGCTTTTGGCGCGTCCCTTTGCTTGGATAAGAAAAGGAGTTCGATACTATGCGCAAAAATTTTGGTGCAAAACCCTGGTTTTACCCCCTGCCGGTTTTGATTATCGGCACCTATAACGAAGACGGCACTGCCAACGCCATGAACGCTGCCTGGGGCGGCCTGTACGATGCGGACAAAGTGGTGCTTTGTTTAAGCGCAGGCCATAAAACCACCGCCAATATTCAGGCGACCGGCGCGTTTACCGTTAGCTTTGCAGACGCCGCCAATATCATCCCCGCCGATTATGTGGGAATGGTTTCGGCCAATGCTACCGCCGATAAGATGGAAAAGTCCGGCTTTTTAACCACCAAATCCCCATTTGTCAACGCACCCCTGATCGACCAGCTTCCAGTGGCGTTGGAATGCAAATTGATCAAGGTCAACGAAGACGGCAACATCATCGGCCAGATTGTCAACGTCAGCGCCGATGAAAGCGTGCTGGACGAAAACGGCGGGCTTGATTTGGCAAAATTCCGGCCCATCTCTTTTGAGCCTGCAAACAATGCCTACCATGTGCTTGGCCAAAAAGTAGGCAATGCTTTTAAAGACGGCGCGGCGTTAAAATAAACCATTCTGGTACAACCATGCTTTTGGCATGCGCCTTATGGAAGCACCGGCAACTTTACGCATGGTTTTTGAATTTTACAGGAGGGATTGGATGCAGCGTCCTTTTGTAGTTTGCCATATGTTAACCTCGCTGGATGGGAAAATTGACGGGGATTTTTTTGCCATGGAGCAGAGTTTGCCCGCCCTGAAAGCCTATAACCAATTGCGCAATTTTTATAAGCCGCAAGCCACCGTATACGGAACAACCACCATGCTGGGCGGCTATGCGCACGGGACAGCCCCAAGCCTTGCACAAACAGGGGATTTTCCGCCCAAAGAAGATTATGTTCATCCCGCGGGCAAAGCAGTGGGTAATTTTATCGTTTCCATGGACCCGAAAGGCACATTGGGGTTTTCTTCCCCGGTTTTGGAGAAGAAAGGCCGCCCGGCGGCGCATATCATTGAGGCGTTAAGCGAAGAAGTTTCACCGGCGTATCTGGCTTACCTGCAAAAGCTGGGGATTTCTTATCTGTTTGCCGGGCCAAACCGGTTGGACTGCAAGCTGCTTTTGGAAAAACTCTACACGCAGTTTGGCGTTAAACGGTTGATGGTCGCCGGCGGCGGTGTGGCAAATTGGTCTTTTTTGCAGCAGGGCTTGATTGATGAGCTTAGCTTGGTGGTAGCCCCGGTAGCAGACGGCGGCACCAGCGCGGTTTCCTGTTTTGAGCGCGCGGATTTCCTACCGTATCACGAGCCGGCGGCATTTCATCTTAAAGAGGCAAAGCCGTTGGATTTGGATACATTGTGGCTGCGCTATACATGTGCATCCTTATAAAAAGAAGCGGGGAAAACCCGCTTCTTTTTTTGCCAGGTGGGCCTGTATAAACCTATCCGTTACAACTGCGTAACGAATCGAGACTTCTGCCGATGAAAAGAAAACGCTAAAATAAAGTTAGAAACCAAACAAGGGCGGCTGTCATGCAGCCGCTTCCAACACTGGAGCAAGCTTGGCTGCAATATACGCGAAGGCAAACCACTGAGAATGCAGGCGCTGCGCGCCGGATAAGGCAAAGAGCAGGCAACATCGCAGCGGGAAAATGCCAGCCAACCGGCAAAAAGCATTCCATACCATTTGGCAAATCAAAGCCTACGCCCAAGGGCTTGCGCTTTTCATCGAAAGGGGATTACCATCATGAAACAGAATAAAAAACGGTTTTTAACAGCTGTTTTGGCGGTTGTTTTGGCGCTTTCGGTAAGCGCTTGCGCTGCCAACAGCACCAACAATAGCCAAAGCGCCGCAGGCACATCTTCCAGCCAGGCGCAGCAGGGCAGCAGCGCCAGCACGGATGGCCAGCAAAGCGAACAAGGGCAAGAACAGCAGGGGAATATCCTGGTGGTGTACTTTACAGCGGCAGAAAACAGCGGTATGGACGCCGTTGCATCCGCCAGCTATATCACCATCGACGGGCAGGCCGTAGGACGTGTGCGCGCCGTGGCCGACTGGATAGCCCAGGCAACCGGCGGCGAGTTGTTTTCCATCCGCACCGAAACGGTTTACCCTGCCGACGGCGCGCAGCTGATTGATTATGCCGCCCAGGAACAGGATGAAAACGCGCGCCCGGTGTTAACCTCCCACATTGAAAACCTGGATGCATACGATACCATTTTTATCGGTTATCCCAACTGGTGGGCGGATATGCCCCAGGCGCTGTACAGTTTCTTTGATGAATACGATTTTTCCGGCAAAACCATCATTCCTTTCAATGTGCACAATGGCAGCCGTTTTTCCCGTACCATTGAGACCATAGAGGAGCTGGAGCCAGACGCACAAGTGGTTGCCGATGGGTTTACCGTCAGCGAGCAAAATGTAGCGCAGGCCCAGGCCGATGTAACCGCTTGGCTGGAGGAATTGGGCTATTAAGGGGGCGGCTGTTATGAAGAAAAAAGCGTTGTGTTTCTTTGCGCCCTGCTGTGCGCCGGGGCTGTGCTGTTCGGCGCGTGTTCTTCGGCAGCGCCTGCACCGCAAAGCGCAAACGGCTCTACGGAGCCGTCCTCTTTGGCAGGCACCAGCTCGTCATCCAACAGCTCGCAGGGTAGCTCTTCTGCATCCGGCCAGCAGCAGGGTACGGAACAGCCCTACCAAACCGGCCTGAATGCCCAATTGGTTTTACAAGGGCAAACAGGGGATATCCACTACAGCTATTATCTGCCGCAAGGGTATGATACCAGCCGTTCTTACCCGATGATGGTGGTTATGCCCGGCTACGACATGATGTGGTTTGGCGAGGATTCCTCCGGTTCCAACTTGAATTGGAATGGGTTCCTTTGCTGGACGCAGCTGGAAGAAGAGATGATAGTAGTATCTGCCCAGCTGACCGATTGGGGGGAAACCTCCGCACAGCAGGCCATTGAACTGACCGAATATTTTTTAAACCATTTTGCCGTTAACCCCGATAGGGTGTATGCGGCAGGATATTCAGCCGGAGGGGAAACCATGTCCCGGGCAGTGGCCATGCGCCCGGATTTGTATGCAGCATATCTGCATGGGGCTTCCCAATGGGACGGCGAATATGCCCCCATAGCGCAAAACGGCGTTGCCGTATACATTTTTATGGCCGAAAACGACGAATATTACGGCTCGCAGCGGGCAAGGGATGCCTATGACAATTTGTATGCCGCATATGAAAACGCCGGCCGGACGCCGCAGGAAATTGAACAGGTTTTGCAGCTGCAGGTGCCGGATAACGAATATTTTCACCAGCGCGGGTTTTATGGCAATTACCATGGCGCTGGAAATGTGGTGTTTGAAGAGGAATCCATTCTCAACTGGATTATTTCCCATAGCAAATAAAGAGGAGAAAACGGTATAAGCGCTGGAAAAAAGTTATAAATGCAAAGCGCCTGCGGTGAGCAACTTACCCACCGCAGGCGCTTTTTGACTGCTTGCAAACAGACACCCGCTAAAAATGCGGAAAAAGCTTAATAAAAAACAGAGCCGCCAACGCGAATCACGTCCGGGTTCAGCCTAGCAGGGGGTTCATAACGAAACTTTGACAAAGAAAAAATCCGAGTGTTCATAAGAACACCCGGACTGGGGTTTACGTTACAAAAAAATACCCGCTGCAAACGCGAGCAAAAAGACAAAATAAAAAACTGAGCCCGGAACGCGAATCGCGTCCAAGCTCAGCCTGTAAACAGGGACTAAAAAAGATGCCACGCATTTTTTTGTCTTGGGACTTGAACCCACACAGTTT
>CAJFVS010000069.1 GCA_904420505.1 Candidatus Alloruminococcus vanvlietii | reverse complement strand
TTAAGGCGAGACCAATCGTTTGAGATGGTTCCTAACAATTCCTACGTTGACTTTACGCCTACACCCCCTTATATCGACGAAGTATAACAAACCATGCAAAAAGCCGGACAATTTGTCCGGCTTTTGCTTTATTCGCGCTCCTCTAATAGCCGGCAAGAGTGATAACGAAATGTATTGTCTGGCAATAGACGAATTTTCAATTCACTTTTGGTTAAATATTCTTGCGTATTTGTATAGTCATAGCACTGCAAATAAACAATTGTTAAAATATCTTCTTCTTTTTTGGCATCGGTGATCACATAGGCGCGTTCCTCACCAATCATTGCTGCAAAATAAAATCGATATGCTTCGCGTTCTTTATTGTATTTTAGGGTGTCGTCTTCTATGCGAAGCAAAGAAGCATCTACATCAAAATATTGTTCCACCACTTCTTCAAATTTTTCTTGTTTTAAATAATATCCTCTATCTAAAGGCTCAGATGAACAAATATTAGGGTCGTCTCGGTCAATGTATTTTCCAATCCATTCATCTAACATACACTGCGCCAATTCTTGGGCGGTGTTCCAGGTGCTGAGCTGCAAAGGGTAATACGGTACAAGATATTTGTAATAATATTCTTTAAATTCTGGATGCTCCTCATAGTATTCATACAGTTTTGGTGATGTATATGGACGCACCCCTGTAGGCGAAACCCACGGCTCTTCCTCCTGCTGGGAAGCGGTTGCGTTTGTGGACGCAGACGAGATTTCTTGTGAAGAGCTTTCCTCCAAAGCCGAACTTGGGCTTGTCGATGACGTAGGCGTCACCTGGCCGGAAGACGGCGCGCCCACATTGGCCAGCCCGCTTAAAGAGCTTTGTCCCGCCCCAGGCGCAGAACACCCCGCAATGCTTATGCACAGTAACGCTGCCACTAAAATTATGCAAAGTCCCCGCTTCATTTGCCTCACCTCAAACAAAGTATAGCAAAAACACAGCCCTTTGCCAATCAAACGCCTGAATATGCCCGCTTATTGGATAAATAGAAGGCAGCTATTTCTACCCTTGGCATTTACGCCTGTACAACCGAATGCGAAAAACCCCTAAACAGGGGCCTTTTCGTTTACTCTATGGTTTGCGTGTACAAATACTGAAATTCGCCGTTTTCCAACAGGCGGATGTGCAGTTGGTAGGTATAGTTTATGTCATAAATGGACATAGATGGGTCGTACTCTGGGTAATGTACTTCTACAATGCGCCAGATGGTAAGAATCAGCTCATCGCCCTGCTGCTGGGCGCCGGTGATAATCGAGCAGATGCCAGGCCCCATGCCGTTACCAAACCCCGTGGTAATGTAACCGTCGTATTCGGGGATATAGTTGGGCTCGCGGTGCAGGTCATCGGCGTCAATAGCGAATTTCTTTTCGATCATGGGGTCAATCAACGAAGCGGGGATGATTCCCTGTTTTACACCGTTTACATCTTTTTTATTTTGAACCACATTTTCTTTTTGCTCATGTGTCAGGTTTTGCCAGCCCCACAACACAATATATTCTAAAAACATATCGCGGCCGTCGCTCCATCCCCCGTTGTTCATGATACCCAAAGGCACCAGATAGTCAAAATAATATTTTTTAAACTGCGGGCGGGCGTCGTAGTATTCACGCACTGCAGGAGTTGCTTTGGGGTCATAGCCATTGGCAAGGCTCCAGTCATAGGGGTCAATAACCTGGCTGGAGGCAGATGAACGGCCGGTAAAGTTGGAACTTGGCTCAGTTGCCTGCGAAGAAGCCGCTGAACTGCTTGGTGCAGACGTGCTTGCCTGCGAAAGCATGGAATTTGGCTGGCTGCTATGCATAGCAGAATCGGGCGCAGAATTTTGCATGGAACCGGCGCACCCGGCAAAGGCTGTGCAAAGCAAAACAAAAGCCAAAAACAAGCAAAAAAAGGCTCTCATGTTTCTTTCTCCTCTAGGGCAATTGTTTTTGTTTTCACACAGGAAAGCCACTGAAAGGTTCCATCTTCATATAGGCGGATGTGCATTTCATATACGCCTTCTTCATCAATGTCCCAGGATTCGGTATAAACAGGAAAATTGTGTTCCAACAAATGGGAAAAAGTAAGGATAAGTTCATCTTCCTGGGTTCGCGCGTCGGTAATCACCATCACATAAGGCGGGCCAAAACCAATGCCAAAGGAATAATAGGTATGGGTTTCGGGCTGGTAGTTGCCTGCTGTTTGCAGCATTTCAGGAGAAACGCCAAAATACTGCTGGGCGATTTTTTCCACTTCATCGCCCGGGTAGTCGGCGTGGAGCCCGACTTCGGGCAGCGTTTCTATTACTTCATCGGGCAGCATGTGAATGCTCCAGTTGGCAATTCGGTTCAGTTGGTTTTCGGTAAAGCCATTTTGGGATTGCCACTGCATGCCTTCCAAAAAGCTTAACGGCTCTAAATACATTTTAAAATAGGTTTTAAAATCTGGGTGTTCTTCGTAATATTGGGCCAGTTCTTCCGTTACCGACGGATAACGCCCGTTGATATGCCAATCTGGATAAAGCTCGTCTAAGTTTGACGAAGATGTAGAGGAGGGACCCGACGAAATTGTGGAAGGCAAAAAAGAGCTTTCCGCCAAAGTCGAACTTTGGCTGGAAGGCTCCATTTCCGACACGCTCTGGCCGCTGTTTATCCCGCCGGGAGTACTGCTTTCCCCCTGCCCGGGCGCAGAACAGCCCGCAATGCTTATGCACAGCAAAGTTGCTGCTAAAATTATGCAAAGTCCCTGCTTCATTTTCTTCACCTCACTTAAAGTATAGCAAAAACACAGCCCTTTACCAATCAAACGCCTGAATATGCCTGCTTATTGGGCGGGGCAAAAAGCAGCGGATTTCTTACCCTTTAGAGAATGAAACGGGGTTGCACATAAATAAGCCCATACGACAATAAACCGCTGTTTCAAGCCATTTGTGGAGATTGGCCTGACTGGGTTTTTACTGCATTTTATACTGCTCTCCCGATTCGAGTCCATCCTTCTCCGCCAGACTGAGTCTGAACGCAGTTTGCGTTCAGGCTTTTTTGTCTAGGTATCGCCTATATGTTAAACAGCATGCCCGCTTTATTCGCAAAAAAATACATGATGGGGTTTTGGCGCTTATGAAGCTTTTTAGCAGCGTGCGCTATACGCTGTGTATACACCTTTTTGAAATATGCATTTGCAGGGACATGCTAAAGACCCCAAACAATGCATACGCTTTTCCTATGTTTTTGCAACCGACATTTTCTCCGGGGTAGTTGCAAAAGGTTGGCCGTTATGCACTGTAAAGGCAAAGGTTTTGTTGGAATCGCTGCCTACAGAGGGGAGATGGGCCCCGTGCAAATAAAACCCAAAACCAAACGGCTTGCTTTCCATACAGGAAAACAAGCCTTTTTTATCGATCATATTTATACAAATAGTATTTTTTATATATTTATTACAATTTTTCCGCATAATGCTAGCAAACCGGCTGTTTGCAGTTGCAGGTTGCAAATGTTTGCCAAAATCATGTTACCCGTTTTGATTGCCTGCAAGGTAAGATTCCAGCGCCGGCCAGGCCGCTTGCGCGTCGGCGTAACCCAGGTTGTATTGCGCCAACAGTTTTTGGCTGTCTCTTTCCATGCGGTGCACCTGTAAATCCTTGGATGGACGGATCACCAGAATTTTTCCCTGCTGTTCCAGCGCGGCGATTTGGTTTAAAGTGGCGTTGTAGTGTTCGCCGCGCTGTTGCAAAGCCTTTACAAAAGCGGGGTAGCGTTTGTATTTTATCCCGGCAAACCGGTGGCTGGATGCTTTTTTGCGGTAACCGTCCGTGCGGGTTAATACGCAGATCCAGCGATCGCAATCCAAATCCCGCATGGCTTTTTCAATGGGAATTGGGTCGCATACGCCGCCGTCGAGCAGTTTTTTGTCGCCAATTTCCACAATGCGCGAAACAAACGGCATCGAAGCGCTTGCACACAAATATTCCATCTGCTCCCCTCTTAGGGTGGGGCATAAAATATATTCGGCCTGGCCGGTTTGCAGGTTGCTGCATACCACATAAAATTGGGTGCGGGAATCTTCAAAGGCCTGGTGGTCAAAAATATCCAGGCTTTGGGGAATATCGTAATAACAAAATTGTTTGCCAACAATATCCCCGGTGGTGAACAGCGAATACAGGCTCATAAAGCGTTTGTCGTTGTAATAGCGCATATAGTAGCGGATGCTGCGCCCCTTTTGCTGCGAAACATAAGAACAGCCATGTATGCCCCCGGCGGATACGCCGATTACGATATCGGCGCCCAGTCCTTTTTCCAAAAATACATCCAAAACACCAGCGGTGTAAATGCCACGCATCGCACCGCCTTCCAATACAATGCCCAGTTTCAAAAGTCAAATCCCCTTTTTACGCTTTTTACACCTTATTATAAGGCCAAAACGCCCCTGTGTAAAGCAAAGAGGGTTTGTAGGTATTGGCCAAATCTGCGCGGATAGGTGCAAAGAAAACCTGTTATTTGCAAAAACTTTTATAAATCGTTTGGCCGGGTATTGACAGGAAAAGAAACCCGGCAGTATAATTGGCATGCTAATTATTGATATATCAACGAAATGAGGAGAGCGCCATGGACAATTACCAGTTGCTTTTGTCCCGTACCTCGCATTTGGCGCGCAATTACCTGCGCCCGTATCTTGCCGAGGTAGGGCTTTCGCAGGGGCAGCCGCGGGTATTGCGGTATTTATTAAACCGCGGCCCTTGCAGCCAGCGTGTACTGGCCGAATACAGCGAAGTAGACCCGGCCACCATCTGCCGGATGCTGGACACAATGGAAAAAGGCGGGTTTATCTGCCGCCAAAACGATGCCCAAGACCGGCGCGCAGGCCTGGTGAGCATCACCGAAAAGGGCAAGCAGGCGCATGAGCACTGGCGCAAGCACTGCCGTGAAATGGAAAAGGTTATGCTGGCGGGTTTTAGCGAGCAGGAAAAAGCCCAGTTTGCCCAGCTGCTTTTGCGCGCTTACCGCAATTTGGGCGGCAAAGCCGATAAGGAGGGAGAGCTATGAAAGACCTGAAACGGATTGCCTCGTACATAGGCCCGTACAAAAGGGCGATGTTTTTGGCAATGCTGCTGGTGTGTGTGGAAACAGCGTTTGAATTGATTATCCCTTTGATGATGGCAGATATTCTGGATGTTGGCGTGCCCAACCGCGATGTGCAGTACATCCTTATCAAAGGGGTGCAGATGGGGATTTGCGCTTTGCTTGCATTGGTAACGGGTTTTTTATACGCCCGTTACGCGGCCAAAGCGGCTTATGGGTTTGGTGCGCAGCTGCGCCAGGCGGAATATGAGCACATTCAGCAATATTCCTTTGCCAACTTGGACCGCTTTGAAACCTCTTCTTTGGTCACCCGCATGACCACCGACGTCACCGTTATGCAAAACGCCATCAACGGCGGGCTGCGCCCTCTGGTACGCGGGCCGTCCATGTTTTTGTTCGGGGTGCTGTTTTCTTTTTGGATGAACCCGCAGCTGGCGCTGGTGTTGCTGGTGTGCACGCCGGTGCTGGGGGTTATCCTCGCGCTTATTGTGCGGAAGGTATCGCCCATGTACGGGCGGCTGCAAAAGGCGATGGATAAGGTAAACGCCGTTGTGGAAGAAGGCTTTACAGCCATCCGCGCGGTAAAAGCCTTTGTAAGGGACGAATACGAAGAAGAAAAATTTGCCGAAGTAAACCAAAACCTTATGCAAACCAGCCAAAAAACCTTTCACCGCGCGCAATTGAATATGCCGGCGTTCCAGCTGGTGATGTACGGCGCCATTGTGTTGATTTTGTGGTTTGGCGGGCAGTTGATTATCTCCGGGCAGATGCAGGTGGGCAAACTGACGGGGTTTGTCAGCTATGTTTTGCAAGTGATGAACTCGCTTATGATGATTTCCAACGTGTTTTTGCTGCTTACCCGTTCTTTGGCCAGCGCGCACCGCATTAGCGAAGTGCTGGAGGAAACCCCCAGCCTGCAAAGCCCGCAAAATGCACTAAAGCAGGTGGCAGACGGGGACATTGTGTTTGAGAATGTTTCGTTTAAATACCACGAGGACGCAGAGGAATATGCGCTTTCGCATGTGAATTTGCACATTTTGCCCGGGCAGACCGTGGGGGTCATTGGGGGTACCGGCTCTGCCAAAAGCACCTTGGTGCAGCTTATCCCCCGCCTGTATGACGCCACCGAAGGGCGCGTGCTGGTAGGCGGGCAGGATGTGCGCGAGTACGATTTGGAAACGCTGCGCGACGCGGTGGGCATTGTGCTGCAAAAGAACGTTTTGTTTTCGGGCACCGTGCGCGACAACCTGCGCTGGGGTGCGCCCGATGCAGACGATGAAACCTTGTGGCAGGCCTGCAAAATGGCGCAGGCGGATGAGTTTTTATCCCGCATGCCCATGGGGCTGGATACCGACCTGGGCCAGGGCGGCGTAAACCTTTCAGGCGGGCAAAAGCAGCGTTTGTGCATTGCGCGCACCCTGCTGAAAAAGCCCAAGGTATTGATTTTTGACGATTCCACCAGCGCGGTGGACACTGCCACCGAAGCCAAAATCCGCGCGGCGTTAAAATCGCTGGGGGATACCACCAAAATCGTCATCGCCCAGCGGGTTACCTCGGTGATGGGCGCTGACCAGATTATCATTTTGGAAGACGGCAAGGTGCACGCGGTTGGCACCCACAAAGAGCTGCTGGCCAATGATGAAATCTACCGGGAAATTTACCATTCCCAAATGAAAGGGGACAGCGAAGATGGCAGCCAGGCAGTTTAACGGCAAACGTCCGCAAAATTTAAAGCGTACGCTCAAAACGCTATTTACCTATTTGGGCATGCATAAATTTTTGCTGCTTTTGGTGGCGGTTTTGGTTACCATAAGCGCGGGGGCCAATTTACTGGGCACCTATATGATAAAACCCATCATCAACAATTATGTGGCGCCGGGGGATTTATCCGGCCTGATTTTTGGGGTAACGCTTACGGCCATTATTTACGGCATCGGTGCGCTTAGCTGTTTTGGGTACACCCAAACCATGGTAAAAGCCGCGCAAAAGGTGCTGTTTGATATCCGCCGCGATTTGTTTTCGCACATGCAAAAGCTGCCGCTAAAATATTTTGACACCCATACCCACGGCGATTCGATGAGCTTGTTTACCAACGATGTGGACACCATTTCGGATGCGTTAAACAACAGCTTCGCCATGGTGATTCAAAGCTTTATCCAAATTGTGGGCACCCTGACGCTTTTGTTTGTGCTAAACTGGCGCTTATCGCTTATTGTGGTGCTGGGGTATGTGGCCATGTTTTTATACATCCGCTACAGCGGCAAAAAAAGCCGGCAGTACTATGTGCGCCAGCAACAGCACCTGGGCACCCTGGATGGGTATATCCAGGAGATGGTAAGCGGCCAGAAAGTGGTAAAGGTGTTTAACCATGAAAACGCCAATATGCAAGGATTTATCGGCTTAAACGAAAAGCTGCGCCAAGCGGGCACCAGCGCGCAGTCGTATGCGGCCACCATGGTGCCTGCGGTGGTTACCATTTCCTATATCAACTACGCCATTGTGGCTGTGGTGGGCGGCCTGCTTGCCTTAAACGGCCTGGCCGATGTGGGCTCGCTTGCAAGCTATCTGGTGTTTGTGCGCCAGGCGGCTATGCCGATTAACCAGTTTACCCAGCAAAGCAACTTCCTGCTGGCAGCCCTGGCCGGGGCCGAGCGTATCTTTAACACCATGGAAGAAGAGCCGGAGGTGGACGAAGGAACGGTAAAACTGATAAACGTGCGCCAAAATGCCAACGGCACATGGCAAGAATGCAAAGAAAAAACCGGGCAATGGGCCTGGAAAGACAGCGCCCATCCGGATGCGCCTTTGGTGCCGTTGAAAGGCGACGTGCGGTTTGAAAACGTAACCTTTGGCTACGAAGAAGGCCAGACCATTTTGCACGACATTAGCCTGTACGCCAAACCTGGGCAGAAAATTGCGTTTGTGGGTTCCACGGGCGCCGGCAAAACCACCATCACCAACCTCATCAACCGCTTTTACGACGTCACCGGCGGACGGGTGGTTTACGACGGCATTGACGTGAAAAACATCGCCAAAGCCGATTTGCGCCACAGCTTGGGGGTTGTGCTGCAAGACACCCATCTGTTCACCGGCACCGTAGCCGATAACATCCGTTTTGGCAAATTGGACGCGACCCAGGAGGAAATTGTTGCCGCAGCCAAAATTGCCAATGCGCACAGCTTTATTAAGCGCCTGCCCCAAGGGTATAACACCATGGTGGTGGGCGACGGGGCCAATTTAAGCCAGGGCCAGCGCCAGCTTTTGGCCATTGCGCGCACAGCCGTGGCCGACCCGCCGGTGTTAATTTTGGATGAAGCAACCTCCTCGATTGACACGCGCACCGAAGCGTTGATTGAAAAGGGCATGGACCAGCTGATGGAAGGGCGCACGGTGTTTGTGATTGCCCACCGCTTAAGCACGGTACGCAATTCCAACGCCATCATCGTGCTGGAACACGGCGGCATTGTAGAACGCGGCAGCCACCAGGAGCTGCTGGAGCAAAAAGGCGAATATTACCAGCTGTACCACGGCATGTTTGAATTGAGCTAAGGCCGGTCGCGGCTTATAAAAACACCCCTTTGTCCATTGCGGCAAGGGGGTGTTTTGCTGTTACAAAAAGGGGCTTTGGCGGGGTTTCTTTTTGCGCATTTTGTGCTACAATACAGAAAAAGGGGGCAGGGCGATGGACAGTTGGAACCTTTGGCATGGCTGCCATAAAATTAGCGAAGGCTGCCAAAACTGCTATATGTTTCGCGGGGATGAAAAATACGGGCGCACCCCCGACCGCGTAGTAAAAACCCGGGATTTTGATTTGCCCATCCGGCGCAAACGTACGGGGGAATACAAAATCCCCGCGGGAAGCTTGCTTTACACCTGCTTTACCTCCGACTTTTTTGTGCCCGACGCCGACCCCTGGCGCCCTTTGGCCTGGCAGATGATGAAAGAGCGGCGCGATGTGCAGTTTTTGTTTATCACCAAGCGCATCGAACGCTTTTACAGCTGCATCCCCGACGACTGGGAAAACGGTTACCCCAATGTGCACATCTGCTGCACGGTTGAAAACCAGGCGGCTGCCGATAAGCGCCTGCCCATTTTTCAAAGCGTTCCCATAGCGCGTAAGTCCATCGTGTGCGAACCGCTTTTGGGGCCTATCCATCTGTGGCCGTATTTGGGCGAATGGGTGAGCGAAGTGCTGGTAGGCGGCGAATCGGGCGAAAACGCGCGGGTGTGCTCATTTGATTGGGTATTGGATATCCGCCAACAGTGCATCGAACAAAACATCCCTTTTACCTTCCGCCAAACCGGCGCTTGTTTTGAACGCGGGGGCAAATTGTACCATATCCCGCGTAAATTCCAGTTTGGGCAGGCCAGCAAAGCCAATTTGAACACCCAAAAGCATCCCCAATTTTACCAAAAGGAGACAGACTAAATGGACCCACATGTACGGGCAAATTTAAAAGCCGGCATGAAGGTGCAGGTGGTGTTGAAAAAAGACCAGCCCACCGGCAAGCGCACCACCGGGCATATCAAACGGATATTGACCAATTCCCCCTATCATCCGCGCGGCATCAAAGTGATGCTGCAGGAAGGCGATATGGTGGGCAGGGTTCAGGCGATAATGGAGGAAAACCCATGCAGCAAATAGCGGTTGCCATTTTGCAAAAAGAAGGCAAGGTGCTCATCGGCCAGCGCCCCGAAGGAAACGATTTGGCCGGGTATTGGGAATTCCCCGGCGGCAAATGCGAAGAAGGCGAAACCCCTGAACAATGCGTGGTGCGCGAATGCCAAGAGGAACTGCATGTAACCGTGGGCTATCTGGCTTTGCTGGATACGCTCGAATACACCTACCCGCAAAAAACCGTGCGCCTGCATTTTTTTACCGGGCAAATTTTACAAGGAGAGGCGCAGCGCGTGGTACACCGGCAGCTTTTGTGGGTGGATATACAAAAGCTGGGCCAATACGCGTTTTGCCCGGCCAATGCGCCGGTTATCCAGCGGCTTATGCAGGCGCCGGGCCGATAAAAACGGCGGCAAAGGCGCATGGAAAAGCCAAAATCTGCAAAGCCGCCATTGCCTGCCCGCAGGCGGTGCAAACCGCCCTTTGCATTTGCAAAATACGGCGGTTTCTTCGAAAGCGGCGAACGCCCAGGAAAAGAAAGAAAATGCCGGCGCCAATAATGGCAGAAAAAAAGGTTCAAAACGGAAATCCTCTCCTTTTTGAACCTTTTTGCGGTTATAGTGTTTTTTGTTGGGCACCAAACGGGTGGTTGGGTTTATGTTTCCCCAGGTGCCGCGCTGGCGCTTGGCCAATTCTTTTTTGGCTTTTTTGCTCATTTTTTCAATGGGAACGTATTTTTGCATAGGTATGCCTCCTTTGGCAAAACAGTATACCATATTTTATTCGTTATGCCAAGGGCGGCAAAGGCGGAAAATGCTGCAAATATGCCAGCAGCGCCGTGCGCTGGTTGGGGCATTTTTCATCGATGACCGCATCGCACAAAAAGGCAAGCGCCTGCCCGATTTGCCTGCCTTTTAACCCCAGCGCAAGCAAATCCTGGGCGCATATATCCAGCTGGGAGGTTTGCCAGCAGGCGCGGCTTTGCAAAATTTCTGTTATCATGCTGTGCGCTTTGGCAAGCTTTGGCGCTTCATCCGGGAACAATGCAGCGCGCAGCAACAGGATGCTGTTTGCCAAATCCGGCCCGTATTGGCGCAGCAGGCGTTTTATTTGGGGCAGGGTATCCCAAAGGCCGGTTTTGGCGCCTGCCAGCAGCATTTGCAGCTCTTTGCGGGTTTGCCGGGGCACGCAGCGGGTGTGCAGCTCGTTTAAAAGGCGTGTTTGCCCTTCTTCGGTATGGTCCCACAGGCCAAAGCATAAGGCGGCCAGGCGCAAAGGGATTTGTGCCGGCAAAGACTGCATCGCTAAAACGGTTTTTTCCCATTGCTGGGGGGAATAGCGGCCCAAATTTACCCACCAAGCCGCCAAAACGCTTTGAAAGGGCAGCGTTGCCCCAGCGATAAAGGATGCGCTGAGCAGCCGGGAAATTTCCGCCCAGGCGCGCTCAAAGGAGATGTAAAACAGCCCCTGCGCCTTATTTAAAAGCGCAAGCCGGGTTTGCGTGTGGATGCCAAAACCAAGCTGCGCGCTAAAGCGCAGGGCGCGTAAAATGCGCAAAGCGTCTTCTTCCAGGCGGGCAAAGGGGTCGCCCACACAGCGGATGCATTTGTTTTGCAAATCCTCCCTGCCGCCAAAGGGGTCAAAAAGCCCCAAAGCGGGATGGTAAGCCATGGCGTTTATGGTAAAATCCCGCCGGGCCAAATCCTCTTTCAGCGAATGGGTAAACACCACCGCACTGGGATGGCGGTGGTCCGGATAGGCTTGGTCTACCCGGTAGGTGGTAATTTCCAATGCCTGCCCCTGTATGATAACCGTAACCGTGCCGTGACGCATGCCGGTGGGGATACAGCGAAAACGCGAAAACACCGCCAGAATTTCCTCCGGGGTGGCGTTGGTGGCGATATCCCAATCGTGCGGGGAAAGCAAAAGCAGGCTATCGCGCACAGCGCCGCCCACGGCCCATGCTTCAAAATGCGCGCGGTTTAGCAGGTCAATGGCTGTGTGCACCGGCCCGGGCAGATGAATCTGCTGCGGCATAGCACTTCCCCCTTTTAAAAGAGTATGGTATGATACTAGTATACCATACTTGTGATAAAAACAGGAGAGGATGAGCAATATGGCGTATCTTTTTATATGGTACCCCAAATGTACCACCTGCCAAAAAGCCAAACAATGGCTGGACGAACACCATGTGGATTACCAGGCGAGGGATATCAAACAAGATAACCCCACCCAGGAGGAACTGCGCGAATGGGTAAAACAAAGCGGGCTGGATATCAAACGGTTTTTCAATACCAGCGGGCTGTTGTATAAATCCATGCAGCTTAAGGACAAACTGCCCCAGATGGAACTGGAAGAAAAACTGGCGCTGCTTGCCACCGACGGCATGCTGGTAAAGCGCCCGCTTGTCATTGGCCAGGGGCATGTGCTGGTGGGCTTTAAAGAGCGCGAATGGGAGAGCCTTTTATGAAACCATCCACCCCTGCTGTAAAAGCGGAAAACCCGCAAACCATACAAAGCGCCGGCGCCGCTATCCGGGTGTTTTTGTACGGGCAAACAGGCCCTTTTTTGGTGCTGTTGCACGGCAATGGGGAAGACCACACCATTTTTGCCAGCCAGATTGCGTATTTTCAGGCGTATTTTCGCGTGGTTGCCATTGACAGCCGCTGCCATGGGGCGTCCTCGTTTGCCCTGCCGCTTAGCATTGGGCAAATGGCACAGGATGTACTGGCGGTGATGGATGCGCTAAACATTCAAACAGCGGCCGTACTGGGCTATTCGGATGGGGGAAACATCGCCCTTAAGCTGGCCGCCATGGCGCCTGAACGTTTGTGGGCGCTGGTGGTTTCAGGGGCAAACCTTTCCACCAAAGGGGTCAAGCGCCGTGTGCAGGTTCCCATTGTGCTGGGCTGGGCGCTGTGTGCGGCAATGGGGGTGTTTTCCCAAAATGCGCGCAAACAGGCGCATGTGCTGCGCCTAATGGTAAAGGAGCCGCAAATTTCCCCCCAAAGCCTGCGCGCGATTGGCTGCCCCACGCTGGTAATGGCCGGGGAGAGGGATATTATCCGCCCCGCACACACCCGTTTAATTGCCCAAAGCATTGCGGGGGCTTCGCAGTATACGGTAAAAAACGCCGGGCATGATGTATTTAACCAAGCCCCTGGGGAAGTAAACCGGCAAGTGCATGCGTTTTTAAAAGAACATGCGCCCAGTTAAGCGCGGCGGATGCAAAACGCTTTTGCCAGAAAGGAGAAGACCCACATGCAGCTAAACGCTTTAGGGGTTGTACATTTTGCATTGCAGCAGCATGTGCGCCCGGGCGCGTTTTGCATAGACGCAACCGCCGGCAAAGGCCGCGATACTGCGTTTTTGGCCAACCTTTGCACCCAAAGCGGAAAGGTAGTGGCGTTGGATATCCAGCCGCAGGCCGTAGAGCAGACCAAAGAGTATATTGCCGAGCTGGGGCTTGAAAACCAGGTGAGCGTACACTTATCCGACCACCAGCATATTGACCAATTTGCATCCCCCAACAGTGTGGACGCGATAGTGTTTAACTTTGGCTGGCTGCCGGGCGGCGACCATTCCATTTTTACCAAGCCCCAAACCAGTATTCTGGCCATTCAAAAAGGGCTTAGCCTGTTAAAGACAGGGGGATTGATGACCCTGTGCATCTATTACGGCAAAGAATGCGGCTTTGCCGAGCGCGACGCGCTTTTGGAATATATCCAAACCATTGACGCCAAAACCTATACGGTGCTGGTGTGCCAGTTTGCCAACCGCGCAAACTGCCCGGCCATTCCGGTGCTTATTTACAAGCGCACCGTGTAAAAAGGAGGTTTTGCCCATGCACAGCGATTTGCTGCAGATTCCTTCGGTTGGTAAAAAAACCAAGGAAGTGCTTATCCAAATGGGGTATCCAACCATCCAAAGCCTGAAAGGGGCCGACCCGATGGCTTTGTATGAGCAAAACTGCCGTTTAAAAGGCGAGCAGGTGGACCGCTGCCAATTGTATGTATACCGTTGTGCGGTGTATTATGCCAATACCCCAAAACCCGACCCTAAAAAGTGCAAATGGTGGTATTGGCGCGACAAACCATAAAAAGAAGGGATTTGCCATTTTCAAACCGATGCAGCCGCTTATGCAGGAAGAATTTGTCCCCTTAAGGCGGGCGGCGCTTATGACCGTTTACTGGCTGGAAGGCTGCCAAAGCATATCCATGCGCGATTACCGGGCATGGCTTTCGCTGGTTGGGCCTGCCCAACAGGAGAAAATATTGCAGATGCAAAGCGCGCGCGCCCAAAAGCTGGGGATAATGGGCCAATTGCTTTTGCGCGAGCGGCTGTGCTCTTTAACCGGGGAGGAAAACCGCCGTTTGGCCTTTGGCTACAGCCAAAACGGCAAGCCGTATTTGCAAGGGTACCCGCATGTGTTTTTTAATCTTTCCCACAGCAAGGACAGCGTAGCATGCGTGCTTTCGCGCCAGCCAATCGGGCTGGATATACAGGCAATTGGGCCTTACCGCCCGCGCGTGGTAAAACGCTTTTTTACCAAAGAAGAACAAGAGCTTCTGTTTTCTACACACCAAAAAGACGCTTTGTTTGCCGGGCTTTGGACCAGGAAAGAAGCTTACGGCAAATATTTGGGCTGCGGCATTACGTTTTCGTTGCTGCAGCAAAATACCCTGTATCGAAGCGATGCAGCGGTGCAAACCTATCTAAGCGGGCAATATGCGCTTTCGGTATGCGCCAAAAACCTGCTTGCCCCCTTACGGGTGGTAAAGATGGGGGCAAAAAGCTGGCTAGAATATGCCCAGAAAGCGCTTGGGCCCGTAAAACCAAAGGAGTAAGGGGTGGGGTGCATGGCAAGGGCAGAAAACCAAAAGCTAAAAATATTGTATTTAATGCAAATTATGCTGCAAAAAACCGATGAACTTCACGGCATAAGCACAGCGCAGATTATACAGGAGCTTGCCAAGGCGGGAATTGAGGCCGAACGCAAAAGCGTTTACCGCGATATTGCGCTGTTAAAAGAATATGGGATGGATATTGTTTGCCAAAAGGGCAAAACGGTTACCTATTTTTTGGCTTCGCGCACGTTTGAACTGCCGGAGCTGAAATTGCTGGTGGATGCGGTACAATCTTCCAAATTCATCACCGCCAAAAAATCCGAGCAGCTTATTAAAAAGCTGGAAACCTTTTTAAGCGTATGGCAGGCGTCCTCCCTGTCGCGGCAGGTGGTGGTTGCAAACCGCATCAAAAACATGAACGAAAGCATCTATTATACGGTGGATACCATCCACGAAGCCATTGCACAGGATAAGCAGATTACCTTCCAATATTTTGAATGGCAGATATCCACCCAAAGCGGGCAAACGGTAAGCCGCCATTTAAAAAAAGGGGGCGCCCGTTACCAGGTAAGCCCCTGGGCATTGATTTGGGAGGATGAAAACTATTATATGGCCGCCTATGATGAAAGCGCCTGTATGCTCAAGCACTACCGGGTGGATAAAATGCTGAACATTGCGGTGTTGCCTTTGGCGCGCGTTGGCCAGGAGGTATTTGGCAAGCTGGATTTGGCCACTTATTCGCAGGGGATTTTCGGCATGTTTGGCGGCAAGCCCGAGCGCGTTACGCTGCAGTTTCACAACCGGCTTGTCGGCGTGGTGATAGAACGCTTTGGCGAAAATACCTTCATCCACCGCCAGGGGGAGGAACATTTTGTAGTACATGTGCCTGTGGTGGTAAGCGACCAGTTTTTTTCCTGGGTGTTTTCGTTTGGCAAAAACGCCAAAATTTTAGCCCCCAGGGAAGTGCAGCAGCGCTTTTTGCAGCATTGTGCCGCGGTGGCCGAACAATATAAAGGAGACGAAGATGGAACAAAAGAAGATAGCGCGCATCAATGCGTTGGCCAAAAAAGCAGGTGAGCGAGGCCTTACAGACGAAGAAAAACAAGAACAGAAAGCCTTGCGCCAAGAATACATTGCGGCGTTTAAACAAAACCTGGCATACCAGTTGGAAAACCTGTATATTATAGACGAGCAGGGCAACAAACGCCGTTTGCAAAGGCGGGAAACTTTATGAACCATGAAGTAAAATTGGGGCGTTACCGCCATTTTAAAGGCAATGAATACCGGGTGCTGTATATTGCCAAGCATTCGGAAACGCTGGAAGAGATGGTGGTATACCAAGCCCTTTACGGCGAAAAGGGCATTTGGGTGCGCCCCAAAGCGATGTGGAACCAGACCGTTGAGCATGAGGGCAAAACCATGCCGCGCTTTGCGTATTTGGGGGAATAGCCGGGGTTTATCCGGCGCCAAAGGAGGTTTTGACATGGACAGCATTAACACATTGAAAGAATGGATACAGCAAAGCCAAAATATTGTGTTTTTTGGCGGGGCGGGGGTATCCACCGAAAGCGGCATACCGGATTTTCGCAGCGAAGACGGGCTTTACCGCCAGCATTACGATTACCCGCCCGAAACCATTTTAAGCCATACGTTTTTTGTGAAGAATCCGCAGGTGTTCTACCGCTTTTACCGCGAAAAAATGCTGGTGCTACATGCAAACCCCAACCCTGCGCATATTGCGCTTGCCAAGCTGGAACAGCAAGGCAAGCTAAAAGCGGTTATTACCCAGAACATCGACGGGCTGCACCAAAAAGCGGGCAGCCAGAATGTTTTGGAACTGCATGGGAGTATCTGGCGCAACCATTGTGTAAAATGCAAAGCCTTTTACACAGCCGAACAAATCGCCCAGATGCAGCTGGTTCCCTACTGCACCTGCGGAGGAGTTATCAAACCCGATGTGGTGCTGTATGAGGAAGCGCTTTCCAGCAGCGTTTTGCAACGGTCGGTACAGGCTATACAAACAGCGGATATGCTCATCGTAGGGGGGACTTCCCTGGCGGTATACCCGGCGGCAGGGCTGGTGGATTATTTTTGCGGCAAGCATTTGGTGGTCATCAACACAAGCCCTTTGGCTATGGATAAACGCGCCGGCCTGGTAATACCCCAAAAAATCGGCCAGGTACTGGCACAGGTGGTGTAAACTAAAAAAAGCAGGCTTTTTGCCTGCTTTTTGTGCGTTTATTTGGTTTTTAACAAATCCCGGATTTCGGTGAGCATAAGCAGTTCGGCCGAAGGGGTGGGTTCCTTTTGCAGTTGCTGCTGGGTTTCTTTTTCCATTTGCTTATCCTTTTTGCGGTGGAAAGCATTGATG
>CAJFVS010000068.1 GCA_904420505.1 Candidatus Alloruminococcus vanvlietii | reverse complement strand
GGTACAAAAAGCGGTATATCGCCCAGGACGGCGAGCCCGGCCGCGGCAAAAAATGCTTTGGCAAAAACGCCCCCGATTTGATTGTAAAAGTGCCCAAAGGCACCTTGATAAAAAGCGC
The DNA here is from genome assembly GCA_904420505.1 of Candidatus Alloruminococcus vanvlietii. Taxonomy (GTDB): domain Bacteria; phylum Bacillota; class Clostridia; order Oscillospirales; family Ruminococcaceae; genus Alloruminococcus; species Alloruminococcus vanvlietii. The sequence goes on along the minus strand of CAJFVS010000068.1, from coordinate 3,186 downwards.
GGATACCGGCGCGGTGATTGCGGATATGTCCGGGCCGGAGCCGGTGGTGATTGCGCGCGGGGGCAACGGCGGCTGGGGCAACACCCATTTTGCTACGGCTACACGCCAGGTGCCGCGGTTTGCAAAGCCCGGGTTTGAGGGGGAAACCTTCAACCTGGTGCTGGAACTGAAGCTGCTGGCGGATGTTGGGCTTATCGGGTTCCCCAACGTGGGCAAATCTACGCTTATTTCGGTGATAAGCGCCGCCAAGCCCAAAATTGCCAACTACCATTTTACCACCCTGACCCCTGTGCTGGGCGTGGTAAAGGTGGAGGAAGGCGTTTCCTATGTGGTGGCGGATATTCCCGGGCTTATTGAAGGGGCCAGCGAGGGTGCGGGGCTGGGGCATGAGTTTTTGCGCCATGTGGACCGCTGCCGGCTGCTTGCGCATGTAGTGGATGTTTCGGGCGTGGAAGGACGCGACCCCATAGAAGATTTTGAAGCCATTAACAGCGAACTTGCGCAATACAGCGATGAGCTTTCCAGCCGCCCCCAAATTGTAGTGGCCAACAAGTGCGACATGGCCATGCCCGAGCAAATTGAGAGCTTTCGGGCGTATGTAGAGCAAAAGGGCTACGCTTTTTACCAGATTTCGGCTGCCACGCGCGAAGGCTGCGAAGCGCTGAAATACGAGATTTATAACCACATCAAAGACCTGCCGCCCATTAAAGAATACGAACCTGCGCCTGTGGTAAGCCTGGATAAAGACCTGGAGAAACGCCCCTTTGCCATCCGGCAGGAAAACCGCGTATTTTTCATCGAAGCGCCCTGGCTGGTGAATATTTTAAACGGGGTGAATATGGACGACTACGAGTCGCTGCAGTATTTCCAGCGGGTTTTGCGCTCCAGCGGTATCATTGATAAGCTGGAGGAAATGGGCGTGCAGGAAGGCGACGCGGTGGACATTGACGGGTTTGAATTCAATTACGTTCGTTAAACAAAGAGGTGCTGTGTTTGCAGATTTATGCAAAAGAGATTGACAACCCCAAGCTGCTAAACCCCATCACTCTGGCCTTTGTGGGGGATGCAGTATACGAAATGCTGGTGCGCGATATGCTGGCTTTATCTGGCCAATTTCCTGCCAACCGCCTGCATGAGCAAACGGTAAAATACGTGTGCGCCAATGCGCAGGCGCAGGCATACGATGCGCTTGTGCCGGTACTAAACGAAGAAGAGCTTGCTGTTTTAAAGCGCGGGCGCAACGCCAACAACACCAAAGCGCCCAAAAACGTAAATGTGGTCAATTACCGCAAAGCCACAGGGATTGAGGCGCTAATTGGGTTTTTGCATTTAAAAGGCGAACATGCACGCGTGCAGGAGCTATTTTTTGCCATCTGCCAGGCCATTGGCAGTGGGCCGCAGCAGCCAATAGCGCAAACAGAACCACAACCAGATTAAATGAAACGGCATAACCGGTTTGGCTATGCCGTTTTTATTATATATCTGCATGTATTTGCGAAAGATAATCAAAAATTTATCAATACTTCATCATTTGTGACTTGTTTTAGCAAACATTGTTATCAAATTGTAAAAATTAGCACTCTACTATTGACAGTGCTAAAAAAGAGGACTATAGTATAATCGTACCAAGAAAGAGAGCCTTAAAGAAAGGCTCCGGGCACACAAATGCTACAAGTGAAACGGAGGAATGAAGTATGTTGCCCAGCATTTTTGGTGAAAACTTATTTGATGATTTCTTTGATGATTCTTTTGAAAGAAACTTTTTTGGTTCGCGTAACCCGTTGTATGGCAAACACGCCAAAAACTTGCTAAAAACCGATGTAAAAGAAGGCAAGGATGGATACAAAATCTCCATCGACCTGCCGGGATTTAAAAAAGAAGATGTGCAGGTTGACTTAAAAGACGGTTACTTAACCGTAAACGCCACCAAAGGCATGAACAAAGATGAAGAGCAAGAAGACGGGCGGTATATCCGCCGCGAGCGTTACCAAGGCAGCTGCAGCAGAAGCTTTTATGTAGGCGCTGTAAAACCCGAAGACGTAAAATGCAAATACGAATTCGGCGTGCTGAAAATCCAAATCCCGAAGATGGATACCAAAGCCTTGGAAACCCCCAACCGCATTGAAATTGAATAATCTTTTTCAAAAGGCATGGCTGCTATGCGGCTGTGCCTTTTGTTTTGCGCAAAAAAGCGTGATTGCAACCGGGGGGAAAATCCTGTACAATAAAGGCAAATGAGCAAAGGAGGAACCTCTTGATGACATGGAGCCAACTTTACCCGCAGTCGCAAGCGCCTACATTTGGCCAAATGCAAGATTATATACATTCTCCGCTTTACCAGCAGCTTGCCGCATTTCTTGAACAAACCTACCAGATAAAACCAAAGCTGGAGTACAGCAAGTGTTCGATGATTCCCGGATGGAACATCAAATACAAAAAGATGGGCAAGGCTGTGTGCACTTTGTACCCGGCGCCGGGGTATGTAACCTGCATGTTGGTGCTAAGCGAAAAACTGCAAATGCAGATAGAGGCCTTTTTACCCCACGCAAGCGAAGTGGTGCGGCAAACGTATTTGCAGGCCAAACCGTTGATGGGCAGCCGGTGGCTGGTGCTGGATGTGCATGACCAGGCTGTGCTAAACGATATAAAAAGCTTAATACAATTGAAAATGCAATTATAAAGGCAGGGAGGAAACTCCCTGCCTTTTGGGTTTTGTGTGGAAAGGTTATCTACAGTCTGTGCAATTGGTAGCGCCTTTGTTGGATTTTTTGTTCTGTGCGCTTTTGCCTGCTTTATTCGAACCCGATGTATGGGTTTTGTTGGATGCAGTTTTGGTATACGGCATGCCGGGAGTGCCAAACGGATCTTCCGCGCCGTCTTGGTTTACGGGGCTGTAACGGTTTTGTGCCATGTTTATCACCTCTTTTCGTATATCTATTGTTTGCAAAAAAGCCGGGCAATATACGAAAAAAGGGCAGTGCTAAACGTACAATTGTTGCCATTTTTATTATATTCCAAAATTTGGTTTTACAAAAAAGCATGCGCTTTGTTTGGCTTAGCATGCAAAACAGGCCTTGCAACCGCATTTATAAGGCGGCTATATGCCAACACAGCGCACGGTTCCAAAGCGTTGGCGTGCATTATTCGGGTTTGGTTAATAAATCCAGCACCCCTTCGTAAAGCTTT
>CAJFVS010000067.1 GCA_904420505.1 Candidatus Alloruminococcus vanvlietii | reverse complement strand
GCTTTTGCTTTGGAATATTGAGAACAATTACTTACCGTAGTAAGCGTTGAGGTACATCTGTTTTAACTCGCTCATCAACGGGTAACGCGGGTTTGCACCGGTGCACTGGTCGTCGAAGGCTTGTTCTACCATTTCATCCAGCGTATCCAGGAAGTATTTTTCGTCTACGCCGTAATCTTTGATGGTCTTTTTGATGCCAACTTTTTCTTTCAGTTCATCGATGGCTTTGAGCAAGTTTTCAAACTTCTCGTTGTTGTCCTTGCCCTTGATGCCAAGGTAATCGGCGCATTCTACATAGCGCTCGAGGGTGTGCGGATACTGGTATTGCGAGAAGGTACCCATCTTGCGCGGGCATTCCGACGCGTTAAAGCGCATAACCTCGTTGATAAGCAAGGCGTTGGCAATGCCGTGGGGCAGGTGATGGAACGCGCCGAGCTTATGGGCCATCGAGTGGCACACGCCCAGGAATGCGTTGGCAAACGCCATACCGGCCATGGTGGAAGCATCCGCCATTTTTTCACGGGCAACCGGGTCGTTGGCGCCGTTTTCATAAGCGCGGGGCAGGTAGGTGAAGATGTTTTTCAAAGCTCTTAGCGCCATGCCGTCGCTGTAATCGGTTTGCAGCATGGCAGCATAGGCTTCCAGGCAGTGGGTCATCGCGTCGATACCGGATGCGGCGGTTAAGCCTTTGGGCATGTTCATCATCAAATCGGCGTCTACAATGGCCATGTTAGGCAGCAGCTCATAGTCGGCCAGCGGGTATTTTACGCCGGAATCCTGGTCGGTGATAACAGCGAAGGGGGTCACCTCCGAACCGGTACCAGCCGAGGTGGGAACAGCGATAAAGTAGGCTTTTTCGCCCATTTTGGGGAAGGTGTAAACCCTTTTGCGGATATCGATAAAGCGCATGGCCAAATCCATAAAGTCTACTTCCGGATGCTCGTACATCACCCACATGATTTTGCCAGCGTCCATAGCCGAACCGCCGCCCACAGCGATGATGCAGTCGGGCTGGAAAGCGGCCATAGCGGCAGCGCCTTCTTTGGCGCAGGCCAGGGTCGGGTCGGGGGCTACGTTAAAGAAGGTGGTGTGGACAATGCCCATTTCATCCAAACAATCGGTGATGGTTTTGGTGTAGCCGTTGTTGTAGAGGAACGAGTCGGTTACGATAAAGGCTTTCTTTTTGCCCATTACTTCTTTTAACTCGCGCAGAGCAACCGGCAGGCAGCCTTTTTTGGTGTATACTTTGGAGGGGGTTCTAAACCACAGCATATTTTCTCTCCTCTCGGCAACGGTTTTGATATTGAGCAGATGTTTGACCCCAACGTTTTCGCTGACCGAGTTGCCGCCCCAAGAGCCGCAGCCCAAGGTGAGGGAAGGGGTGAGTTTGAAGTTGTAAAGGTCGCCGATGCCGCCGTGGGAGGAAGGGGTGTTGACCAAAATGCGGCAGGTTTTCATGCGGGAGGTAAAGTAATCGATTTTTGCGCGCTCGGTTACGGCGTTTACATACAACGAAGAGGTGTGGCCATAGCCGCCGTCGGCGATAAGCTGTTCGGCTTTTGCCACTGCATCCTCAAAGTTTTTGGATTTATACATTGCCAATACGGGGGAGAGTTTTTCGTGTGCAAAGGGTTCTTCCAAATCCACCGAATCGACTTCGCCGATGAGGATTTTGGTGTCCTCCGGCACGTTGATGCCGGCCAGTTTGGCGATGGTGTGCGCGCTTTGGCCCACAATTTTAGCGTTTAATGCGCCGTTGATAAGGATGACTTCGCGCATCTTTTGGGTTTCTTCCGGGGTGAGCAGGTGGCAGCCGCGGTAAGCGAATTCTTTGCGGACTTTGTCGTAGATCTTCTGGTCTACAATCACCGATTGCTCGGAAGCGCAGATCATGCCGTTGTCAAAGGTTTTGGAATGAATGATGGAGGAAACCGCCAGCAAAATATCGGCGGATTCATCGATGATGGCAGGGGTGTTGCCCGCGCCTACGCCCAAAGCGGGTTTGCCCGAAGAGTAGGCTGCTTTTACCATGCCAGGGCCGCCGGTTGCCAAAATGATATCGGCGTCGCGCATGACTTCGTTGGTTAATTCCAGCGAGGGGGTGTCAATCCAGCCGATGATGCCTTCGGGTGCGCCGGCTTTAACCGCTGCATCGCGCACAATGCGGGCGGCTTCAATGGTGCATTTTTTGGCGCGCGGGTGGGGCGAAAAGATGATGCCGTTGCGGGTTTTTAAGGCGATTAAGGATTTGAAAATTGCGGTGGAAGTGGGGTTGGTGGTGGGGATAACCGCGGCGATAACGCCGATGGGTTCGGCGATTTTTTGCATGCCGTAGGATTTATCCTCTTCAATTACACCGCAGGTTTTGGTGTTTTTATAAGCGTTGTAAATGTACTCGGCTGCGTAGTGGTTTTTGATGACTTTATCTTCCACAACGCCCATGCCGGTTTCTTCCACTGCCATTTTGGCAAGCGGAATACGCATTTTGTTGGCTGCCATGGCCGCTTCAAAAAAGATTTTGTCAACCTGTTCCTGGGTGAACGTCGCAAACTCCTGCTGGGCGCGGCGCACTTCTTCCAGGCGGATTTTCAAAGCGTCTACATTATCCACAACAGCGGGGCTTTGTACAACGGGTTGTTCTTTTTTTGCCATAAGGGTTTTCCTCCTAAGCAATTGTTCTCAAAGATTGATATTTGTTTAACAATACATATTATAGCGATATGTTAATTTATTGTCAATCTTTTTTCAGAAAGATTATTGTAAACAATTTCAAAAATTTTGTGTAAAATAACTAATTGCAGACAAACAAAACCAAACGCTGCCGGCGGCTGTACGGTGTGCCGTTGCAAAAAGCGGTTTTGGCATTGTAGGGCGCCTTGGGAAAAAGCCCCATGTTTTTGCCGCCATATGCGCAAAAGGCCGGCCTAACCCGGCGGAAAATATGCGCAAAAGAAAAAGAGCATGGCTTTTGCCATGCTCTTTTTCCGAAACAAATGCTGTTTGGATGGCCCCGAGGGCCGGTATTAGGATATGAATGAAGGGAAAAGAATTACTCGTAATCTACCACGTCAATCCATTTCATAAGCAAATCGCGCTCGGAATCGATGTTTTGGGTTAGTTGTGCAGCGGCTACGATAGGCAGCCATGCCTGCACGTATTTTTTAGCGGTGTTGGTTTTTTGGCAGAACAAATCCATATACAAATCTGCCGCCTGTTTGTTTTGCAAGCACAACAGCAAATAGGTGCGCCCTACATCGGCGCTGGCGTTGCCCTGGGAAGCGTTTTTCCAGTCCACCACATAAATTTTATCGCCCTGTACGATGATGTTGGTGGGGTTAAAGTTGCCATGGCACAATTTGATGTGCTTGGGGCAGCTGTCCAAACGGGTGAGCAGCTCATATTTGCGGGTGTCATCGATGCAATCCAGGCTTTGGATTTGGGAAGCCAGACGGTCTTTGAGTTTTAAAAGCAGCGGTACCTTTTTGGTGTGGATTTCGATTTGGATATCCACCATCTGCTCAATGTATTTGGGAAGATTTTCAGGGTCTTCCTGCATGATTTGCGCTAAGGTTTTGCCTTGTATGCGTTCCATGGAAATGGACCATTGGCCGTCTTCCTTGCCAACCTCCATAATTTTGGGCACGCACAAACCGGTTTCTTCCACGCGCGCATGGGTCAGCGCTTCGTACAAAACTTCGGTTTTGGGGTAGTCTTTGGAAAAGACTTTCACGGCGAGATCGCCACGTTGATAGACGTTGGTATGTTCACCAGTGGCAATAAGTTTTTCTAATGGCATAGCATTCTCCCCTTTGCAAAACGGATGATTTTGGTTCCGTTTGGATTGTCTTTATTATATGCCTTTTTGGATAAAAAGTACAGTGTTTTTTACTAAAAAAATAAAAAACTATCTATTATATACAATAGTTGGCGAAAATTTGTATATATTGCTCAAAGGGGAAAATGGGCAGAAAAACAACGCCCAAACGGCTAAGCGCTTGGGCGCGGTTTTCAAAAAGCTGTACTTTAGGCAAGCTGGGGAAGAACGGTGTCCTCAAAAAAGGCTTTGACCGTTTTGGCCGAAAGGCTGTACACTTGTTCCTGGTCGTCGATTTTTACCGAAACCGGGTTTTGGCAATTGCCCAAACAAAACACCGCCTTGACCTCAACCTTGTCGCTTACATGGCTTTCTTCAATTAGCTCCTGCAGGGCATGGATGATGTTGTAAGAGCCTTTTAAATGGCAGTTGGAACCAATGCATACGTTGATTGTCATGGCTATTCTTCCTTTCCAACTTAAAATTTATTGATGCCCATAATGCACATGCAACAGCTCGTGGGTGCGGTTTTTCAGCAAACCGCCGTAAAGGGCCATCATCATCGGGTTTTCTTCCGAACGCTTGATTTGGGCAACTTTATCCACGCGGTACATGCCTTTGGCACGCTGCTTTTTGCCGCCCGAAAGTACAAACGGCTGCCCGGCGCCCGAAATACAGCCTTCGGGGCAGGCCATTACTTCTACAAAGTCAAAATGCTCTTCGCCGCTTTTGATTTTGCTAATAATGGTTTCGGCGTTGTTGAGCCCGCTTACCACCGCTATGCGCAAAGTGGTGTCGCCCAAAGGCACTTCGCAGACCTTGATGCCGTCTTTGCCGCGCACGCCGATGAATTCCAGCGCTTTTAAGGCGGTTTGGGATTTGTCGTCCATCACGCGGCGAATAACCGCTTCGGTAACGCCGCCGGTGACGCCGAAGATAACGCCGGCGCCCGAAAACAGCGAGAAAGGCATATCGGGCGATTCGGGTTCAATCTCGGCAAACTGCAGGCCCGCCTCCTTAATCATCTGCACCAGTTCCGAGGTGGTGATGACCAAATCGGTATCGGGTTTTCCGTCATGCACAAATTCCTCGCGGGCCGCTTCCGCTTTTTTGGCGGTGCAGGGCATGATGGAAATCATCACGGTTTGTATGCCCTCTACTTCGTCGCGGCTTTTAAAATGCTCTTTGATGACGGAGGAGAACATCTGCATGGGGGATTTGCAGGTGGAAACCGCCCCCATAAGCTCGGGATGTTTGGTTTCGCAGTAGCGCACCCATGCCGGGCAGCAGGAGGTAAACAGCGGAAGCTCTTTGGTTTCGCCGTTTTCCAGTTTATGCAAAAATTCCTTGGATTCTTCCATAACGGTCAAATCCGCCGCCAGGGAGGTATCGTAAATTTCGTCAAAGCCCAGTTTGCGCATGCAGGCCACAATTTTGCCCATCACGTTTTGCCCGGCCGGGATGCCAAACTCTTCGCCCAGGGCTACGCGCACCGCCGGGGCCACCTGGGCCACCACGCGGACTTTGGGGTCGTAAATGGCTTTCCATGCCTTGGGGATATCGCTTTTTACAATGATAGCGCCGGTGGGGCAAACCGCCGCACACTGGCCGCAGTTGACGCACTCGGTTTCCGAAATGTTCCTGCCAAACGCGGGGGATACCACCATGTTGGCGCCGCGATAGGCAAAGTCGATAGCACCCACGTGTTGCACCTCGTTGCACATGCGCACACAGTCGCCGCAGAGGATGCATTTGCTGGGGTTGCGGATGATGGCCTTGGAGGAATCGTCGATGGGTCGGAAATGGGTGTTGTTTTGAAAGCGCACGGTTTTGATGCCGTAGCGGGTGGCCAAATCCTGCAAACGGCACTTGCCGCTTTTTTCGCACACGGTACAGTCGCGGCAGTGGTTGGAAAGCAAAAGCTCCAGAATCATTTTGCGGTAGCGCTGCAGCTTGGGGGTGTTGGTTTTTACCACCATTTTGTCCTTAGGCGGGGTGGAACAGGAGGCGATGATGCCGCCCCATTCGTCCTCTACCATGCACATGCGGCAGGCCCCGTAAATGGATAGTTCCGAGTAGTAGCAGAAGGTGGGCAGGTCGATGCCGGCCTTGCGCACCAAATCGAGGATATTTTTTTCATCGGTAAAATCAACGCGGATGCCGTCGATAATCATGTATTTGGACATAAGCGATTAAACCTCCTTGATGGCCCCAAACGGGCAGTTTTCCACACAAGCGCCGCACTTGATGCACTTTTGCTTGTCGATGACAAAGGGATGCTTGATTTCGCCAGAAATAGCCGAAACCGGGCAGTTCCTGGCGCATTTGGAGCAGCCTTTGCATTTTTCGGGGTCAATCTCAAAGGTTTTCAGCGCTTTGCATTCGCCCGCCGGGCAGCGTTTTTCCACCACGTGGGCGATGTATTCGTCTCTAAAATATTTTAAGGTGCTAATTACCGGGAAAGCAGCGGTTTTGCCCAGGCCGCACAACGCGGTTGCCGAGATGGTTTCGGCCAGCTCTTCAAGCATTTCAATGTGCTCCATGGTGCCGCGCCCGGCTACGATATCTTCCAGCAGCTCCAGCATGCGTTTGGTGCCTTCACGGCAGGGCACGCATTTGCCGCAGGATTCGTTTTGGGTAAAGTTCATGAAGAAACGCGCGACCTCGACCATACAGCCTTTGTCGTTCATCACCACCATGCCGCCCGAACCAATCATGGCGCCCACTTTTTTCAGGGAGTCAAAGTCCAAATGCAAATCCAGATGGTTGTGGTTTAAGCACAAGCAGCCGCCCGACGGCCCACCGATTTGCACGGCTTTAAACTCGCCGCCTTTTACGCCGCCGCCGATGTCGAAAATCACTTCGCGCAGGGTGGTGCCCATGGGCACTTCAATAAGGCCGGTGTTCATGACGTTGCCGGTTAAAGCGAACGCCTTGGTGCCGTGGTTGTTTTCCGGCCCGATGGTTTTGTACCAGCTGGCCCCGCGCCCGATGATGTTGGGCACGTTTGCAAAGGTTTCCACGTTGTTTAAAACGGTGGGCTTGTTAAACAGGCCGTGTTCCACCGTGCGGGGCGGTTTTACGCGCGGCATGCCGCGGTTGCCCTCAATCGAAGCGGTGAGCGCGCTGCCTTCGCCGCAAACAAAGGCGCCTGCGCCCTTGCTGACGTGCATATCAAAGCTAAAGTCCGAGCCCAAGATGTTCTGGCCCAACAGCCCCAAGGCGTTTGCCTGCTCGATGGCGGTTTCCAAACGCTGCACCGCCAGGGGGTATTCGGCGCGCACATAAATGTAGCCGTGCTGGGCCTGGGTGGCCACGCCGGCGATGAGCATGCCTTCAATCACGCGGTGGGGGTCGCCTTCCATGATGGAGCGGTCCATAAACGCGCCGGGGTCGCCTTCGTCGCCGTTGCAGACGATGTAGCGTTCTTTTTCCGGCTGGCCCAATACCTGCGCCCATTTGCGCCCGGTGGGGAAGCCGCCGCCCCCGCGCCCACGCAGGCTGCTTTCGGTGATTTCATCCACAATTTCCTGGGGTTTCATATTAAACAGCGCCTTGGCAAAGGCCGAATAGCCGCCCACGGCGATGTATTCTTCGATGGATTCGGCGTTGATGTGCCCGCAGTGTTCCAAAGCAATGCGGGTTTGCTTTTTATAAAAGGGGATTTCGTCCTGCTGGTTGTAGGATTTGCCGTTGGCTTTGTACACCAGGCGGTCGATGACTTCGTCCCCGATGATGCTTTTTTCTATGATTTCTTCGCAGTCTTCCAGCTTTACTTTTATGTAAAGGTAGCCGTGCGGCTCAATGCGCACCAAGGGGCCCATTTCACAAAAGCCGTGGCAGCCGCTTTTTTTCACGCCGATGCTTTCGTCGTGCGGGTCTTTTTCCAGCTTTAAGGCCACATGCAAGCCGCGTTCTTCCAAAAGTTCATGCAGGCGGTGGTAAATTTTTAACGAACCGCCGGCCACGCAGCCGGTGCCCGCACAAATTAGAATTTGTTTGCGCTGGCTATTAAGCGAAGCTTTGTATTCCTTTTGCAGGTTTTCCAACACCTGCGGCGAAGCAATTCTCATTTGGCAATTTCCTCCCGCAATTGTACTAACAGTTGGGACGCTTTTTGCGGCGTCATGGACGGGTGCACCACATCGTTTACCGTAAGCACGGGGGCCAGGCCGCACGCGCCCAGGCAGGATACGGTTTCCAGCGTGAAAAGCATGTCGTCGGTGGTGTGCTTTTGCTCGCTTAAACCCAGCTCCTTGCGGATTTGCTCCAAAATCGGCACGGATTTGCGCACGTGACAGGCGGTGCCGTCGCAGATTTTGATGACATATTTGCCTTTGGGCTCCAGCGAAAAGTTTTCATAAAAAGTGGCAACGGAATACACCTTGGCTTCGCTCATGCGCAGGCGGCGGGCTATGTAGCTCAATGCATCCTGCGAAAGGTAGCGGTACTCCTTCTGAATGTCCTGCATGATGGCGATAACAGCGGTTTCTTTGTATTCGTGGGCCGCCAAAATCCCATCCAGGGTTGCTTGTTCTTCTTTTGTCAACATACGTAACTCCCATCCTGTTTTTTTACATGATAATACAATTATACAGTTTGACAAATAAAAGTCAATTGGAAAGCTGTGCATAATCTCTGTATTTTACAAAACATTCACATAATTTTCTGTAAATATTGAATTAAAGTGTTTCCACTTTGCTCTTTTTATGCGCATAAATATGCAAAATAGTTTGAAATTTTATTCGTTTTGACAAAATGTTAGCAAATATCTGCGCGATTTGCACAAAAACCGGCATCTCGCCCTGCATGGGGTGCATAAGCATGCAGAAAAAGAAAATCGAACATTTGTTTCAGAAAAGCGAACAAAGTCCCGTTTATGGGACAAGCCTTTTGCTATAATAAAAACACAACAAAACCAAAGCAACAAAAGGCGATGGAAAAAAGCCAAAACAGGTAAGGAGGAATATCCATGAAATGGTTGGAATATGCACTGAAAATATTGCTGGCGGCAGGGGTTATCGGGCTTTTGGGCGCAGCGGGCGCTTCGGATTTGGAGCGCATCACCCTTTGGCAAAGCATTTGGCAGGTTCTTTGCAGCGCGGGGCTTAGCGCAGGGGCCTATGTGGGGCTGCGCCTTTGCAAAGCCGTGCAAAAGCGCCGTGCGCAGCGGCGGGTGGTATATTTGTATACCCCTGGCAAATACCGGCCGGTTGGCAAGGCCAAACGCCGGGTGCAGGCGCAAAATTAGCAGCAAATTGGCACATAGGCGGCAAAAAGCCGCTGTAAAACCGGCAGCGCACAGCGTTTTGGCAAGATGGGCTTTTGCGTGACAGCCCGGATGACCGCGCAAGGCGGGGCAAAGGCGTGTTAGAGCAACAAGTGCGTATGTTGCGCGGTTTGGCCGGCGCATTGGTGCAAGTACCGGCCCGGAAAACCGCAGGCGCATTGGCGGGGGATAAACAACGCAAACGCAAGGGCTGGCTGTTTGCCACCACCCAAAGATATGCTGCAAAAACGGCGGCAGGGCGCCCAAACAGGGGAACAAAACACAGGGTTGTTGCGTTATTGCGTTTGGGAATTATGGTTTTGCCCGCCAATGCCGTATGCCGGAATTTTTGCATACAAAAAAGCCTCCCAAGCGGGAGGCTTTTTGAATGAACCAATGATTATTCTACGCCGGTAACTTCTTTCATGACCTCATACATGAGTTCCATGCGGTATTCCGGTACGTGCATTTTTACCGAGCAGCCAGGAGTGAAGATGAAGCGGTTTTCGTTGGGCCCTAAGGACTCCATCGCTTCGATCAAGCGGCGTTTGATAACGGCTTTGACTTCTTCGCGGTTGTTGGTGGGGGAGTTGAAGTCATGCCAGAATTCCAAACCGCCCATGAGGATTTTATCGGTCATCTTGCGCACATCTGCCAGCGAGATGGGTTTGTGGGTGGGGTCGCTTACGCAGTCTTCCCAGTTGTATGCCTGTACAGGGTAGTTCAGCTCTTCGTATTCGTTGAAGCGCAGGTTTTTGTAGCCGTGTACATGCAGCATGTTAAACCAGGTTCTGTCTTTGCAGGCGTTGAGGATTTCCAGGTCGTATTTGGTGGAGAATTCCTCGTGGGTTTTGCGGTCCATATCGTCGGTGGAAGCAAATGCCTCTGCAAAGAAGATGCCGTCGATACCGATTTTCAGCAGTTCTTCCTGGAAGCGCAGGGTGGCTTCGGTGATGGTCTGCAAGCCGGCGTGTACGTCTTCAGGGTTGTACTCGATGGCTTTGAGCAAGTACTGCGGATGGTTGGCGCCGCCGGTGATGCCGCGTGCAACCGAGATGGGGGAGAAGATGGTGGCCAGAATCGGCACTTTGCCGCCCAATTCGTCCACAATCATCTTGGTGATTTCAATTTGACGGGCCAGGTATTCGTTGTCCAGGCCGGGGGCTTTCAGTTCGCGGAACATTTTGGGATGATATACCGCAAATTTGGTGACAGGGCCCACCAAAGAAGTAGCAACAAGCGAGGGCTCGTATTCATTGCCCATAGCCGCATCAAAATAATAGCCGTGGTATTGGATTTTGCACAAATCCCAATGCATGGCTTTTACAGAGTTGATGATGCCGTATGCCGAGTCTTTTGCGCAGGGTTCACGCAAAGGCATATGATACCAGGCTGCAACGCCGGGACGGTCAACAGGTTTGCCGTCGACCATTGCACGGATTCTTTCCATCGAATTCATGTAACAATCACTCCTTATAAAAAATTACTGCGCACGTTTGCGCGCACGGATAATCATTTGATCCAGAATGATCTTTTTCATATCACACCCCTATGTTACCATTTCAAAATGAGACAAGTCAAGCGGTAGAAACGATAAAAAAGAGGATATTTTTCATGACAAACGCACAAAAAAGTTAACAAGCCTTTGGAAGATTGAATTTTGTGTTGCAAAACAAAACAGATGCATCCCGCAGGCCTTTTTTAAAAGCAAAAAACGGGATGCATCTGTTCAAGTTCGGTACACAATTGCGGGAAAAACCCTGCTAGCGGCGGACAAATACGCCCTTAGCGGGCCGTGCGGCAAAATGCACGCATTTATTCGCCGATGCAATAGCGCTTGTACACTTCGCCCTGCAGGTTTTTCCACAAAAATTCGCCGTTTTCCAAGGTCATATAGCTGTGGGGGCTGTTTTCCTTGGGGATGGACACCGAGCCGGGGTTTAAGTAAACAAAGGTGTCGGTGTGCTCGCAGGCGGGCACATGGGTGTGCCCATGCAGAAGGATGTCCCCCTTTTGCAGCTTGGGCGGGGTTTGCAGGTTATACTGGTGGCCGTGGGTGGCAAACACCAGGGCGTTTTGCTCGGCGATTAAGCAGTAGTCGGCCAAAACCGGGAAAGAAAGCACCATCTGGTCCACTTCGGCTTCGCAGTTGCCGCGCACGCAGAAGATTTTACCGGCCAGCGGGTTTAGCATGGCAATGACCTCTTTGGGAGCGTACTCTTTGGGCAGGTCGTTGCGCGGGCCGTGGTATAAAATATCGCCCAAAAGCAAAATGCGGCCGGCCTGCTCGCGTTTGTACGCCTCAAGCAGCTGTTTGCAAAAATAGGCAGAGCCGTGAATATCCGATGCAATAAAATATTTCATAGTTTCTTCCTCGTATTCGTATAGTTTCCTGCCTTATTTTAACACAGAACGCCCCCAAAAGCAAAACCTTATTTTTCGTTTAATTTGCGCCACATGGTGGTGCGGCTAATGCCCAGGCGGGCGGCCGCGCGCGACTGGTTCATCTCCTCTTCGGCCAGCACCAGGGAGATCACCTGGCGGGTGATTTCATCCAGCGTGCCGCCCAAGTGGATGGCCGTAGTGACCTGCTCGGGCTCATCGGTGGAGTCGAGTGACTGGATGATGGAAGAGATGGTGGCGGCGGTGATGTGGGGGGTATCGGTGAGCAGCATAGCCTGGCAGATGGTTTTTTTCAGCTGGTCTACGTTGTTGGGCCAGCTGAAATTTTCCAAAAGGGTAAGCGCCTTGGGCTCCAGCCCCACAACCTGCTTGGAAAATTCGCGGTTGTACTCGTTGATATACAGCATGGCGATGGAGGCGATGTCCTCCTTGCGCTCTTTAAGCATGGGCGCATGCAGGCTTAACACGCTTAATTTTTCCACCAGCGGCATGTAATAATCGGGGTTGTCGTACATGCTTTGCAAGGAAAGCGACGAGGTGGTGATGATGCGGTGGCGTTTGGTAAGCCGGGTGTTTTCAATGTAATGGTCCAGCTCGATTTGGAAGCTAAGCGGCAGGCCGTGGAAATTTTTAAACAGCACGGTGAACATGTTGGAAGCCAGCGGGGAAGATTCGCTTTCAAACAAACGCTGCCAGACTTTATCGGTCATCATCTTCATGTCAATGGTGAGCATCGGGCGGTTGTTTAAGGGGCCGTCCCAGTAAAAGGCCTGGGCCAGATGCTCTTTTTCGGTGTTGCGCTTGCCGGTAATCATAATGGGCAGCTTGCTGTTTTTAAAGCGCATGGCCGTGGCGATAAGCTCTTTCATCACCGGGCTTTCGCAGATAAAGGCGTTAAAGGAAATAACATGCTCGTCGTCGGGGTTGGTAAAGGTAAAGGCGGCGTTTTTCCCCTGGGAAGTGAGCACATTGGAGCCCAAATACCAAAACACATGGCGGTTTTTCTCCGGCTCATGGCGCACATAGGTGCGCCAAACGCTGGAATTGTAGTTTAAGAACAATTCGCAGGAGCGTTTGTCCAGCGCTTCGGGGGTGTGTTCTTTAAGCTGTTCAAGCAGCAAAGCGTCCGGCGTGAAGGACGACCACACCAAATTGCCGTTTACATCGGTGATGGCGGTGAGCTGACGGTTTAATTCCATGGCGGATACAAACATGCGGTTTTGCTCGTTTAGCAAATCAAAATTCTGCTTGTAGCGCATGGCCTGTTTAAAGGCGCTGCGCAGGCTTTCCGGCCCGGAGGTTGCCAAAATATTGGGCAGGCCCATTTTGGCGGCCATGGAAGTGGTGATGACATCGCCCAAAATAAGCCCATAGCCGTTTTGCTTTAGGTTTTGCAGCACCGCCATGACCTCTTCCTGCGAATGAACGGTGATAATATCGGTGTTGTACTGCAAAATCTGGCAGATTAACCGGGCGGGGTCGGTGATGATAGGATAGCCCACAATGGCGGCCTTGCCTTTGTAATTTTGCGCCTGCTTGATAAAGCGCAGCATATCAAACCCGGTTAAGCGGATGGAAACCACCGGCTTTTGCAGCCGTTGTTCCAGCAAAATGGCGGTGCCCCCGCGCGACAGGAGAATGTCGTAATTATCCAGGTTTTTGGCGTTGGCGGCAGCCAGCCCTTTGTCCAGGTCGCCTACACAGGTATCCAGCGTGATATTGGGAAACTCCTGTACCTGCTTTAAGGCTACCTCGCACAGTTCTTTATAAGGGGCTACCAACAAGATACGAAGTTTTGGCATAGCAATTCTCCTCTAATCGTTTCAATCTGTAACGGTTAATACCATAATACCAGCAAAAAATACAGGAATCAATTGTGAAAGTAGACAAATGTTCTTAAATGAAACTGGTTTTCTCCATCACCGGGTTGGATTTTGTAGCATTTGCTTGTATAATCGGGGTATATGGAAGGGGGTTGGCTTATGAAACCGGTGATTGCCATCACGCTGGGCGACCCGGCGGGCATAGGGCCGCAAATTGCCCTAAAAGCGCTGGAACACGCCGGTATTTACAGCCGCTGCACGCCGCTTTTGGTAGGGGACAAAGCAGTGGTGGAGAACACTTTGCAACAGTTGGGGCTTAAGCGGCCCATCCATTTGGTGCAAAACGCAACACAGCTTGAAGAGCACAGGGGCGGTGTGCTGCTTTGGGACACGCAGACACTGCAAAATGCCGCTTACCCCATGGGAAAGGTGGATACAACCTGTGCAAAAGCCGCTTACCAGGCGCTTTTGACGGCCATAGATCTTGCCAAGCGGGGGCTGGTGCAGGCGGTGGCAACCGCGCCCATTTGCAAGGAAGCGATGCAGAAAGCCGGGTGCGAATACACCTCCCACACCGAGATGTTCGCGCACCTTACCAACACCAAACGCTATGCGATGGTGCTTATGAGCGGGCGGCTGCGGGTGATCCATGTGAGCACGCATGTATCGCTGAAAGAAGCGTGCGAGCGGGTGAAAACGCCGCGGGTGCTGGAGGTGATTGCGCTTGCGCACCAGACGCTGTGCCAGCTGGGGATACCCAACGGGCGCATCGGCGTAGCGGGGCTAAACCCCCATGCGGGCGAAAACGGGATGTTTGGAGAGGAGGAACAGCGGGAAATTTTGCCGGCCATCGAAGCGGCCAGGCAGCAGGGCATAAACGCCAGCGGCCCCTACCCGCCCGACAGCGTGTTTGTGCGCGCCAGGGCAGGGGAATTTGACATGGTGGTTGCCATGTACCACGACCAGGGGCATATCCCGCTGAAAATGGCGGGGTTTTGGATGGATGCGCAGGGCAAAATGCAGCAGATTTCCGGCATCAACTATACGGCAGGGCTGCCTATTATCCGCACCTCGGTGGACCATGGCACCGCCTTTGACAAAGCCGGCGGGCGCGACGCCAACGAACAAAGCATGCTCGAGGCGATCGAAACCGCTATTTTGATGGCGCAAAACAAACCCGACAGATAGAAAGAAAAAACATAAGGGGGGATTTTATGCTGCTGGTATTGGCAGACGATTTTACCGGCGCGCTGGACACGGGGGTGCAGTTTTCCCAGATGGGGCTGAAAACGCTGGTAAAAAGCGATTACACGGTGCAAATAAACCAAATAAACCCGCTGCCCGATGTGCTGGTGCTGGACACCGAAAGCCGGCATCTTGCGCCGCAGCAAGCCTATGAGCGGCTATACGGCATTTTGCAAAGGGCCCAAAAACAGGGCATAGAACATATATACAAAAAGACCGACTCGGCGCTTAGGGGCAATGTAGGGGCGGAGCTGAAAGCTTTAAGCGATGTGTACAAGGCGCGTATCTGCTTTGTGCCGGCATTCCCCAAGCTGGGGCGCACCACCCAAAAAGGCTGCCATTATATAAACGGCGTGCCGGTGCACCAAACCGAGTTTGGCTGCGACCCTTTTGAGCCGGTGGAAAGCTCCTATATCCCCGATATCTTCCAAAGCCAGGCCAACTGCGAAGTTACGCTTATAGAAAGTCTGGACAAAGCCGAAGAAACACTTATGCAGGAAAAAGCGGATATTTTGGTGTTTGACGCCCAGACCCAGGAACATATGGAGCAGATAGCGCAGCTTTTGTACCAAAAAGACGCAGCCGCCCTTTGCGCCGGATGCGCGGGCTTTGCCCAGGTGCTGGCACAATATGTGGCCTGGCAGAAAACCGGCCTTGCAAAGCCGGAGGAAAAGCGGGAACAAAAGGGGATTGTGGTGGTCTCCGGTTCGCTAAACGAGATTACCCTGGCGCAAAACCGGCACTGCCAGACGGTGGGGTTTGCCACCTTTACCTTAACGCCCCGCCAAAAACTAGACGACACCTTTGCCGGTTCGCTGGCGTGCGCCGCCTTGATTGACCAGATGGAAGCGGCTTTCCGCACAACCGGCAAACTGCTTATCCAGGTGGCGCGCACCCGCGAAGAAATCCGGACCACGCAGGCTTATGCCCAGGCGATGGGCACCGATTTGGCCGGGGTAAGGCAAAAAATCTGCCAGAACATCGGCAAGATTGCCGCAAAGGTGGTGCGAAGGCTAAAGGGCGCCACCCTTTCGGTCATCGGCGGGGACACGTTGATTTCCATTTTGCAGGCGCTTGGCTGCGAGGACATCTACCCCGGAAAGGAAATCATCCCGGGGGTGGTGCGTTCTACGGTTTATGGCAGCGAAGGCACCCTGGATTTGATTACCAAATCCGGCGGGTTTGGTGAAAAAACCTTGATGGAAACCCTGTTGGACCGTTTGAACATCCCCAAAGGCCGGCAGGTGATGTACGGCTTGGTAAAAAACGAGGCGGCTGCGGGCGCCCAGCTGCGCTATGATTTGCCCATACCGGAAATTTCGCCTACACAGGTGCTGGTAAGGGTGCGCGCGGCGGCTATCTGCGGCACCGACGTGCATATTTACAAATGGACCCCTTATGCGCAGGCGCGCTTAAAGCCGCCGATGGTGTTCGGGCACGAGTTTGCAGGCGACATTGTAAAGGTGGGCTCGCAGGTTGCGCGGCTAAAAGTGGGCATGCGGGTGGCCGGGGAGACGCATATCCCCTGCAACCGGTGCCCGCAGTGTTTGGCGGGCAAACGGCACATCTGCAGCAATATGAAAATCATCGGGCTGCAAAGCGCGGGCGCATTTTGTGAATACATCGCTTTGGAACAGGACTGCGCCTGGGTGCTGGCAGACGATTTAAGCTATGAACAAGGCGCTTTGCTGGAGCCTATGGGCGTGGCGGTACACGGGGCGTTTTCGGGGGAAGTGCAGCATAAGCGCGCATTGGTGCTTGGCTGCGGCCCCATTGGCCTAATGGCGGTGGGCGCGCTGAAAGCCGGCGGGGCAAGCCTGGTGGCGGCACTGGACCGGCGGCAAAGCAAGCTGGATTTGGCCCGCCAGATGGGTGCGGATATCTGCATTGACACCACGCGGGAGGATTTTGTGCAGCGGGTGGCGGAGGAAACCGACCACGAGGGCATGGATGTGATTTTGGATTTGACCGGCGATGTGGATTTGATAGCGCGCTCGTTTGAGGCGCTGAAAAAAGGCGGCCGCTACACGTTGGCCGGGCTGCCAAACCGTCCGCTGACGTTGGATATCACCGAACAGGTCATCTACAAGGAAGCGCGCATCAACGGCGTGACCGGGCGCGAAATGTACAAAACCTGGTGGCAGTGTTCGCAATTGTTGGTAAACAAGCGGATGGATTTAAACCAGTTGATTGCCGCACGGTTTTGTTTAAGCGAATATTTGCAGGCGTTTGACTGCATTGCGCAGGGCACGCCGGGCAAGGTTTTGCTGCTGCCTTAAAAAATCTGCGAAATACGGCGTCCGTTGGGGCGCGGCGGGGCTGTAAACCCGGCTGGAAAAGCATCTGTTCTGTATGGGGCAGGGGGTGCATGCTGCTTTTCCAGGGGTGTTTGCCCGCCGCGTGCAGCGGGCGCTTTTTTGGCTGAAAACGGACAAAGCCTGTACAAATTGCAAAAAATCTGCTAAGATGAAGACAGTTTGGGGCAAAATTAGGAGATTTTTATATGCAACAGGCATGGTTTTGGTATGCGCTTATTATCAATGTGTTGGGCTTTTTGGTTTGTGCGGCCGACAAACGCCGCGCCAGGCGCCACCAGTGGCGCATAAGCGAAAAAACATTGTTTGTGCTGGCGCTTTTGGGCGGGGCACTTGGCGTGCTTTGCGCGATGTACGCGTTTAGGCACAAAACCCAGAAATGGTATTTTAAATGGGGCATACCTTTGATTTTGCTTGCACAGATGGCGTTGGCAGCTTGGGCAATTTGGCAAATGCACACAGCGTAAGGAGGAAAACCAGATGAAAAAAAGCGATGCACCGCCGATTTATTCGCAGGTGGCACAGGATATTGCTTCGCGCATTGCCTGCGGGGAATTAAAAGAAAACAGCAAAATCGCCGGGCGCAGCTTGATGGCCACCGAATACGGCGTTTCGCCGGAAACCATCCGCCGGGCTTTGAAATTGCTGGCAGATATGCAAATTGTCCAAGTGATTGACAAAAGCGGCGTGGTAATTCTTTCGCGCAAAAATGCACAAGCCTATATTGAAAAATACAGCACCGTAACCGGGTTGCTAAAATTAAAAGCGCATTTGCACACATTGGTGCAGCAGCGCGATGACCTAAACCGCCAAATTGCGGATGTTACCGAGCAGATTATGGATATGTGCGACCGTTTCCGCAACTCCGACCCTTTGAAAAATGTGGAATTCACCCTGCCGGAGGGTTCTTCTTTGGCGGGCAAAACCTTGGGCGAATGCGAATTTAGGCGGGTAACAGGCGCCAATGTAGTGGCCATTAAACGCGGGGAAGAAATTTTGCTTTCCCCCCAGGCGCAGCAGGTATTGCGCCCAAACGATGTGCTGGTGGTGACGTGCGACATCACGGCGGTGGAAAGAATTGAAGAATTTATCCAATAGCCAAAACAGCGGGATGATTGCGTCCTGCTGTTTTTTTATAAGCAGGGTTCGACAAAAAAGGTGCGGCTGCGCGCCTTTGCAGGGTGTATGATTATCTATAAAGAAAGTATGAAGATGCATCCAAAACTGGAAATTCATCTTGACAAGGGATGGAAGGAAACGTATAATAAAAGAAAAATCTAACAACTTTACAATTATAATAAAGTTGTAAGTTTGCAAGGAGGCCGCCATGAAACGTTTGATTTGCATTGCACTGAGCGTGTGTATGCTGGTACTGGCTTTGTCAGGCTGCTCCTTTTCATCGCTGAAAACCCGCATTTTGGTAAACGACGGCGGGTGGGATTCCCAACGTTTCCACATTGAACTGGCAAAATTTATTGTGGAAAACGGCTATGATGGATATGAGCTGCAAACCCAGTATGGTTCTACCCCGATGAACTGGCAAGCATTGCTGCTGGGGGAGATTGACATGGACCTGGAAAGCTGGACCGACAACATCGCAACCTATGATGAAGATATTGCAAGCGGCCGGATTATCGACATTGGCACGCTGGTGGCCGACTCGGCCCAGGGGTTTTATGTGCCCCGGTATGTGGTAGAAGGCGACCCGGAACGCGGCATTGAGCCAATGGCGCCGGATTTGAAAACCGTAAAGGATTTGCTTAAATACCCCGACTTGTTCCCCGACCCGGAGAACCCGGGCAAATCGCGCATTTACGGGGGTACCCCCGGCTGGGCGATTGATGAAATTATGTATAAAAAATATTTGGCCTATGGGCTGGACGAAGATTTTGTGTATTTCCGCACCGGCAGTGAAACGGTGTTGTTTGCTTCCCTTATGAGCGCATACAACCTGGGCGAGCCGTGGGTGGGCTACTGCTATGAACCGACCTGGATTGCCGGCAAATGCGACCTTATCCGCTTGGAGGATGAACCCTACGACCCCGAACTGTACGACCAGGGTTTGTGCGAAGTGCCGACCCAGGCGTTAAAAATTATAGTAAACGAAAGTTTTCCGGAAAAATGCCCGGATTTAGTGTATTTCTTTTCGCATTACCAAACCTCCAGTGCGCTGGTAAACGAAGCGTTGGCTTATTTGGACGATACTGGCTGCACCCATGAGGAAGCGGCGGTCTGGTTTTTGCAAACGCACGACGAGCTGCTGGATGAATGGGTAGAGCCAGAAGCGGCGGCCAGGGTGCGCCAGGCAGTGGTGGAATACGGCAAGTAAGCGGAAAAAACCAAAATAGATGGGAGTTGCGAACATGACACAATTGTTGTTATCCTTTCCAAGCGGCTGGCGTTTGGATATTGGCACCGTGATTGACGACGCGATTAACGCGTTAAGCGTAAACGGGCAGAGCTTTTTTTCCGCCATACGCGACGGCGTTTTGTGGCTGTTAAACGTAGTGGAAATGGGCCTGACGTTAATCCCCTGGTGGCTTGCAATTGCACTGGTGGGGTTGGCCGGGTATTTTATTAGCAAGCGCATCCGCACCGGCATTTTGTATGCGGCGATGCTGTTTGCCATCGGCTTGTTCGGCTTGTGGGATTTGATGCTGCAAACGCTGACGATTGTGATTGTTTCGGTGTTTTTCTCGCTGCTGTTTGGTTTCCCCATCGGCATTTTGATTTCGATGTCCCGCCGGGCAGAGCGCATTGTACGCCCCATTTTGGATTTGATGCAGACGTTGCCTGCATTTGTATACTTAGTACCTACCATCATCTTGTTCAGCGTTGGCAAAATGCCGGCGGTTATCGCCACCATCATCTATTCGATTGTCCCCATTATCCGCATGACCAGCCATGGCATCCGCAATGTGGACAAAGAAGTGGTGGAAGCATCGGTTTCGTTCGGCGCAAGCCGCATGCAAACCCTGTTTAAGGTGCAAATTCCCCAAGCGTTGCCCACCATTATGACAGGTGTAAACCAAACGATTATGATGGCGATGTCGATGGTGGTAACCTGTGCGCTTATTGGCGCAAACGGCCTTGGCATGGAAATTTTGGTGGCAACCAACCGCATGGAGGTTGGCCAGGCGTTGCTGCCGGGTATTGCCATTGTGTTCCTGGCGATTTTGCTGGATAGATTGACACAGGGCCTCATTAAAAAAGAGGGAGGCAAACAAAAATGAGCGATAACGATATCATTTTGCGTGTAGAACATCTTTCCCGTTTGTTTGGCATGAATAAATCGGCAGCCCAGAAAATGATTGCCGAAGGGGCGCAAAAAGACGAAATTTACAAAAAAACCGGCGTAACGGTAGCGGTCAACGATGTATCGTTTAAAGTGCGCCGCGGCGAGATATTTGTGCTCATCGGCTTGTCCGGTTCGGGTAAATCCACCATTGTAAGGTGCTTGAATATGCTGCAGCGCCCCTCTTCGGGCAAGATTTTGTTTGAAGACACCGATATTTCCCAGTTTGATAAAAAAGAATTGCGCGATTACCGCCGGCAAAAAATTGCGATGGTGTTCCAAAGCTTTGGGCTTATGAGCCACCGCGATGTGCTGGGCAATGTGGCCTACGGGCTGGAAATCAAAGGGGTTGCCAAAGCCCAAAGGGAAGAAAAAGCCCGGGAAATGATTAAAATGGTGGGCCTGGAAGGTTTGGAAAGCAAAAACATCGGCGAGCTTTCCGGCGGCATGCGCCAGCGCGTTGGCTTGGCGCGCGCTTTGGCAAACGACCCTGACATTCTGCTTATGGATGAGCCGTTTTCGGCGCTGGACCCGTTGGTGCGCCGCGACATGCAGTTTGAGCTTTTGCGCATCCAGCAGAAGATGAACAAAACCATTATTTTTATCACCCATGACATTGACGAGGCGTTTAAGCTGGGGCAAACGGTTGGCATTATGCGCGACGGGCGCTTGATTCAGCTGGATACCCCCGAAAACATGACAGCCAACCCGGCCGACGACTATGTAAAAGAATTTATTGAAAGCGCCGATAAATCGCGGATATTCTCGGCTTCGCATATTATGATGACCCCGACTTGTTTGGTGCATCTGCGCGATACCGGCCCCATTGCGTTAAAAGAAATGCAGAAAAACGGCGTATCCAGCGCCTATGTTATCAACAACCATCTGGAGTTGATGGGCGTGATTACGCAGGACGGGGCGATTTCCGCCCGCCGGGAAGGCAAAACGGTAGACCAGTATATGATTACCGATTTGCCCCGCGTAAGCCCGGATACTTCTATTAACGATTTGATGCCCATTGCGGCGGACGCGCGTTTCCCCATAGCGGTAATTGACGAGCAAAACCGTTTTACCGGCATTATTTCCAAAGCGGCGGTGATTTCCTCGCTGCTGTAACCGAAAGGAAAAAGAGGGAAAGCCTTATGCAAGACATTGCCGACAAGCTGGCTTTTTTTGATAAACTGCCCCAGATGCTGCCGGTATACGAGCGGCTGGAAGAGCAGGTTCTGCAGCGGTACCCTGCGGTGCGCATCAAGGTGCAGAAAACGCAGATTGGCTTTTACAACAAGCATTTGTTTGCCTGCGTTTCGCTGCCGCCGAAAAGAAAGGGCATTCCGCCGGTGTGCTGCGTGGTGACGTTTGGTTTGGGCCGGCAGGTGCATTCGCCCCGCATTGGGGTGGCGGTGGAACCTTACCCCAACCGCTGGACACACCATGTGTTCCTAGAAAGCCCCCAACAGATTGATGAGCAGCTGCTGGGCTGGATTGATGAGGCTTACCAATTTAGCATGCAAAAATAAAAAGTCCCCATCCAGGCTTTGGATGGGGATATTTTTTGTGTTATGCGCCTGCATGCAGCCGGGACAAAAGGCCATTTTGCAAGGCTATGCGCACAGGCAGTGCGCGCACAGCAGGGTGCGCATGCCGGCAAAAAGCCACACAAAACAAGCATGGCGCGCCGGTTTGCCAAAACACAGGGACAGGCTTAAAAAGCTTGCCAAAAAAGGGCGCGGGTTACCTTTAGGGGCGAACAAAGCGGGGCAAGACTGCATAGCGCCCGGCCCTGGGGGCAAGCGGTTGCGTAAAGGCCCGAAAGGGGACAGAACATCCCGGCGGTTAAAAATGCGCTGCATTTTAACAGGCGGGCAACTTTATTTGCTTACCAGATTTTTTTCTTCCACGTGGCCTGCAAAAAAGTCGATGATATTTTTGGCGGCTGCATCGTTCATGGCCTTAAAGGTGCCTGCGGTAAAGGGGCCGCAATGCGGGGTCAACAGGGTGTTGGGCAGGTTGGACAAAGGGGTGTCGGTGCAGGGTTCGCTGTCGTATACATCGGTGGCAGCACCCGCAATGACCCCTTGCTCCAGCGCTTTTACCAAAGAGGGGGTATCCACCAGCGGGCCGCGTGCGGTATTGATAAGATAAGCGGTTTTTTTCATTTGGCTAAGGGCGGCAAAATCAAATACGCCGCGGGTTTGTTCGGTTAAAGGCGCATTGATGGACAAAAAGTCCGATTGCTTAAGCAATTCTTCGAACGAAACGTATTGAACGCCCAGCTCCTGCTCGGCGCGTTCATTGCGGCGGCGGTTGTGGTAAAGAATGTTCATGCCGAACACATTGGCCAAGCGGGCAAGCTCGCGCCCAATGCCGCCCATGCCGAAAATACCCAAAGTAGCCCCGCGCAATTCCATGCCAAGGGGTTTTTCCCAGCGGTGGTTGCGCATGTTTTGGTCCATAACCGGGATTTTACGGGCAAAGGTGAGCATGTAGGAAATCACCAGTTCGGCCAGGGCGTATTCCAACACGCCGGCTGTGCGGGTAACGCAGATGTTATGGGCTTTGGCGGCGTTTAAATCCACCGTATCGTACCCGACGCCGCGGCGCGAGATAATTTTTAAATTGGGCAGGCGGGAAAGGACTTCTTCATCCAGCGGCTCTACCCCTGCGATGATGGCGTCGGCATCTTGGAAGGTTTGAATATAGGTTTCTTTATCCATATGCAAGGCGGTTTTGGAATAATCGTGCAGCACAAAGCCGGATTCTTCCAGCATGCGTTTAAAAGCATCGTCTCCCCCTTGTACCAGGGTGGCGGTAAAATAAACCTGTTTTTGCATGATGAACGCTCCTTTATATTTTTCTCCAGTTTTATTAAACGGCATATGGGCAAAATTGTCAAGCTGGAGAAAAATAAGACAAAATTCCTCTTGCAATCTTTGGCAAAATGGTATATGATAATAAACACGCGGGTATAGTTCATCGGTAGAACGCGACCTTCCCAAGGTCGATAGGAGGGTTCGACTCCCTTTACCCGCTCCAAAGAAGAAACCCGCATGATAGGCCGTAGATTGGCTTGTAATGCGGGTTTTCTCATGCTTTAAGCGGCAAAAAACTGCACCTGAAAGTGCCGAAAATGTACCCAAAATACAGTGTTTTTCCAAAAAAGTTCACACGAAATTTCACACGAAATCATATAAAATATAGGCCGTTTATTCCAAACTATCAAATTTGGCGTTAACGGCTTTCTTCATTTCCATTGTTTCATCTTCAAAAGCATATTGATAGACGGACTTCATTATATTTGGGGACGACCAACCACCCATTTTCATAATATATTGGTCAGGTACGCCGGAATGGTGCATAAATGCTGCAAAAGCATGCCGCATTGCATGGACGGTATAAGGCGGGAGGTTGTTTTGATTTAATAGTTTCTGAAATTTTTTTAGCACTAAGATAGGAGATGTAGTAAACAATAAACCGTTCGGGTTGGCAATGCATTTTTCTTTCATGAGCTGCGCCAAACGTTTAGGCATCACGACTACACGCTGGCTGTCGGCGGTTTTGTTGGTGGGTTTCCACACCAGTTTGGAATGCTCGTCATAAACCATTGCGCCGGAAACTTTTACAATATCGCCGTCGATATTTTGTGCGCGTAAAGCAGCAATTTCACTTTGCCGCAAGGAACAGGTGAGCGCCAACAATATTTGGCATTCAATATCGGTTCCACGCAAAATGTGGATAATTTTTTCCACTTCCGAAAGGGTGGGGACTTTTATCGCGGTTTTCGTTTTCCGTGGATAATCGGGAACGGTTGTAGAAATCCCGTGGAAATCCAGCACCGACCGCAACAAGCTGAATTGATTGACGATGGTTTTCTCTTTATATTTTTTCATGTTTTCCAGCATTTGCGCCATAATATCCTGCTCGGTAATGGCGGTAATTTCCCGGCTAATAAGGAAGGGGAATGCATTTCGCTGTACAATTCGATAGCCGCGGATGGTACAAGGAGATAATTGCTCGGATTTTTGCTGTATATACATGTCAATGGCTTCGGTTAAAGGGATGTGCTTAGATTCTGTTAAATCGCGTTTTAGGGCAATTTTGGCGGCTTCCAATTCAGCCTCTTTTTTTGTAGGTGCCGTTACAGAGCGCATAATCTTTTTGCCGTTTTCGTACCCTAGAAAGACTTGCACCCGCCAGTTTCCGCTTGGCAATTTCTTTGCTTTTGGCATAATAAAAACCTCCTTGAACGGCTAAAAAAAGAATACTTTACAAAGCCTGCCCAAAAAGGTATAATCAAGGTGCAATACTTGTCTTATCCTTTTCGGGTAAGCTACCACGAAAATCCGCTTCCTGTTGGCGCAGGGGGCGGGTTTTTTATTTAATAACATTTTTGACAAGGGGCATACCCCAGCTTCAAAGCTTCGCTCATTGCAAGCTCTAACGGATTTTTCATATTGCTGCAACTTGGATTTCTGTGATATTTGGTGCCATTGCCGCTTCCAGCTATCCATACGGTAATAGACTGTGGCTCGGTTTGGTTTTGCGAATCATGTTGAAGCTTTTCTAAAAGACTTCCTTCTTCATATTGTGTGGGAGAATTTGATTGGCTACTTATCGGTTTAGAGTACGAAGGGGTCTTAATCGGCGTGTTGTGGCCATTGTCCTTTAATATTTGTGCATAAGCATTGTCTGCTTCTTCACGGGTTTGGGGGGATGAAGGGGTGGTGTATTGCGAGTGAGGTTGAATATCGAGGTAGCCGGATGCATATTGCCCGTGTATCTGTTTATCTTCCTCTTCTGTAATTGGGCGTATGAATCCGGTACTTCCCAATATCCACAATATTCCAACAGCAACAATAGCTCCCAAGCCATAAACAACAAACTTTAATATATTATCCACCCATCTATCGTTTGTTTGGCGCTCCTGCTGCTGTTCGTACTCTTCAATTTCTTTTTGATATTGTTCCTTTAAATTTGAAGACAAACAGCTGTCGGAATCGGAGGGGGAGGCTACTTGCTGCAATGTTTCATCGGGTAATGCAATTTGTGAAAAAGCGAGAAAAGGGGCAAAATGCTCTGCTTTTTCCAGCAGATCTTTGTGCTCATTTTGAAATTCCAATAGAGCGTTGTGCAGCAATTGTTTTTGGATTTGGTTTAGCTGCAAAGCATCCTGCGGGGCTGCAATCTCGCCGGTTACACAAAAATATGCAACCGCAAAGGCAACGCCAGCGCCGCAAGCTTTGGCAAAATCCACATCATACCCGCACAAAGAAGGAGAAAGCAAACACATGTTCAGACGGAACTCGGCCTGCGGAGAAACTTTTTTGACATGCTCCATAACGCTGTCAAACAGGGATTCCTCATACTGTTTAAAAGCGCGTGTGCCGATGCTTTCCATAATCATTTCGTTAAATATTTCTTCCGACACAGCATGGTCTATTCCATTAAAGAGAATGCGTTTATAGACATTCAATACCTCATTGGCCTTTTTAATGATGAGTTCTTTTAGCATTTCTTTTGTGGATTTAAACATGTTTGCCCCACCGCCTTAAGCATATGGTCTGCTTAAAAATACGCCTCTACTGCAAGGTTGCCGTGCATATAGTAGCAATATGCCTTGCGCATAAAATCTTCGGTTACGTTAAAATATTCCGCCAATTGGCAAATTTCTGTATACCCGTTACCCAATGCGCGGAAAAAGGCGCTTTTGGGTACAAGCTGCCGGATGGCCCATTTGTCCGCGCGGTTTTCATGTTTTTGGCGGATATCAAATGTTGCCCTTTGATTATAAAAGCTATTGGTAATACAGTGCCCTAACTCATGGGCTATTTTCATTTTTTCGTCCAATACAGAACACAATTTATTAGGGTCAACCGCAATATATCTGTGTCCTTCCTCATCCATTAAAGAAAGAGATTCGCGTTTGTTAAGCTCAAAACAATCTACCTCGATATGTTCCACATCGGCAATTTGGTAGAGAGTGAGCAAGTCCGTCATTTTTTCTTCTTCCTTTCCCGGATAAAGGCGGCATAACGCTTTACATCTTCCAAGTCGTCTTTATCAATGTCTTTAGTATCGCCCCATAGAGCAAACATAATATCTTCGTCAGTAGGCTCCTGCTTGGCAGGGGCTTTTTTTGTGTCTTCTTTGCCCAAGAGATAATCGGTACTGACATGGAAATAATCGGCTAACCGCTGGATACCATCCCCATTGGGAATTCCGCCATATTTCCATTTATTCCACGCTGTTCGGCTAAACCCGCAATCTATGCACGCTTTTTGCCGGGAAACCCCTTTTCTTAAACACAACTCTTCAAATCTGTCATAAAACACAAAAAACACTCCATTTTTTGTTAAATATGCAGAAAGCTAAAAAAGTTGCTTTTTCTCGTTGACAGGCAACCTAAGTAATCGTATAATATACCCATAAAAGCAACTTAAGTAATCTTTCGATACAATTTTGTGTAGCAACAATATAGTATCATATAAGACTACTTAAGTCAACAAATCAAAAAGAAAGGAGATTACTTTTGTATGCCTGCACAATGGACAGCAGATTTAATTGGCGAAATGCACCTTAAAGGGATTACCGCAAAGCAACTGGCCGCACACGTAGGTTGGCACGAAAAATATTTAAGCTCTGTTATGAACGGCCACCGCGAACCTAAACATGCAGAACAGACTTTGCGAAATGCTTTAAATGAGCTTATTGCATTAAAAGAAGCTGCAAACTAAGCATAACACACAGCATGTACCATAAATGGGACATTATCTATTGCCGCCGTGTATGGGCAAAACAAACCTCCCGCTTTTGCTGCTTCAAAAACGGGAGGCAGGCGCAAATCCACATGGACGGATATTACATTGGCACAACTGGTTTTGCTATGCCAAGACCCTGCGCAGCCGGCGTATTTCCGACGGAGCGTTTTACGGGACTTGGGTTTTCGCTTTGGCTCAAAGACAGCGATACCGACATAAACGCCGCGGAGGATTTAAGCTATCACAACATTCTGGCAATCAAGCGCCGGATTGAGGAAAAAGTCACCGACCTATTGGCTTTGGGAATGGAAATGCGAACGATTCAAAAAAGCATCGGTGTTAACGAAAAACAATATGAATCCGTGATGAAATGCTTTGAAACCATTTACAAATTTGAAAAGGCGATTGACCAGCTATGATACAGAATCACGACCGCAGCGGATGGTTTGGCGCAAGCGATACGGCAAAAATTATGGGGCCGTGGAAAAGCCCGACCTTTTGGCGATGGTGGGGCGAAAAGCTGGGGCTTTGGCAAAACCATTTTACAAACCGCTCCATGATGGCTGGTACATATTACGAACACGCTATTTTAAAAAGCATCGGCATCACCCAAATGGACAGGCAAATCAAAATCCGTTCTTTGCGCCTGAAGGTGAATTTGGACGGGGAAGAACAAAGCACCATTGTTGAGATAAAAACCCATTTAAAGCCGGAATTTGTAGTCATATGGCCTTATTGGATGCAATGCCAAGTGCAGATGTTCGCCGCAAAAAAGCCGTGTAAGATTGTAGCTTACAGGCTTTTAGAAGAAGATTACCAAAACTTTTTTAACCCCATAGACCACGAAAGGATTACAGAACACCCGATCGCTTTTGATAAAAATTTTATCGACAGCCAATATCTGCCACGGTTGACATATTTATCGTGGTGCTTGAAAAGGAGGAAAACGCCCCGTGAAGCTGACCTTTGAAGAAGCCCGGTGGACAATCGACGATAGCGGCTTCTGGCTGTGCTTGCAGGTAAAGGAAACGGCGCAGGCAAGGCAGTTTACCCAAACCAAAAAGGATAACCTCAGAGCCTTCTAAATTTGCCCCGCAGTTTTTGGGTCAGTTTGCCCAGCTGCAAGACCAAACCGTGCGAACCACCTATGTG
>CAJFVS010000066.1 GCA_904420505.1 Candidatus Alloruminococcus vanvlietii | reverse complement strand
CGGCAACAACTACTCGGACGAATGGGTGCAGGAAGCCCAGCGCCGCGGGCTTTTGAACCTGCGTTCCACCCCCGAAGCCCTGCCGTATTTCATTGCAGAAAAAAATGTGCAGCTGTTTTTAAAACACCACATTTTCACCAAGTCGGAAATCTACTCCCGGTATGAGATTTTGCTGGAAAACTACTGCAAAACCCTGCATATTGAAGCCCTTACCATGCTGGATATGGCCAGAAAAGACATTTTGCCCGCCGTTATGCGCTACACCCGGGAAGTGGTGGACACAGCCCTTTCCAAAAAGGCGCTGTCGGAGGCAATTCCCACCGGCGTGGAAGAAACGCTTGCACAAAAGCTGTCCAAACTTTCGGGCTGCCTGTATAAAAAAATAGAAGCCCTGGACGAAGCGCTGCTGGGCGCCAAAAACGAAAGCGACCCCCAGCGCACAGCCGATTACTACCGTGCACAGGTATTCCCTGCTATGCAGGAGCTGCGCGCCGTTGCCGATGAACTCGAAACCATTACGTCCGAGGAATATTGGCCCTTCCCCACATACGGCAAGCTGCTCTTTTGCATATAAAACTCCCCCTTATGTATAAGCGCGTCCCCCAAACAGCGCTTATACGCCGCACCGGAAAACCGTCCCCATATTTGGCGGGCGGTTTTCTTTTTTTGCAGGAAAACTTTCTTATTCTTTCACCATTGGGCAAGGGGCCCCAAGGGGCTTTTGGGCCGGCAAAACACCGCTGTAAAGCGATATGAAGCATTGTGTGCATCCGCATGGAAGAGATTTGTAAAAATGGCGTTATTTTTATCGAACTTTCCGATAAATGACGCGAAAAAGTCAAAATATTCATCAACCAATACCATTGTATTTTTGCTATAATGTGTTTATAATGTTTGCGATAAAAAAAACGCAAGGAAGGACAAGAAAAAGATGAGAGGGATTTATTCGTCTGTAACCGATTTACGACGCAAAGTGTTTACCGAAATTGCACGCTTGGCTTACGAAGGCGGCGATTATTCGCGTATTGAAGAACTGCCGTATAAAATTTTACCCGGCGAAGTTGCCACCTACCGCAATTCCATATTTTTGGAACGCGCCATCATCGGCGAGCGCCTGCGTTTGGCCATTGGCCTGCCGCTGCGCCCGATGGACGAGCATGCCCCGGTTTCGCAGGGCATTACCGAAAGTGCCATTGCCGAAAAATATTACGAC
Organism: Candidatus Alloruminococcus vanvlietii; assembly: GCA_904420505.1. Lineage (GTDB taxonomy): Bacteria > Bacillota > Clostridia > Oscillospirales > Ruminococcaceae > Alloruminococcus > Alloruminococcus vanvlietii. The sequence continues at coordinate 31,018 of CAJFVS010000066.1, read as the reverse complement.
CCGCCGCTTATCAATATCATCAAATTTGCCTGCAATGCCTGCCCGCCCAAAAAATTTATGGTATCCAACGGCTGCCAGGGCTGTCTGGCCCATCCTTGCACCGAAGTTTGCCCCAAAGGCGCTGTTAGCATTGTAAACGGCAAAAGCGTTATCGACCAGGATAAATGCATCAAATGCGGCCGCTGCAAAGAAGCCTGCCCTTACCAGGCCATCTTGAAGCTCGAGCGCCCCTGCGCCCAGGCCTGCGGCATGGATGCGATTGAATCCGACGAATTGGGCAGGGCCAAAATCAACTACGATAAATGCGTATCCTGCGGCATGTGCCTGGTAAACTGCCCGTTTGGCGCCATTGCCGACAAAGGCCAGATTTTCCAGCTTATCCACGCCATTAAAAGCGGCACCCGCGTAGTGGCCGCCATTGCCCCTGCGTTTGTAGGCCAGTTTGGCCCCAAAGTAACCCCCGAAAAAGTGGTTGCCGCCATGAAAGAACTCGGCTTTGCCGACGTGGTGGAAGTGGCAACCGGCGCCGACCTTTGCACCATTGATGAAGCCAAAGACTTTTTGAAAAAAGTGCCGGATGAGCAGCCCTTTATGGCAACTTCCTGCTGCCCGTCGTGGTCGATGATGGCCAAAAAGCTCTTCCCGGAATTTGCCCCGTATATCTCCATGGCGCTTACCCCTATGGTATTTACCGCGCGCATGATTAAAAAGCAAGACCCGGACTGCAAAGTGGTATTTGTCGGCCCGTGCGCGGCCAAAAAACTGGAAGCTTCCCGCCGCAGCGTGCGCAGCGATGTGGACTTTGTGCTTACTTTTGAAGAAATTATGGGTATGTTCCTGGCCAAGGACATCAACCTGGAAGAAGTTGACCCGGATGAAAGCCTGAATGTCGCCAGCGGCGACGGCAGAGGCTTTGCGGTTTCCGGCGGCGTTGCCCAGGCGGTGGTCAACTGCATTAAAAAGATTGACCCGGACCGCGAAGTCAAGGTGGAATCCGCCCAAGGGCTGCAGGACTGCAAAAAAATGCTGCTGCTTGCCCGCCAAGGCAAATTCAACGGCTACCTGCTGGAAGGCATGGGCTGCCCGGGCGGCTGTGTGGCCGGCGCAGGCACCTTGCAGCCGGTGACCAAATCCACCGCTTTGGTAAACAAATACAAAGCCGACGCCCAGAAAAAACACTCCTACGAAAACCCCTATGCGGACAAAGTAGAAGAATTGGTAGAAGACTAATAACTCATTGCGCCTCCCTTGGGTTTTGCCAAGGGGGGCGTTTTTTCGTTTTGCCCGCATTTGGCCGGTAAAATACGATTCGCCCCATCTTTCAAAAAGCCGGGTGCATGCTTGGCAATTTTGCATTTGCCTGTGGTGCACCGGGCAGCTTGCTTTGGCCGGCAGCAGGGGCATGCCGGGGGTAACTTTTGGCTTTTTAAGGGGACAAAACATGCCTTGCATTTATGCCAAGGCCTTTGCGCCCCAAAGCCCGGCCAAAAGCGGCCCTTGCCAGACTAACAGGGATTGCAAAAGAGCTCTTTTAAGTTTTGCTTGCCCTTCTTGACAAACGATGGCAGGTGTGATACGCTAAAATACGCAAGGGAGCTTCCAACAGGAGGCTGAGAGGAGGGGTGTGCCCCTCGACCTTACCTGATTTGGATAATGCCAACGTAGGGAAGCATCTGCATCAAACGTACATTTGCGTGGGATATACCTATTTTGGTATATCCCATTTTTTATTGTTCTAGGGAGGGGTAGTATGAAAACGGTTTTAACCATCGCAGGGTCCGACCCCAGCGGTGGGGCCGGTATACAGGCCGATTTAAAAACCATGTGCGCTCACAAGGTATACGGCATGAGCGTGCTTACCGCGCTAACAGCGCAAAACACCATGGGGGTTTCCTCGGTGGTGCAGCTTTCGCCGCAATTTATCACCGAACAGCTTGACCGCGTGTTTGAGGACATTTTCCCGGATGCCGTAAAAATCGGCATGCTGGGGGATAAGGACGCCATACACGCTGTTGCGCAGGCGTTAAAAACCTACCGGCCGCCGTTTGTGGTGCTCGACCCGGTGATGGTTTCCACCTCTGGTTCTAGCCTTTTAAACCCCAGTGCCACAAACGCGCTTATAACAGAGCTTGTTCCTTTGTGCTCGGTTATCACCCCCAACATCCCCGAAGCGCAGATTTTAAGCGGGCAGTCCATCCATACCAAAGAGGACATGCAGGCGGCGGGCCGGGCCATCTTATCGCTGGGGGCGCAGGCGGTGCTTATCAAAGGCGGGCACGGCGTACACGACGCCGACGATGTTTTGGTTACTCCTGGCGGCGGGGTGTGGCTGTGCGAAAAACGGGTGGATAACCCCAATACCCACGGCACCGGGTGCACGCTTTCTTCGGCCATTGCCTGCAATTTGGCAAAAGGCGAAAGCTTGGAACAAAGCGTGCGCCTGGCCAAAGCGTATTTAACCGGGGCACTGAAACAGGGCCTGAATTTGGGGCGCGGCCCCGGGCCTTTGGACCATTTGTACAATTTGAAGGAGGCATTTTGATGAAACATTCCACTTTGCGCAAAATGGTGCTGACCGCATTGTTTGCCACTTTAGGCTATGTGCTGTCCACCTTTGTATATTTCCCCCAAATGGCGCCGTTCCAGCATTTTATAAATGTGTTGGCTGCGGTATTTGTGGGCCCCTGGTACGGGCTTTTGGCGGCACTGCTCACCGGGCTTATGCGCATGGCGCTAAACGGCAGCACCCTGCTGGCGGTTATCGGTGCCATATTCGGCGCGTTTTTGTCCGGGCTTTTGTACCGCTGGCTGAAACACTTTTGGGCGGCGGTTGTCGGCGAAGTCATCGGCACCGGCATTATTAGCGCCTTAGTGGCTTACCCGTTTATGATTTGGATTTACGGGCTGGATTTGACCTCCCCGTTTTACTACATCCCCTTTTTCATCCCCTCGTCCATGATGGGCGCGGCACTGGCTTTGGGTGTGCTGCTGGCGCTGAAAAAAGCCAAAGTGCTGGATAAACTGCTAGGGGATATGCGAATATCGTAAAGGAGGGGCCGGCATGTTTTCCTCGCTTTTGCAAAATGTAAAAGAGCGCGCCCCTATTGTGCATACCATCACCAATTTTGTCACGGTCAACGACTGCGCCAACATCATTCTGGCAGCCGGCGGATCGCCCACCATGGCCCAGGATATCCGCGAGGTGGAGGAAATCACCCGCATGTGCCAAAGCCTGGTTTTGAACATGGGGGCCATCGGCTGTTTGGAGGCGATGGTAAAAGCTGCGCAGGAAAATAACCGCCTGGGCCATCCGGTGGTGCTCGACCCGGTTGCGGCAGGCGCCAGCGCCTTGCGCAACAACGCTGTAAAAACGCTGCTGCAAAACGCACATGTTTCGGTTATCCGCGGCAATGTTTCGGAAATCAAAGCCCTGGCGCTGGGGACAAGCTCGGTAAAAGGGGTGGATGCAAGTTATGAAGACCTATTAAGCGCGCAAAACCTTTCAAAAACCGCGCGCCTTGCGCAGGCTTTAAGCGCGCGCACCCAGGCGGTTGTCGCCATTTCCGGGCCGGTGGATATTGTCGCAGACGCGCAAAACGCCTATGCCATCCACAACGGCCATCCCATGATGGCGCGCATCACCGGCAGCGGCTGTATGCTTACCGCGCTCATCGGCGCGTTTGTGGGCGCAAACCCGCAAGACCTTTTTCATGCCACGCTGGCCGCTGTGGGCGCTATGGGCCTGTGCGGCGAGCTTGCCGCGCAAAAAGTGCAGCAAGAAGGCAGCGGCACCGGCTCGTTTCGCACCTATCTTTTGGATTATATGAGCACCCTTACCCCACAACAGTTAGGAGGAATACAGATTGAAACTCTCGCCTGAAAGCATGACTTTATACGCCATTACCGATTCCAGCTGGCTGAAAAACGACACCCTTGCCAACCAGGTGGAACTGGTTTTGCAAGGCGGCGCCACCTTTTTGCAGCTGCGCGAAAAGGAATTGGACAACGCCTCCTTTTTGGCCCTTGCCAACGAAATTTTGCCCATTGCCCGGCGCTACCATGTGCCCTGTGTGATCAACGACAACATAGAAGTTGCCCTGCAAAGCGGCGCCGACGGGGTGCATGTGGGCCAAAAGGATATCCAAAACAAGGATGTGCGCGCGTTAATTGGGCCGGATAAAATTTTGGGTATTTCCGCCAACACGGTGCAGTCGGCCATACAGGCCGAGCAAAGCGGCGCGGATTACATCGGGGTGGGGGCTGTGTTTTCCACCTCCACCAAAAAGGACGCCGGGCATTTAAGCATGCAAACCCTGAAAGAAATCTGCCAAAGCGTACACATACCGGTGGTGGCCATCGGCGGCATCAACGAACAAAACGTGATGCAGCTTTGTGGCAGCGGGGTAAACGGCATTGCGGTGATTTCCGCGATTTTTGCTTCCCCCGATGTGCAAAAAGCCACCCGAAACCTGCTTGCGCTCAGCCGGCAGATGCTAAAAGGCGGTGTAAAATGAACCATCCCTTTGCCATTTTTGATATGGACGGCACGCTGGTTGACTCCATGCCCTACTGGCATCGTTTGGGTGCGGAATATCTTGTAAGCCAGGGCATTGCCCCGCCCCATGATTTATCCGCGCGTTTGGAAACCATGACCCTTATGGAAGCGGCGGATTATTTTATAAGCGAGCTGGGCGTTGCGTTTGGCAAAGAAGACATTATGCGCCAGCTAAACGATATGATAGAAGGCCACTACCGCCGCGACATCCCTTTAAAGCCGCATGCCAAAGCGTATTTGCAGGCCCTTCATAAACAAGGGGTGCGCATGTGCGTGGCAACGGCCTCCAGCGAGGAGCTGTGCCAAAGCTGTTTTGCCCGTTTGGGCATCCTGCCTTACTTTGCGCGCATTTACAGCTGCGAAACCCTGGGCATTGGCAAGCATTCGCCGCAGATTTTTTTACAGGCAGCCCGGGACTTTGGCGCCGCGCCTTTGCAAATTGCCGTGTATGAAGACGCGCTGTATGCCGCCAAAACCGCCAAACAGGCCGGTTTTTATGTGGTGGGCGTGTACGATGAAAGCGCCCAAGCGCGCCAGCAGGAGCTAAAGCAAACCTGTGATGTGTACATCCGCAGCTTTGCCGAGCTTTTATAAAAACGGCAAATTTTTCTGTATAAGGTTGGTTTCCCTGTAATTTTATGGTATACTGTTGCAGCAAGTTTTCACATCTTATATGGGAAGGGTTTAAAAATGCACGTAAAAAAACTGGCGGGCTATGCGCTGTTTGCTGCGTTAACCGCTATTTTCTCTCAAATTGCCATCCCCATGCCGGGGCTGGTGCCGATTAACCTGGCTACTTTGTCGGTGTTTTTGGCCGGCGGCTTGTTAGGGCCGGTTGGCGGCTTGATTAGCCAGGCGGTATACCTGTGCTTAGGGCTGGTGGGCATACCGATGTTTTCCATGTTCCGCTCTGGGGTGGGCACCCTTTTAGGGCCTACGGGGGGATATATCATCGGGTATTTGCTGGCCGCGCTGCTGTGCGGGCTGCTGGTGCAAAAGCTGGGCGACAGTTTTTTAAAAAGCGCTTTGTCCATGGCGGTGGGCCTGGCCGCGTGCTATGCGCTGGGCACGGCCTGGTATTGCTTTTCCACCCATACGCAGCTTTTGCCCGCTTTAATGGCCTGTGTAGTGCCCTTTTTGCTGGGGGACGCCGCCAAAATTGCGCTGGGTTCGTTTGTGCTGCGCCGCCTGCGCAAGAATATATCGTTTTAACAAAACCGCCGGAAAGGATTCCGGCGGTTTGCTTTATAACCGGCCAAAAGCCGGCGTAAAATTTACGCCGGCTTTTGATTGGGGTGCTGCCTTGCTATGGAAGAAGATAGAAGATATCCCATGTGTAAAAATACGGTTTTTGCAATTGTATTTTACTACAAACACAATTGTATTTCTATAGAAAACAAGTAATTTACGAAGAAAATAAGAAGTTTTGCTAAAAAAGGTTTTGTTTCCTCTTCATTTTCATCTAAGCTGACGGTTTTGGCAAACAAAAAGGCCCTGCTATTTAAAAGCAGGGCTTTGCTTTTTAGCGGTTTTGCGGCACAATTTCAATCCAGTAGCCGTCGGGGTCGGCAATAAAATAAATGCCCATTTTGGGGTTTTCAAAACAGATAACCCCCATCTCTTTATGCTTTTGATAGGCCCCTTCAAAATCATCCACCTTCATTGCCAGGTGGATTTCATTATCCCCCAGGTTGTAAGCGCGGTCAAAATCGCGCAGCCAGGTTAATTCCACCGAATGCGGGGTAATCCCATCGCCCAAATACACCAAAATAAAGCTGCCGTCCTCGGCCACTTTGCGGCGGATTTCCTGCAAGCCAAGGGCTTCTTTGTAAAAAGCCAGGGATTTGTCCAAATCGCGCACGTTGTAGTTGTTATGGTCAAAGCGAAACTGCATGGTATTTTTCTCCTTTTTTCTTTTATTGTACCAAATGGATGCAAAAATGCAACCGGCAATTTTCTTGTACAAACCATACAGAATATGCTATGATAGAAGAAAAGTTTTAGGCAAATAGAAAACCGCTTTTGAAAGGAAGTGCTTGTTTTGCGTACCACTGCCATCAAGGAAATCGACGCGCGTTACGCCCAGTTAGAAAAGCTGGCCATTAAGCTGTGGGAGCATCCGGAAACCTATGGCAATGAATTTTTTGCCTGCGATACGCTTTGCAAAATTTTAACCGAAGAAGGCTTTCGCGTGCAAAAAGGGATTGCCGGGCTGCCCACCGCTTTTCGGGCCGAATGGGGGCAAGGCAAGCCGGTGCTGGGCTTTTTGGGCGAATACGACGCCCTGCCGCAGATGAGCCAAAAGACTTGCGCCTATAAAGAGCCGGTTACCCCCGGTGGCAACGGCCACGGCTGCGGGCATAATTTGATAAGCGTAGGGCATTTGGGCGCCGTACTGGGGCTAAAACGCGCAATGGAAGAGCACCATCTTTTAGGAACGCTGGTGTTTTATGGCTGCCCGGCCGAAGAACAATACCTTGGCAAGGTGTTCATGGCGCGCGCAGGCTGCTTTAAAGAGCTGGATATGGCGTTTTCGTTCCATTCCGGGCGCTTTAACGGGGCGTTTATGCGTTCGATGGCGGCGTTAAACTCGGTGCATTTTGTGTTCCACGGCAAATCCGCCCATGCATGCATTTCCCCGGATTTGGGCAAAAGCGCGTTGGACGCCGTAGAGCTTATGAACACCGGGGTGCATTTTTTGCGGGAACATGTCAGCCAGGACTGCCGCTTTCCCTATGTGATCCCCAACGGCGGGGCCAACCCTGTAGTGGTGCCCGATTTTGCCAGCGTTTGGTATGCCATTGTAGCGCCCACCCGCGAGCAGGTGGACGCGCTGCACCAAAAAATATGCGAAATCGCCCAAAGTGCGGCGAACATGACCGGTACCAGGTTGGAAATTTATCTGGAAAGCGCCTGTTATCCCACATTGTATAACGAGACCATTTCGCAAAAGCTGCAGCAAACGCTTGCGGAAATTCCGCAGCCCGAATGGACGCAGGAAGAATTGCAGTTTGCCCATGCGCTCAACGCCACCTTGCCCGATGAATGGGCCCAGGCCTGCAAAAACTACCGCTGCCCGCCCGAAACCGACCTGTATACCGGCATCTTCCCATATGAAAAAGGGGGGTTCTGGGGTTCGACCGATATCGGCGATGTTTCTTACATCACCCCTACGGCGCTTTTGTATACCACCTGCGTCAACGTTGGCGCACCCATTCATTCCTGGCAGGCAACGGCCTGTTTTGGCACCTCTATTGGCGTAAAAGGCGCAGTTTACGGCGCAAAGGTAATGGCTGCGGCCGGGCTGGATATGCTGTGCGACCCGATGCTTTTAAAAGCCGCCAAACAGGAATTTTTGCAGGGCACCGGCGGCAAGCCTTATGTCTGCGCGGTAAACGATTCCATCCCGCCCTACCAGGTAAGGGATTTGTTTTAATCTTTGGCTATATCTCCTCTTTTGCGCAGGCGGCAAAGGGCTGCTTTTTGCGCAAACGCACCCATCCGTCAAAAAAGAGCCTTGGCAATTTGCCAAAGCTCTTTTTTGTATGCTTATACCGCGCCAAAAGGCTTATGTTTGCAAAAAAGTCATCCTGCAAAACGCCGGGCGCATGCTGTAAACTTCTGCATTATTGGCCGCCCAGCAAAATAAGCGCCATGAATTCCAAATCCTCATCGCCGGTGTTCTGGATGCCGTGATGATGGTGGCTGCCGCAGAAGGTTACATCGCCCGGGTGGACTTCATATTCCTTGCCGTCATCCTGGTAAAGGCCCTTGCCCTTTAAAATATAATAGGTTTCGCTTTCATTTACATGCTCATGGTAGCCAATCGAGCTGCCTTTGGGGATAACCACGTGGGCAAACATACGGGCTTTGCCGTCCATCTGTTCCATGCTCAGCAGTTTATTCAGCGTTACCTGCCCTTGGCCGCCGGCCAGGTTTTGTTTGATTTCTACTTCTTTCATTCTGTTTCCCTCATTTCCAGCAAAATACAGCGGAAGAGTTCCCCGCTGCCGTATTACTTAAACGATAACAAAATTTTTTCGTTTCGTCAAACCTTATTATACAATTCTTCCCCTGAAAATTTTTCGCGCCACATCTCCAGCAAGGTTTGCAAATCCTGGTCAAATTCCCGGTCGGTCTGGTCTTCCTTTTTTTCCAGCTCCTCCAGCACTTCAAATGCAAACGCCTGGGCGCCATAGGTTTTCCAATCCTGCTGCAAAACCATATGCACGCAGCTTCCGGTCATTTGGGAAAACGCAAACCGGTTTTGGCTGCCTTTTACATCCCGCTCGGCCATAAGAAGGCTCTTGCCGGTTTGGGTATTGCGTATGCAAAACACCCCGCCGGTGATTTTGCGTGCTTTGTACTGGGCTATTTTTTGTTTTTTATCGGCTTTATCCGCCATTTCCAATGCCTCCTCTTATAAAATGCGCAAAAGAACGGCCTAACGCCGGCTTTGCAGCTTGGCCATTTTGTCCGGCTTTTCCAAACAGGCCGGGCGTTTTCCGAAGCTTTTTTGCTGCCGCGCATTTATTTTTTGGTGCCTGAAAGGATGTATATCTGGTCGGTGTCCGCCACAATATCGATGGAAAAACCGGCTTCAAACCAGTGCATTTCCTCTTTTGCGGGTTTTAACCCCACCGATACGGCCTGCGCCCCGTTTTGGTGGCGCGCATCAATCACCTGCCGGCTTTCGCTGTGGGCCACCATAAACCGGCCGCCGGGCTTTAAGATGTCCTTCAGTTTTTGGGCCAGCGCGGCTTTATCGGCAAAATGCGGGTACGCGCTGTAAACAATGGCCGCATCAAACCCGCTTTCATCCCAATCCAACACATCCCCCGCGGTGAGATGCAGCCGTTTGTCGGCGTGTTTTTGGCGCGCTATGGCAATCATATTGGGGGATAAATCAATTCCATACACACCCAAAGGCTCGCGCGCAAGCAAAAAGGGGAACAAAACCCCTGTGCCGCAGGCGATATCCGCTACCTTACTGCCCTTCTTGAGCCCTAGCAAGGTGACGATGGTTTCTACTTTTTGATCGTCGTGATGGCACATAGCGTCCCATTGGGGGGCCAGGTTATCAAAATACTGGCGAATTTGCTGCATAACGTTTACTCCTTTTTATGGGCGCTCGCTCAGCTTGGATTTTTCCAAAGCGATGATGATAAGCGGGATAAGCACAATTTGTATAGCAATGCCGGGCAAAGCGGTAACAAACGCGCCCGATACAAATGCCTGCAGCCCATAGGTTTGGTTTGCCATGCCCATAAATACGGCATTGGCAACGCCCGATACCACACGCCCGCACACCATCCCGCCAATAAGCGCCAAATATACGTTCCATTTTAGTTTACGATAAAACAGCCCGCCAAGCAAGCCATAAGTGCACAATTCAAACACCATGGCAACCCCTGTGGGGAAAATAGGCGGCATGCCCGTAAGGGCCGAACACAACAGCGGAACAATCACGCCGATAAGCCCGCCCAGCTGCCAGCCGCACAAAAGCCCGCACAGCAGCACCGGGATATGCATGGGCAAAAAAATGGTGCCCGGGATGGCAAGCGTGTGGAAAACGGTGGGCAAAATAAGCCCAATGGCCAAACAAACCGCTGCAAATACCAACGGTTTTACAGTACTTTTTTTCATATTTCTACCCCTTTTTTCCCAAAAAAGAAGCCAAGAAAACAAGGCCGCCTAAAGCCGCCTGTGCCTTCTTGGCTAACATTCCGGTTTTTTCACACCCTTCTTGGGCATAGGTGTATTTTACCAAACCGCTATCCAAATGTCAATTCCCCTTGCTTTTGCCCAATATGCCCTAGCGCACAGATAACGGGCAGCGGTATCCCTCTTTTTGTTTTGAGAAAACCCGCAAAAAAGCAAAACAAAATGGCGCCGCTTTACACGGCGCCACTTAGCAAAAAGCTTGTTTTTATTTTGCGTATGTAGCCAGCAAACGGTCGGCCAGCGGGTCATGCGCATCTTTTAACAGCTGGCAGAATACCGGTTGTTTAAAGCAGTCTTTTACCATATCCTGGTCCAAATCTTTTACAATCTGCTCCATATCCTTGTGGGTAGCAACCGATACGTTGCACAGTTTTTCGCGGAACGTTCTCTGGGGCACTTCGCGCTCGCGCGGGAAGCCGCCGCCAACCGGGCAGCAGAACAGTTTTTCCAAAATGTACTGGAGGTTGACCTCGCCGCCCCAGCCCCAGCCTTCGTTAAAGGCCAGCGACACGCAGTTGCCCCCGTTGATTTGGGAGAACAAAAAGGCATCCAGCGGTGAAAGGATATGCCCGCAGTATACATTGGGGTACTGGTTGGCGCTAATCAAGTAGCCTTGGCCGGTGCCGCAGCCGCCGATGACAAAATCCACCGCATGGGTGTTCAATAAAATGGCGCTCATCAGGCCGGTTTGCAGGTAATTGAGCTGCAACTCGTCCTCCGGCGAAGACATGCTGGCGTTGTACACCTCATGGCCGGTTTTTTTCACTTCTTCCATCACCACTTGTGCGCGGTGTGCGGTGCTCAGTTCCACTAATACAGCAATTTTCATAAAAAATCCCTCTCTTTTTATTTTAGCGTACGCCAAAGCGGTACGCGGTTTTGTGGTAATAGCGTTCATTGGCTTTTAGAATATGGCTGTCGAAATTCGGCTCGTTGATAGCGTTGGGCAGGTAATGGGTTTCCAAACACAGCCCGCCGCGTTTTTGGTAGTTTACCCCGTCTTTGCCGCGGGGGGTGCCGTCCAAAAAGTTGCCCGAATAAAATTGCAGGGCCGGTTTGGTGGTAATCACCTCCATTACGCGCCCGGAGCTTGGCTCGTACACCTCGGCCACCTTACGGTAGCCCTCGCCCTTTAGCACAAAGCTGTGGTCGTATCCGCCGCAGCGTACAATCTGCCCGTCATCGGCGCCAATATCCTGCCCAATGCGCTTGAAGGAACGAAAATCAAACGGGGTGCCCGCTACATCTACCAGTTCCCCGGTGGGGATGAGGTTTTCGTTTACCGGCACGTATTGGTCTGCGCACAGCATCAACTCATGGTTTTCAATGCTGCCCGAAGCGGCGCCCGCCAAATTGAAAAACGAATGGTTGGTCATGTTGACGATGGTATCCTGGTCACACACGCCCTCGTATTCCAGCACCCATTCGTTGTCGTCGGTCAGCTGGTAGGAGATTTTCACATCCATGTTGCCGGGGAAGCCGCCCTCGTTGTCCAGCAGGCGGGTGGTGAAGGCAATCTTGTCCCCTTCTATGTGCGAATCAAACACCACTTTGTCAAACCCGGTGTCGCCCGAATGCAGGTTGTTTACCCCCAGGTTGTTCACCTGCAGGTGGTATTCCTTGCCGTTTAAGGTAAATTTGCCGCCCGCTATGCGGTTGGCCACCCGGCCGATTACCGCGCCGAAGTGGTTTTTGTTATACGCGTAGTCGAACATGTCGCGGTAGCCCAACATCACGTCGGCCAAATTGCCGTTTTTATCCGGCACAAGCAGTGTCAGCACGCTGCAGCCGGCGTTGGTCACGCTCATTTTCATCCCGTTTTGGTTCTCCAGTTCGTATACGCAAACCGGGCGGGAATTGAACACATAGGGGGTTTCTTTTTTCTGTATCTTCATAACCCCATATCCCTCCTTTTTCATGGGCAAACCCATATAGTTTTATTGTACCCAACCTTTCTTGTCAGGTCAAGCAAAAGGCGTGTGAATTTTTTAACATTTATTCTTCGCCCTCCTCCAGTAGATACCGCAGCATACGCTCGGGGTTGTCCAAAAAGCGCTTGGTCAGCAGATAATGCTCGGTTTGCTTATAGGGCGTTTCTTCTATGCCCTGCCCGCTTAACACGTAAATCTGCGCGTTGGGGTAGGCCATCAACATGGGCGAATGGGTGGCGATGAGAAACTGCGAATCGTTTTTCACCAGATAATCTATCTGCGCTATCAAGGTTAAAATTTTGCTGGGCGAAAGCGCGGCCTCCGGCTCGTCGAGCAGATACAGCCCCTGGCCGCGAAACCGGTTTTGCACAAGCGCCAAAAAGCTCTCCCCGTGCGACTGCGCATGCAGCGAGCGCCCGCCAAAGCCCTGCAAAAACCCCGGCGGGCCATCATTTTCCAAATCGTCCACCTGGGAGGCCACATTGTAAAAGCTTTCCGCCCGCAGAAAAAACGTATCCTTGGGGTAGCGCCGGCGGGATATGGCGATGGATTCATACAGCTTGGAGTGGGTATCGCGGGTGGAAAAGGAAAAATTGCGGCTGCCTCCTTCGGCGTTAAAACCATAGGCCACGGCAATGGCCTCCAGCAGCGTGGATTTGCCCGTGCCGTTTTCCCCCACCAAAAAGGTAACCGGGCGGGAAAATTCCAAATAAGGCGTTTTCATCAAATACTGCACCACCGGCAGGCGCGCAAGGTAGCTGCGCGGGTCCACCGGATATTTTAGGCTTACACGCGCTATGTAATTGCCGTTCATGCACACCCCTCCTTTGCGTTTTGGGTTGATTTTTCCCGCCGCGCCAGGCATACGCTGCTTTGGCAGGGCGGTTTTAAAAACAGTATACCACCAAAAACCTTTGGCGAAAAGCCGCACCATACTGTAAAAAAAACGTGCAGCGGGCTGTTTTTTGCCCCATATTTTGGTATACTAAACATACAGAAAGGATGGCAACAAACATGGACAAAGTGGTGTTGATTACAGGGGCTTCGCGCGGGATAGGCGCCGCGTGCGCCAGGGTATTTGCGCAAAACGGATGGCGGGTGCTCATCCATTACAACCAAAGCGCCGCTATGGCAAGTGCCTTGCAGCAGGAGCTTTTATCCCAGGGGCAGGACGCCTTTTGCCTAAAGGCGGACCTTACAAACCCCGAACAGGCCCGTTTTTTAATCGACCAGGCTGCGCGCGTTTTCGGGCGCATCGACGCGCTTGTCAACAACGCCGGCATCGCGCCCTTACAAGCGCCCATAAACGATGTTACCTTGGAAGAAATCCAAAAGGTGCTCAACGTCAATTTGATTAGCACCATGGTGGCCTGCCAAAGCGTTCTGCCGTATTTTCTTAAGCAAGGGGGCGGCGCGGTGGTGAACGTTTCCTCGGTTTGGGGGCTTGTTGGCGCTTCGTGCGAGGCGCTGTACGCCGCTTCCAAAGCGGCGGTGATTGGGTTCAGCCGTTCGCTTGCCAAGGAATGGGGCCCAAGCCATATCCGGGTAAACTGCGTGGCCCCAGGCGTGATTGACACCGACATAAACGCCCATCTGGATTCCCAGGCCATCCACGATTTGCAGGAAGAAACCCCTTTGGGGCGCATCGGCACCCCGGCGGAAGCGGCGAATGCGGTATATTTTTTGGCAAGCGAACAGGCTTCTTTTATTACCGGGCAGGTGTTAAGCCCCAGCGGCGGTTTTGTGATATAACCCTTTTATTTTCGCGGATTGTCTGCTATAATAAGACATTGAAATCATCATCACATCGGCCCTTTGGGCCCCAATTCATTTTTAGGAGGACGCATTATGAGCAAACAGCCTTTTTACATCACTACCCCCATCTATTACCCGTCGGACAAGCTGCATATCGGCCACGGGTACACCACCGTTGCAGCGGACACGATGGCTAGGTACAAACGAATGCAGGGCTTTGATGTGATGTTTTTAACCGGAACCGACGAACACGGCCAAAAAATTGCGGACAAGGCCGCCGAAAAAGGCGTAACCCCCAAGGAATATGTGGACAAAATTGTGGCGGGCATCCAGGATTTGTGGAAGTTACTCAACATCTCCAACGACCGCTTTGTGCGCACAACCGACCCTTACCATATTCAGACGGTGCAAAAAATCTTCCGGCGCCTGTACGAACAGGGCGATATTTACAAAGGCACCTACAAGGGCAAATACTGCACCCCCTGCGAATCGTTCTGGACCGAAAGCCAGCTTGTAGACGGCAAATGCCCCGACTGCGGGCGCGACGTGATAGAAGCCGAAGAAGAAGCGTACTTTTTCAGGCTTTCGGCCTATGCGGACCGTATTTTAAAATTGTACGAAGAGCGCCCCGATTTTATAGAGCCCCACACCCGCATGAACGAGATGATCAACAATTTCATCAAGCCCGGGCTGGAGGATTTGTGCGTTTCGCGCACCAGCTTTGACTGGGGCGTACCGGTGGAATTTGACCCCGGCCATGTGGTGTACGTCTGGGTGGACGCGCTTTCCAACTACATCTCCGCTTTGGGGTATGAAAACGAGCAATACCACGATTTTGAACGCTACTGGCCGGCGGACATCCACCTAATGGCCAAAGAAATCGTGCGTTTCCATTCTATCATCTGGCCCGCTATGCTCATGGCGCTCAAGCTGCCGCTGCCCAAAAAGATTTTCGGCCACGGCTGGCTGCTCTTAGAAGGCGGCAAGATGAGCAAATCCAAAGGCAACGTGGTAGACCCGGTGGTTTTGTGCAACCGCTACGGGGTGGACGCTGTGCGTTACTACCTGCTGCGCGAAATCCCCTTTGGGGCAGACGGCATTTTCTCCAACGAATCGCTCATCAACCGCATCAACGCGGATTTGGCAAACGATTTGGGCAACCTGGTCTCCCGCACGGTTTCGATGATTGACAAATATTTTGGCTCCACTTTGCCCGAAGATTTTGAAACCGATGCGCTGGACGGCGAGCTTATCGCGATGGCAAACGAGTTAAAGCCCAAGGTGGAAAATTACCTGGAGCACCTGCAATTTCCCAACGCGCTTACCGAAATTTTCAAGCTCATTTCCCGCACCAACAAATACATTGACGAAACCGCGCCCTGGGTGCTGGGCAAAGACGAAACCAAGCGCGCCCGCCTGGCCTGCGTTTTGTACAACCTTTGCGAATCCATCCGCATTGCCGCGGTGCTGCTTTCGCCCTTCATGCCCGCAACCTCGCCCAAAATTTTTGCGCAAATCGGCTGCCCGCAGGAGCTGACCGAATGGTCAAGTGCCGCGCAGTTTGGGCGTTTGCCCCACACCTTAACCGTGCACAAGGGCGAAACGCTTTTCCCGCGCATTGACATGGCCAAGGAGCTTGAAGAGCTGCAAGCGGCGATGGACAAGGCAAACGGCGTTGAGCACAAAGAAGAGGCTCCCGCCAAAGCACAGGCCAAAGCCCCTGCCAAAAAAGAGGAAACCCCCGAAGGCGTCATCACTTTTGACGATTTTATGAAAGTACATCTTTCGGTGGTGCAAATTCTAGAATGTGAAAAAATTGAAAAGGCCGACAAGCTGCTCAAGCTCATTGTGGACGACGGCGAAGGCCGCCGCCAGCTGGTGGCAGGCATTGCCAAATGGTACACCCCGCAAGAGTTAATTGGCAAAAAAGTGCTGTGCGTGAAAAACCTGGCCCCCGCCAAGCTGCGCGGCATTACATCCAACGGCATGATTTTGGCCGCCACCTTACCCAATGGCGACGCACAGGTGGTATTTGTAGACGATGCGGTTCCCTGCGGGGCACGGGTTCGCTAATATGCTAAACGGAATTTTTGACTCCCACGCCCATTACGATGACGGGCGCTTTGACCCCGACCGCGACGCGCTGTTATCCTCTTTAAACGCGCACGGGGTTTCGCTTGTGATGAACGCTGCGTCGGACTTGGCGTCTTCCAAAGCCGCCATTGCGCTTGCGCACCAATATCCGTTTGTGTACGCCACCTGCGGGGTGCATCCCCACAGCGCCGGCGAATGCGACAGCCAGGGCGCTTATATCTGCCGGCTTAAAGAGATGGCAGGCGACGAGCGCGTGCATGCGATTGGGGAAATCGGGCTGGACTACCATTACGATTTTTCCCCCCGCGATGTGCAAAGGCGCGTGTTCCAGGAGCAGATGCAATTGGCACAGGAGCTTGATATGCCCATCATCATCCACTCGCGTGAGGCCACGGCCGACACGCTGGCCATTGTAAAAGCCTTTCCCCGGGTAAAAGGGGTGGTGCACTGTTTTTCGGGCAGCGCGCAAACCGCGCAGGAATATCTGGCTTTGGGCTATTTTATCGGCTTTACAGGGGTTGTCACCTTCCCAAATGCCAAAAAAGTGCTGGAGGCCGCCGCGGCTGTGCCGCCCGAGCGCATGCTCATTGAAACCGACTGCCCGTATATGGCGCCAACCCCTATGCGCGGCAAACGCAACGATTCGACCTATCTGCCTTATATTGTGGAAAAACTTTGCCAGATAAAAGGCGTTTTGCCCCAACAGTTGGTGGATATTACCTGCCAAAACGCCAAAAAGGTTTTTCGTATTTTGGGCCAATAGGCCTAACCATAAAGAGGTGTTATGTTTATGAAAAACGTTCGTTCCTTTCTTTTAGCGTTTGTAAGCCTTATTGTTCTACCCGTTATCGTTTTGTTCCTTATTATTTTTGCAGGCATGCAGCTTCAGTTTTCCCCTTGGGTGTATGTGGCGCTTATTGTTGTGTTCTCGTTTTTTTATGTGCTGTATGTGTTTAAAATTGCCAAGCACTTTCGCACTGTGTCCCACCGAGCGGACCAATCCCCCAAAGAATAACCCTTTTGCAACCGATAACAGCCCTTACGGTAAAACCCGTAGGGGCTGTTTTTTGGCTTTTTATACGGCGGGTAAGCCATACAGCCAACCACAAGATATAGTGGGGCAAGATAACCGCTTTTTCTGCTGTTTTTGCCGAAATTGGTAAACTTTGAAAAATAATATACCAACTTTGTATACTTAAATAAAAAAGCTACCAAAATTCTGTTTCTTTTTTGTTGCAAAATATGGCTTATATTCATTGACAGTATATCCCATGTGTTCTATAATAAGAATTGTCTTGAAGCAAGATACTAGATATAGTGTATTGTATAAAAGCTATCATCAATTTATAGTGTATTTTACATATTTGGAGGATAAACGGCATGATTGAGAAAATTACAAAGCGCGATGGGCGCGTGGTGGATTTTGACATCTCCAAAATCACCAATGCGATTTTCAAAGCGGCACAGGCGTTGGGCGGCAACGATTTGGAAATGGCGCAATCGCTTGCCGAACAGGTGATTGCCTACATCGAAAACGATTTGAAAATCCAAAACCCCACCGTTGAGCAAATACAAGATGCTGTGGAGCGTACGCTCATTGAAAACGGCCATGCACGCACCGCCAAAGAGTATATTCTCTACCGTGCCGAACGCACCCGCGTGCGCGATATGAACACCCGTTTGATGAAGGTGTACGAAGATTTGACCTTTAAAGATGCTTCGGACAACGACATCAAGCGCGAAAACGCCAACATCGATGGCGACACCGCCATGGGCACCATGCTCAAATACGGCTCGGAAGGCGCCAAACAGTTTTACCAGATGTTTGTGTTAGACCCCAAATATTCCGCCGCGCATGCAGAGGGCGATATCCACATCCACGATTTGGACTTTTTAACCTTAACCACCACCTGCTGCCAAATTGACCTTATCAAGCTGTTTAAAGGCGGGTTTTCCACTGGGCACGGCTTTTTGCGCGAACCCAACGATATCCAAAGCTATTCGGCATTGGCCTGCATCGCCATCCAGTCCAACCAAAACGACCAGCACGGCGGACAGAGCATCCCCAACTTTGATTATGCCATGGCGCTGGGCGTGAAAAAAACTTTCCGCAAACTGTATATCAAAAACCTGGCCAAAGCCTGCGATATTCTGGCAGGGGTTGAAAACGCAGAAGATACCATCAAATCCATGGTAACCGCCCTGGAAAACGAAAACGGCATTTCGCCCGATTTGGCAAACTCCAACGCGTTTGACGAGTTGCTATCCCCCAAGCTGGCAGAATTAGTTGGACAGGAAAATACCCAAAAAGCCATTGTGTTTTCCCGTTCCTATTCGGCAAAGGAGACCGACCGCGCCACCTACCAGGCGATGGAAGCGCTGGTGCACAACTTAAACACCATGCATTCGCGTGCGGGCGCGCAAATCCCGTTTAGCTCCATCAACTACGGGATGGATACCTCCCCGGAAGGGCGCATGGTGATCCGCAACGTGCTGCTGGCAACCGACGCGGGCCTGGGCAACGGCGAAACCCCTATCTTCCCCATCCACATTTTCAAAGTAAAGGATGGCATCAACTACAACCCCGGCGAGCCCAATTACGATTTGTTTAAGCTTGCCTGTAAGGTTTCGGCCAAACGGCTGTTCCCAAACTTCTCGTTTATTGACGCACCCTTTAACCTGCAATACTACAAGCCCGGCGACCCGAACACCGAAGTGGCTTACATGGGCTGCCGCACCAGGGTGATGGCCAACCATTACGACCCCACCCGCGAGGTGGTAGGCGGCAGGGGGAATTTAAGCTTTACCTCCATCAACCTGCCCCGCATTGCCATAAAAGCCAACCACAATGTGGACTTTTTCTTTGAAGAGCTTGACCGCAAGCTTTCGCTGGTTACCGCCCAATTGATGGACCGCTACAAAATCCAGGCGGCCAAAAAGGTGCGCAACTACCCGTTTTTGATGGGCCAGGGCATCTGGCTGGATTCGGACAAATTAAAGCCCGACGACGAGGTGGGCGAGGTGCTCAAGCACGGCACCCTTACCGTTGGCTTTATTGGCCTGGCCGAATGCTTGAAAGCCTTAATCGGCAAGCACCACGGCGAAAGCCAGGAGGCGCAGAACCTGGGGCTGGACATCATCGGCTTTATGCGCAAGCGCATGGACGAAGCCACCCAGAAAACCGGCTTTAACTATTCGCTCATCGCCACCCCGGCAGAAGGTTTATCCGGGCGCTTTGTGCGCATTGATAAACAAAAATTCGGCGTAATCCCCGGCGTGACCGACCGCGAATATTACACCAATTCGTTCCATGTGCCGGTTTACTACGAAATTAGCGCGTTTGATAAAATCCGTTTGGAAGCCCCTTACCATGCGCTTACAAACGGCGGGCATATCTCCTACATTGAGCTTGACGGCGACCCGCTGAAAAACCTAGACGCCTTTGAAGCGGTGGTGCGCTGCATGAAAGAAGCGGGCATTGGGTATGGTTCCATCAACCACCCGGTTGACCGCGACCCGGTTTGCGGCTACACCGGCATCATCGACGAGGTTTGCCCCCGCTGCGGCCGGCGCGACGGCGAAGCGGTAAGCGAAGAGCTGCTGAAAAAGCTGGGCGTATACACCGGCAACACCGAAACCTGCGGCTATTGCGGGGATATCAACGAAGAACACGACCGGCAGATGAACACCAACACGGTGGATTTGTCGGAATAAGGAGGACATGAAAATGGGTACACAGGAAAAAATGATTGGCGAAGGCGTAAAGTTTGAAAGAATCCGCCGCATTACCGGCTATTTGGTTGGCACGCTAGACCGCTTTAACAACGGCAAACGCGCCGAAGAACGCGACAGGGTGAAGCATTCGGTGCAAACCGGTCTGGAAAAACTGTAACGCCTTGCTTTTGGTAAACCAACCAAACCCGCCTAACCCATCTTAGGCGGGTTTGGTTTATGTTAAAATGTTTGGTATATAGGCATGTTTTTTGCTATCAAAACGCGCTTGTTTTTGCTTTGCGCCTGCATATGCACTTGCTGCCAGCCCGCGTACATAGTTTTGGGCGCACAGGCGCCGCGCAAAAAACGGGCGCTAAAAAGCTAAAGCGGCGGTAAAAATTCCCCGGCGGGCAGATGGTTTGCCGGCCGGCCCCTATTTTGTGGGCCTTTCAACAGCTGTTTGCCACAAAAAAGGGCCTTTGTTTTCAGCGCCATTTTGCTTTTATAAACCGGCCTGCACTTGTTTTTGGGTTGGCGTTTGGGCCGCTTGCCCAAAGGGCAGGCAGGATTAGGAGGAATCGATATGGTACAAATCTGCGGGGTTATCCGCGAATCTATTGTAGACGGCCCCGGTATCCGTTTTGTGGTGTTTACACAGGGGTGCCTGCACCACTGCCCGGGCTGCCACAACCCGCAAAGCCATCCTTTGGAGGGGGGATACCCCTGCTCGGTGGACAAAATCTTTGCGGAATTTCAAAAAAACCCGCTTTTGCAGGGCATTACGCTATCCGGCGGGGACCCGATTTTGCAGGCCGAAGAACTGGTAGAGCTTGTAAAAAAGGTAAAGGATGTGGGCAAAAACGTGGTGGTTTACACCGGCTATACCTACGAAGAACTGCTGGATATGCAGCAACAGCGCCCGGCAATCGGCCAGCTTTTGGATAACACCGATTTGCTTATTGACGGGCGGTTTGAGATACAAAAGCGCGATTTAACCCTGCGTTTTCGCGGCAGCTCCAACCAGCGGATTATCGATATGGAAAAAACCCGCAAAGCGGGCCAAGTGGTGCTGGCGGATGTGTAAAACCTTGGATGGGCGCACATTGCTTTTTACGGTGGAAAAAGCGTTTGACCAAACCACGGTGGAAAAATTTTTGCTGGCCAACGGCATTTCCCGCCGGGCGCTTATTAAGCTTAAACAATCGCCAAACGATATTCGAAAAAACGGCGTGCATGCGCGCAGCATCGACCGGGTGCGCACGGGCGACCAAATTTGCCTGTACATCGCCCCCAAGGCAACGCATTTGCGCCAAAGCGAAAAAAGCGTGCCCATTTTGTATGAAGACGCCGACATCCTGGTGTTTGACAAACCTGCCCAAATGCCCTGCCACCCATCCGGCATGCATATAAACGATACTTTGGCCAATGTCTGGGCAGCCCATTGCGCAAAAAGGGGGCAAACCGTTTCCCCGCTGCGCGCACTCAACCGGCTGGACAAAGATACTTCCGGGGCGGTAGTGGTTGCCAAACACCAAATTGCCGCCGCCCGTTTAAAAGGCTGCATTCAAAAGGAATATTTCGCTTTGGTGCAAGGGGTGCTTTCCCCGCAAACAGGCACCATCGATATCCCCATTGAACGCGAACGCCCCTTTGAACTAAAACGCATAACCTCCCCCGATGGGCAAAGGGCGGTTACCGAATACCAAACCCTGGCAAGCGATGGCCAAATAAGCCTGGTCCGCTGTGTGCTGCGCACCGGACGAACCCATCAAATCCGGGTGCATTTTGCGCACCTGGGCCATCCGCTTTTGGGCGATGCTTTGTATGGAGGAAATACAAACGAGCTTTCACGCCAGGGGCTGCACTGCGCAAAAGTAGCCTTTTTGCATCCCATTTCCCGCGCGCCCCTTGCCGTTTATGCGCCCTTTGCGCAGGATTTGCAAACCGTTTTGCAAAAGCACGGCTTACCCATTTTGCAAGGGGAACAGGTATTTTAACCCCCCGCTCCCCACAGGCGGGCTGCCTGGAAAAACGTTGTTTTTGGCCCTGTGCGCTTGCCGTTTGGGCAAAATTTTTTTGGGGGATGTTTGCCGCTATTGGCTTTGCGTGCTGTGCATATTATGCCACGCCTTTGCAAAAGATTTTATGGCATCGCCGTTTTGGTTTTCCATTTGGCCTTATGCCAAATGCGCCAAAAACCGTTGGCAACATTGGCCGCAAGCCAAAAAACACAATTCACCCCTTGGGCATTGGCGGCAAAAACACGCGTGGGTGTTTGGCTGTGCGGGAAAATGGATTTGTACATGCATCTTTGGCGGCAAATGGGCCGCTTAAAAAATGAATATAAAGCAAAAAGGGAAGCGATACGCTTCCCTTTTTATTTTGTGGCGCTTACCTTGGCCAGTTGCGGCGGCGCAGCTTCCGGCTGCGGGGCTTCTTCGATTTCTTCATCCACAAAGTCCGGCTTTTTCCCCCGCATTTCTTCGGGAATCGCCCCGGACAAATGCAAGGCAATTTTGGCGCATGCCGGGCCAATCATCTCGTACAAAACCGAGGAGGAAAGGATGATGGCCGAAAGCATGCTGCCCATTGCATCCGGCAGCATACGCTGTGCCAAAATGGCCAATCCGATAGAGACCCCCGCCTGTGGGATAAGCGCCAAACCAAGATAACGGGTAAGCTCTTTGGGGGCGCGCCCCAGCTTGCAGCCCAATGCGGCGCCCGCATACTTGCCGATAATGCGCACAAAGAAATACGCAACCCCGATAATCCCAACGGTTTTTAAAGCGTTTAAATCCAGCCGCATGCCCGAAAGCACGAAAAACAGCGTTAAGATTGGCGGGCTAAACTCGCGCACCTGTGTAAACAGCGCATCGTTTTTGGCACAGTTGGCATACACAGCCCCCATTGCCATACAGGAAAGCAGCGGAGATACCGAAAAACAACAGCAAAAACCTGTGATAAGCAAAATCATCATAACAGTTAAAATCAAACGGTTGTCGCTGGTGCGCTTTTCATTGATGATTTTGGAAAGCAAAAAGCCGCCTAGCAAACCCAATGCAACCGCCAAAAGGTTCAGCAAAATGGGCAGCAGCACCACTTGGGTATCCACATGGCCGTTTTGCCCCAACGCCTGCGAAACAGCCGCGCAAACGCTAAAGGCCACCAACGCCACCACGTCGTCCAGCGCCACAACCTGCAGCAAAACATCTACAAAAATGCCTTTGGCTTTGTATTGGCGGATGGTCATAATGGTGGAAGCCGGCGCAGTAGCCGAACCGATGGCCCCCAATAAAAGCGAAAACGGCAAACTTAAATGGAATACAAAATACATCACCGATGTTACCACCACAGCGGCAAGCAAGGCCTCCAAACAGGTGATAAGCAGCACCTGTTTGCTGTTGCTTTTTAAGGTGTTTAAGCGCAGGTAACGCCCTACGTCAAACGCAATCAACGCCAGCGCCACATCGGTTACAAACTCCATGCCGTTGATGGTGCTTTGCGGCACCAAACGGAGTACATACGGCCCAATGCAAATGCCGGCCAAAATGTATCCGGTTACATTGGGCAGCTTGCAGCGCTTGGTGATGCGCGTAAGCAAAAAGGCCACCAGCAACATAACGGCCAGCGATAAAATGGTTGTGCTTTGGAAATCCATCCCCAACGATTCAAACAACAAGTCTAACACCTACTTTTCTCATAAGCACCCAGGAAAATTCCTGTGTGTAAAACCGTTTTTTGTGTGATAGATTGATTATATGCACCAACTATGATAAAATCAAATTATAATTATTTGTATTATCATTTATTAAATAAATAATTTGCTTTAGGGCAAGTCCAATATTTCAAAAACAATTGTATTTTATACAAACACATACAGTTGGGCTGCCTGTTTCGCTCTATCACAAAAATTGCAAAAAGCGAGGTGCTCCGGCGTGATTGACCCTAAGATTGAAACCTTTTTGAAGCTGTGCGAAATCGGCAATTTTACCAAAACCGCCAAAGCCATGAATTTATCCCAGCCGGCGGTAAGCCATCAAATCAAGCTGCTGGAAGAGGAGTTTTCCATCAAGATTTTCTACCCTTACCGCAGCGTGCTTACCTTAACCCCGGAAGGGGAAATTTTATACAAATATGCCAAACGGGTGGCTTCCATTTCCGCTGCTGCCCGCCAGGCGCTGGAGGATTTAAAACGCCACATCGGGCGTTTTGTGGTGGGGGTAACGCCTACCATTTCCAACTTTGTGGTATCCAAAGTGCTGGTTGCTTATTGCAACGAACACCCCGATACACATATTCAAATTTTAACAGATACCATTCAAAATATTGATAATAAGCTGCGTTCTTTCGAGCTGGATTGGGCCATTGTAGAAGGCAGTATCGCCTCCAAAAGCTGCCGCAGCATCCTGTTGGATACTGACTTTTTGTGCGTGGTCGCCTCGCCGCAGCACCCTTTTGCAAAGCAAAGCACCGTTGGGCTCGACCAGCTTAAACGGGAACGTTTGATTTTACGCCCCCAGTCCACCGGCACGCGCGCTTTGTTTGAAAGCTATTTGTTTGCGCATTCGCAAAGCATTGAGGATTTTAACGTGGTGATTGAAATCGACGACGTTGCTGCCACCAAAGACCTGGTGATGCAAAATTTCGGCCTTTCGGTGATGGCGCACAGCGCCTGCAAAGAAGAAATTGCCAACAAACAGCTGGTGATGATTCCCGTACAGGACTGCAAAATGATTCGGGAAATCAATTTGGTGTACCACCACGATTTTACCCACACCGAGGTATTAAAGGAAATCCAACGCCTGTTTACCATGCTGCAGGGCTAAACCCTTGGCACGTTTTTAAAAATTTGTTATACTGAAGGCATGTGTAAGATTGAAAAAAACAGAAGAGGTGAAAAGTATGCAAAAAGCAACTGTGTATTTTACCGATTTTCACACCCCGCCTTTTGGCGACAGTCTGCCGCAAAAACTCAAAAAGCTCATCAAAAAAGCCGGCATTGGCCAGCTGGATATGGATGGCAAATTTGTAGCCATTAAAATGCATTTTGGCGAGCTTGGCAATGTCAGCTACCTGCGGCCCAATTATGCCAAAGCGGTGGTGGACGTTGTAAAAGAACTGGGCGGCAAGCCCTTTTTAACCGACTGCAATACCCTGTATCCCGGCAAACGCAAAAACGCGCTGGAACATTTGGAATGCGCCTGGGAAAACGGCTTTACCCCCCTTTCGGCCGGCTGCCCGGTGATTATTGGCGACGGGCTCAAGGGCACCGATGACATCGAAGTGCCGGTGGTGGGCGGCGAATACCTAAAAAGCGCCAAAATCGGGCGTGCGGTGATGGATGCGGATGTATTCATTAGCTTAACCCATTTTAAAGGCCATGAGATGACCGGCTTTGGCGGGGCGATTAAAAATATCGGCATGGGCTGCGGCTCGCGTGCGGGCAAAAACGAACAGCACCGCAACGGCCACCCGGACATTGATCCCGATTTGTGCCGCGGCTGTAAGCGCTGCCTGCGCGAATGCGCCAACAATGCGCTGGTGTTTGACGAACAAACCCGCAAAATGCATGTAAACCAGGAAAACTGCGTGGGCTGCGGCCGCTGCGTGGGCTCCTGCAATTTTGACGCCATTGCTTTTAAAGATTCGGCTGCCAACGCCATGCTCAACCGCCGTATGGCTGAATACGCCAAAGCGGTGGTGGACGGCCGCCCGCAGTTTCATATCTCGCTGGTGGTGGACGTCTCCCCCAACTGCGACTGCCACGGCGAAAACGACGTGCCGATTCTGCCCAATTTAGGCATGTTCGCTTCCTTTGACCCGCTGGCGCTTGACCAGGCCTGTGTGGACGCCTGTATGAAAGCTTCCCCCATGCCCGGCAGCCAGCTGGCGCGCAACATGCAAAAGCCCGGATTTGTTGACCATCACGATCATTTTACCAATTCCACCCCCGATTCGGAATGGGAAACCTGCTTAGAACACGCCGAAAAAATCGGCCTGGGCAGCCGCCAGTACGAATTGGTTGTTATGAAATAAAGCGATTTTAAAAGCCGGCAGAGGGTTTGCTCCCCTTGCCGGCTTTTTTGTGGTTAAATTTGTTTTCACACCCTCTTTGCAAGCGCGTATGGAAAGCGGCCGGTTTTTCCCTTTCTTTTCCGCCATTGGGCGGGGCCGCCTTGCAATAAGCCAATAAAAATCCCCCGGAGATTGCTCTTCCGGGGGATTGCTTTTTTATTTATCCTGCGCGTCTTTCTTTTCGGGGAAAGTTTTCATAAGCAGCTTGACAAAAACAAAAATAATAAGGATTACGAGGAAAATGCCGGCCATACCCAGCCCCATAATGGGCAGCGTATCCAACATGGCTTGTACATTGATATTCATCTGTTCCCTCTCCTTTCTTTAGCCCGCAATCAAGCTTAACAGCATGCCGCCTGCAATAACCGAAGCAATCTGCCCGGATACGTTTGCGCCTGCTGCATGCATAAGCAGGAAGTTATGCGGGTCTTCTTTCAGGCCCATTTTATGGATGACACGCGCCGACATCGGGAACGCAGAAATACCTGCCGCACCCACCATGGGGTTGATTTTGTTTTTGGAAAACAGGTTTAAGAACTTGGCAAACAGCACGCCGCCAACGGTATCGAAGATAAAAGCAACCAAACCAAGCACCATAATCAGCAGGGTTTGGGGCGATAAGAACTGCGCGGCCTGCATTTTGGTGGCAATGGAAAGGCCCAAAACCAAGGTGATAAGGTTGGCAAGCTCTTTTTGGGCGCTTTGGGAAAGGTTGTCCAACACGCCGCATTCACGGATGAGGTTGCCGAACATCAAAAAGCCGACAAGCGCCACCGAACGGGGGGCCACCAAGCCCGCCACAGCGGTGATGATGATGGGGAACAAAATTTTAACCGTTTTGGAAACCGATTTGGGGTTGTACGGCATGCGGATTAAACGTTCTTTTTTGGTGGTAATCAAACGGATAACCGGCGGCTGTACAATGGGCACCAGCGCCATATACGAATAGGCCGCTACAATAATGGCCCCCAAATAGTTGGATTTTAAGAAGTTGGCGATAAAAATAGCCGTTGGGCCGTCGGCCGCGCCGATAATGGCGATGGAAGCGGCGTCTTTAATATCAAACCCAAACAGCGATGCCAGCGACAGGGTAAAGAAAATACCAAACTGGGCCGCCGCGCCGAACAGCAGCATCTTGGGGTTGGAAAGCAACGGACCAAAGTCAATCATAGCGCCAATGCCGATAAACAGCAACAGCGGGAACAATTCATTGGCAATGCCCGCGTTAAACAGCGTGTCAATCGGGCCGCTTTCCACTACGCCGTCCACTATCTGGTCCACCGCGCCCGAAAACGGCAGGTTTACCAAAATGGCACCAAAGCCAATCGGCAAAAGCAGCGCCGGTTCCATGTCCTTTTTGATGGCCAGATAAATCAAAATCCCTCCGATGACCCACATCGTAATCATCTGCACCCATTGCTCCGGTGTAACCGAAAGCAAATCCTTAAACAATGCGTCCATTTGTTTTCCCCTTCTTTTGTATATTCCTGCCGCAAAACGTTGCATTTGCTTTAAAAAAGAGACTTCTATTGCAAAATGGCAACAAAAGTCTCGCTTTTTCAAGTAAATGCGGGTTTTCTCAAACCGTCTTGACGCAGTTTACTACGGGTAAGCCCCGCAAGCTACTCCCTTTATATGGTTAACTATACTGGATTTTATACCCATTTGTCAAGGCCTGGCTATTGTTGTACCGGTATTCCCTGTGCAGGCGAAGAACTTTCCTGCACGTCCTGCATGCTCTCCAAATAATAGCCGCCTTTGTATTTTTTTAAGTTATACTGCATATATTTGGTGGGTTCGGGCTCAATCATCTGGCCGTTAACGGTCTGCGTCCACAAGTTGCCCGGCGGCACATACCCCACGGTCAACACATAATAATCGCCCTTGTCTTCAATTTTGGTTACTTTGGGCGTATAGGTGGCCGACTGCCCTACCATTGGCACATGGTAAACCTTCAGCTCTTCATCGTATAAATAGCTCACCTCAAAATCCCCAAAGGTTTGGTGGTTGAGTTTTACATCCGGCCCGTAAAGCGCCAAAGCGCTTGCTTCTATATCGCTGGAAGGCACCAGCAAATACCCAAAATCGTCTTTTGCATAGGCAGAACGGTCTTTGGTAAGCAGTGTCGACCACATCGACGACTGCAGCAAAAACAATTCATCCAAATTTTCCGGTTTTTCAAACGGGGGCGGGTCCAGCATCACCACCGGCAACAAAAACGATTCAAACTCTTCCTTTTGGCTGGAATTGTCAAAAATCCGGCCGGTAAGGTTAAAGGTAAACACCGTAACCGTTATAATGCCGATAATGGCAAAAATTATAAAAATTGCCCCTACCAGCGTGGCATAGCGGTGCTTGCCCCGTGTGAGAAAAGATTTTTTCTGCATATAGATGTATCTCCTTATCGAATTTGGCCTTGGCCAAAGATGATATACTTGCTGCTGGTCAATTCCTTTAACCCCATAGGCCCGCGCGCATGCAGCTTTTGGGTGGAAATGCCAATCTCGGCGCCAAAGCCAAACTCCCCGCCGTCGGTAAAGCGGGTGGAGGCGTTGACATACACCGCCGCAGCGTCGATATTGGCGCAAAACGCCATGGCATGGGCGTAGTTTTCGGTTAAAATGGCCTCGCTGTGGCCGGTGGAATAGCGCCGTATATGCAAAATGGCTTCTTCAAACGAATCCACCACTTTTACCGCCAGGATATACTCGTTAAATTCGGTGGCAAAATCCTGCTCGGTAGCGGGCACCGCTTGCTCCAAAATCGCACGGGTGCGCTCGCATCCGCGGATTTGCACATGGTGGGCCTGCAAAGCCTTTTGCATCATGGGCAGAAAATCGTTGGCAACCTTTGCATGCACCAGCACGGTTTCACAGGCGTTGCACACCGAAGGCCGGGAGGTTTTGGCGTTATCCACAATGTTTACCGCCTGTTGTAAATCGGCGCTTTCATCCACAAAAATGTGGCAGTTGCCCACCCCGGTTTGAATCACCGGCACGGTTGCGTTTTTCACCACCGCGTCAATAAGCCCTGCCCCGCCGCGGGGGATAAGCACATCCAGGTAGTTGTTCAAATGCATCATCTCGTTTGCGCTTTCGCGCGAGGTATC
The DNA here is from genome assembly GCA_904420505.1 of Candidatus Alloruminococcus vanvlietii. GTDB lineage: Bacteria > Bacillota > Clostridia > Oscillospirales > Ruminococcaceae > Alloruminococcus > Alloruminococcus vanvlietii. The sequence goes on along the minus strand of CAJFVS010000066.1, from coordinate 2,061 downwards.
TTCAATTAACGAGATACAGTCGCGCGGCAGGCCCTGGCTGGCAAGCGCCTGCTGCATAGCGACGGCAAGGGCCTTGTTGGACAAAAACGCCTCTTTCCCCCCGCGCAGCAAACACGCATTGGAGGTTTTTAAGCAAAGCACCGCCGCATCCACCGTAACATTGGGGCGCGCTTCAAAAATCATGCCTACAACCCCCAATGGCACGCGCACCTTTTGGATTTTTAACCCGTTTGGCCGGGTAAAGCCCTCCATCACTTCGCCAATCGGGTCGGGCAGGCGCGCTACATCGCGCACGGCCTGGGCAATTGCCCCCAGCCGCTCGCTTGTCAGGCGCAGCCGGTCAACCATGGCCGGGGCAATCCCCTCTTGCTGGGCGTTTTCAATGTCCCTGGCATTTGCCTGCAAAATCGCGCCGCTTTGGGCCAAAAGTGCATCGGCAATGGCCAAAAGCGCGTTGTTTTTCTGTTCGGTAGTGCAAAGCGCCAGCGTAAAAGATGCTTCTTTTACCCGCTGGGCCTGCTGCTGCAAAGCGGTCATATCGTTTTACCCCTTTCGCACAAACCATGTGCCAATGGCCTTTTTTTCCATTACATCGTATAAATTCTGCGGGCGTTCGCCGTTGATAATCACCATATCGGTGTGGTTTTGCATGGCGATTTGGGCCGCCGCAATTTTGGTAATCATCCCGCCGGTGCCCAAACTGCTGCCGGCACTGCCAGCCAAAGCGCGGATTTCATCGGTGATGGCGTTTACCTCATAAATGCGCTTGGCGTCCGGGTATTTGTGCGGGTCTTTATCGTACAGCCCGTCGATGTCCGACATCAAAATAAGCAAATCCGCCCCCACAATGGAAGAAACAATGGCCGACAAAGTGTCGTTATCGCCAAATTCAATCTCTTCCACCGAAACGGTGTCGTTTTCGTTTACAATGGGGATAACCCCCAGTTCCAACAGCCTGCGCATGGTGTTGACAATATGCTCGTTGCGCTTGGGGATTTCCACCTCGTCGCGCGTGAGCAAAACCTGGGAAACGGTGTGGTTGTACTGCGCAAACAATTTGTCGTACAAATACATCAATTCGCACTGGCCCACCGAAGCCGCCGCCTGTTTGGTCGGCATATCGCAAGGGCGCTTCAGCCCCAATTTGCCAACGCCTACCGCCACCGCACCCGACGAAACCACAATCAACTCGCACCCGGAGTTTTTGACGTCCGAAAGCACCTTTACCAATTCTTCTACCCGCCGGATATTGATATGGCCTGTGGAATGGGTAAGCGTAGAACTGCCGATTTTTACCACAACGCGCGAATAGTGTTTGCTGTTTTCCACCAAAGGTTTCCTCTCTTTCCAAACAAATGCGGCCAAAGAGCCAAATATACATTGATTATAGCACAAACACACCGGTACAATCAACTAAAACCGCCCGGCGTTTGCCGCTTGCCCAGGCAGTTTTGGCGCCTTTTAAAAGCAATGGCGGCTATATTGGCATTTACGCACATATACATAACAAAAAAAGCCGCAGCAAACCCATTGCTGCGGCCCTGTTTGGCAAAATTAATGTTGTTCGGATTTATGGCGTTTGGCTTCCATGTCCAGCAGTGCATCTTTTCTGGAGAGGTTGATTCTGCCCTGGGAATCGATTTCCAGCACTTTTACCAGCAGCTGGTCGCCCACGGTTACAACGTCCTCCACTTTTTCTACGCGCTCTTTGTCCAGCTTGGAGATATGCACCAAGCCTTCCTTGCCGGGGGCAATTTCCACAAACGCGCCAAAGGTCATCAAGCGGGTAACGCGCCCCGAATAGATGGCGCCTACCTCCGGGTCGTTGGCGATGGTCTCCACCATGGAAACTGCGCGGCGTACATTGTCAATATCCACAGCGGATACAAACACACGCCCGTCGTCCTCGATGTCGATTTTTACATCGCACTCAGCGCAGATTCTTTGAATAATCTTGCCGCCAGGCCCAATAACCTCGCGGATTTTGTCCACGTCAATCTGCAAGCTCTGCATCTTGGGCGCGTATTTGGAAACTTCCTTACGCGGCTCAGGGATGGCCTT
>CAJFVS010000065.1 GCA_904420505.1 Candidatus Alloruminococcus vanvlietii | reverse complement strand
TTGGGCCGTCAGTCGTGGACAGCACCGCAAATGTGAAAACAAATCCGGCAGCTCCACAGCGGGCCTGCCGGATATGTATAAACCAAATAAAAAATTACAATAAGTAGAATTAGAAGAACAACGGGGAAACCGAACGGTCGCCGTAAATGCGGTCAATGGCTTCGGCAAACACCGGCGCCACCGATAAGCGTGTAATTTTGCTGGAAGTGCGCTCCGGCACTTCGGGGATGGTATCCAGCAGCACCAGCTCCTTGATGGGGGAAGCGTCGATGCGCTCGATTGCCGGGCCGGAAAGCACCCCGTGGGTTGCACAGGCATATACTTCTTTTGCCCCGCCCTTTTCCATAATGTATTTGGCTGCGTTGCAAAGGGTGCCGGCGGTGTCAATCATGTCGTCCACAATAATGCAGCGTTTGCCCTGCACGTCGCCAATGAGGTTCATCACCTCGCTGACGTTGGCTTTCTGGCGGCGTTTGTCAACAATCGCCATGGGCGCTTCAATGCGTTCGGCAAATTTTCTGGCGCGGGTAACCGAGCCCAAATCGGGCGAAACCACCATGATGTCCTCATGGCTGTCGGCAAATTTTTCGCAGAAATAGGGGGCCAGAATCGGCACGCCCAGCAAATGGTCTACCGGTATATTAAAGAAGCCTTGAATCTGCGGCGCGTGCAAATCCATGGTTAAAACACGGTCTGCACCGGCGGCTGTGATAAGGTCGGCAATCAGCTTGGCCGAAATCGGGTCTCTTGCTTTGGCCTTGCGGTCTTGTCTGGCATAGCCGTAGTAGGGGATTACCGCGGTAATGCGCCCGGCGGATGCGCGTTTGAATGCGTCGATGAGGATGAGCAGTTCCATAATGTTGTTGTTGACCGGCTGGCAGGTGGATTGCACCACAAATACGTCCGACCCGCGCACCGATTCAAAAATCGAAACCGAAATTTCCCCGTCCGAAAAGGTATCTACGCTGCTTTTGCCCAAGGGCAGCCCCAAGCGCTGTGCTATCTGTGCCGCAACATCATGGCTTGCGTTGCCCGCAAAGATTTTAATATCCTTACCATGTAGATTCATTTTTTTACTCCTCTTTTAACTCTCATTCATTTGCCCTGTATAACAAGGCTACCTTCATACAATTCCACTTTCTATTTTACTAAAAATGAAACCGAATGCAACACCCTTGTCAAAATTCCTACTTTTTCTTAGAAGTTAGCTTAAGTCTTGCCCACTCGGACTTATTTTCTTGTTTAACTCTGCCAATTGCAAGCGCCCCTGGGGGTACGTCTTTGGTGATGGTGGTACCCGCGGCGGTGTAAGCGCCTTCGCCTACAATCACCGGGGCCACCAGGTTGGTATTGCAGCCGATAAACGAGTGGCTGCCGATGGTGGTGCGGTATTTTTGCACCCCGTCGTAGTTGACGGTTACGCACCCGCAGCCAAAGTTGACATGCTCGCCCACATCGCTGTCGCCAATATAGGTTAAATGCGCCACCGATGTTTTTTCGCCCAGAGTGGAGTTTTTCACCTCTACAAAATCGCCGATTTTGACATTCTTGCCGATAATGCAGTTGGGGCGTATCTGCGAGAATGGCCCAATGCGCGCGCCCTGGCACACTTTGGATTCGCTTACCACGCTTTGGCGGATGACCGCGCCTTCTTCGATAATGGCATCAGTAAGCTCGCTGTTGGGGCCGATGAGCGCGCCCGCGCCGATTTTGGTATGCCCTTTTAAAATACAGCCGGGCAAAATGCAGGCGTCGGGTGCAATCTGCACGTCCGGGCCGATGACAATCCCATCCAGGTTCACAAATTCCACGCCTTCTTCCATGTGGCGGCGCAAAACGGCGGCGCGGGCTTTTTCATTCAGCGCGTACAGGGCGGGTTTGTCGTTGGCGCCCAGCACCACGTCGGGGTTGCCGCTTTGGCAGGCGCATACGGTTTGCCCAGCCTGGTTTAAAAGCTCCACCGCCTGGGTTAAGTAATATTCCTGTTGGGCGTTGTTACAGGTAAACTGTTCCAACACCTGCAACAGGGCGGCTTTTTGAAAAAGCAAAATGCCCGAATTGACAAAACAGATGGCGCGCTCGGGCTCGCTGGCGTCGCGCTCCTCTACAATTTTTATAAGCTTGCCGTTTTCTTCCACACAGCGCCCGTAACCCGTGGGGTTTTCAAGAAACGCGCTTACCACCGTAAGGGCGGCGTTTTGCTGCGTATGTACTACAAGCGCCTTTCGAACGGTTGCCTCATCCAAAAAGGGCGCGTCCCCGCACACAACGAGGATGTTTTCACTTTCGGTTTTCTGCAAAAATTCTTTTGCGCACATCACCGCATGCCCGGTGCCCAAACGCTCTTTTTGCTGGGCAAAATACACCCGTTCGTGCAAATAGTCGCGCACCATGGTATCGTCCGCCGCGCTTACCACGCAGATGTCGTTTACGCCCGCTTTTTCCAAGGCGTCCACCACCCAGCCGATCATGGGTTTAAACAGCACTTCGCACATCACCTTGGGCTTATTGGTTTTCATGCGTTTGCCAAGGCCTGCCCCCAGCACAATGGCCGAAATCGAATTTTCCATACCATCATCCCCCTTATGCGTATCTATCCAAAATATACCATAAAAAATTGCACACTATTCTACTTTTATTATTGCAATTTTTATAACTTATTGCAAGCAATCTGCCAAGATTTTAACAATTACAGAAAAATTGCACAAGAATGCGAAGAATTTGCAAAATTGCATGGAATTTGTGCCTATATTTTGGTATAATATGGGCGTTACAATATTTTATATAAACCAGGTGTATAGGAAATACACCAGATGTTGTGAGAAAAAATTCAGGAGGTCGAAACTAGTGGACAAAAAATTTGTTTACATGTTCAAAGAGGGCAACGGCAAAATGCGCGAGCTCCTCGGCGGCAAAGGCGCAAACTTGGCGGAAATGACCAATTTGGGCATGCCGGTACCCCAAGGCTTCACCGTAACAACCGAAGCCTGCACCCAGTATTACGAAGACGGCGAACAAATCAACGAAGAAATTCAAAAACAAATCTATGCCGGTTTGGCACAGTTGGAAGAAATCTCCGGTAAAAAATTCGGCGATTTGCAAAACCCCCTGCTGGTATCCGTCCGTTCGGGCGCACGCGCTTCCATGCCCGGCATGATGGACACCATCCTCAACTTGGGCCTTAACGACCAGGTTGTGGAAAGCTTTGCAAAGAAAACCAACAACCCCCGTTTTGCTTACGACTCCTACCGCCGTTTCATCCAGATGTATTCGGACGTTGTTATGGAAGTGGGCAAGGCTTACTTCGAGGAACTCATCGA
>CAJFVS010000064.1 GCA_904420505.1 Candidatus Alloruminococcus vanvlietii | reverse complement strand
CCGAAGCCACGCTAATGGTGGAATTGAGCAGGCTGCCGGTTAAATCCTGTACAAAGCCCAGCGCCGAATTGACCATATTCTGCCAGTTGATTTCCAACGTGCCAAGCCATTCGGACAACTGCGGATAGGTTTGCCATAAATCTTCAATCCATTGCTGTACATCGCTTACCACGCCAGGGATATAATTGGCAAAGGTGGTCAGCGAGTGGACCAGCTCCGGAACAATTAAAAAGATGACTACAAAAATCAAGCTGACAACCAGCACCAAAGTTAAAATTAAGCTGGCCGGGCGTTTGATTTTTTGCACAATTTTGTTGTTTTGCAGCTTTTTTGCCCCAAACAGCTTGTTTTCAATAAAGCGCATGGGCACATTTAAAACAAACGCAATGCCCAGGCCAATTAAAAACGGGTACGCAATGCGCATAATGTACTGCAAAAACTCAACCACCGGTTTGATATTCTGCATGCCCAAAAACAAAACAATGGCAAATGCAATAAGCAGCATGATTTTTTTCATGTTTTTCCAGTTGAGGTCCATGGCGTCAATCCTTCCTTTGGTTTGTCAAATCCCGCATTTTGTAAGCATTCCTTGGCTATGTATCTTTAAACGCTTACTTGCTGTTGTTGCTGCTTTAATGCCAGCCCCACCGCTTGGGCAAGCTGGTCGGAACAGGATGTATTTTTTAACCCGCAGCGGATGCCTGTAAATTTTTCTTGCACGGTTTCCACCGTCATACCCTCCACAATTTTGGAGATGGCTTTTAAATTGCCGTCGCATCCACCGGTGAAATGTACTTTTTTAATCACATTGCCCTCCAATTCCACATCAATGCGGCGCGGGCAAACCCCATGGGGAATGTATGTATACTGCATAAACCACTCTGCCTTTCTTAAAACATTACTTGGGGAGGATTTCATACGAAAGATTTTGGTAAAGCAGCAGGTCGCCCTCCTGAATATTGTTGGGCAACAAAGCCCTGGCTACCAAATCTTCTACCCCCTCTTCGCTTATTAGTTTGGCATAATCGCCGTCTATCTGGCAAACGCGCATACGGCGCGGCGCAAAAATATCCATTTAAACCGCTCCCATCCATTTTACCAATGCTTTTTGCATTTTTCCCAGCAATGCCAGCAAGCCAAAGCGCTGCAATGCGCTTTCGATTTTGCGAATCTTTTCGGCCAGGGTCAGCGTCAAGGGCTCCACTTCCACATAAGGGGCGATTTTTACCATATCTTGGTGTCCCCCGTCACCCAGCACTGCTATAGAATATGCATTTCTTTCCCTTTTTGCTGCTTCTTTTTTCAAACAAAATTTCAAAACCAGTTTGGTTACAAATAAAACACAGCAGATGCCCATATACAGCTTGGCCGCTGTTTTTATCAATTTTCCCATATTTTCCTCCTGTTATGCACTTTGCCCTTTTGTTTGGGGATGTCTCATGGGTATTATACACAAAACCGGCCGCCCAACGCAAGCCAAACGCCGCACGCTGCTATCCTGCTGTAAATGTGATATAGGCATATGCAGAAAACCGCCGCGTTTGGGCAGCTGTTTTGCCATAACCAGCAAAGGGGTTATCCGCTACCGGCGGCATAAAGCGCCCCGCCAAACAAAACGCGCTGTTGCGCCGCTGCGGGTTCAGATGTTTTCTCTTCCCGCCGGTTAAAAGGCGGATTTGCCCCCGCAAAGGGCGGATTTATAAAACGATTATACCATATTCTTCCCAGTTTTCACACCCAAAACCCGCGGTTGTACATGCAAGAAACGCTTTTTGGCTTCATAGGATAACATTGTGCAAGGCATGCAAAGGGCCCACTTTTAAAAAAGCCTGCACAGGGAGTGGAAAGCCATGTATACAACGCTTATTTCATTTGCACTGCATAACCTTTTGTATTTTGCCCTGCATTTTTCCAGCAACGGGTCGTTTCCAAAGCCATTAAGCGCCAAAGAAGAACGCCTTTGCTTAGAGCAAATCAAGCAGGGCGATATACAGGCGCGCAACCGCCTAATTGAACACAACCTGCGCTTGGTGGCGCATATTATTAAAAAATACTATTCCAACATCAAAGACCAGGACGATTTGATTTCCATCGGTACCATCGGGCTTATCAAAGCCGTATCTACCTTTGATTATGAAAAAGGCACCCGTTTTGCCACCTATGCGTCCCGGTGTATTGAAAATGCAATCTTCCCATAACGGAAACAAAAAAGCCGCAGCAACCCTGCGGCCCTTGTGTTTTGTTAAATGGTAATGATATGCATGGCGTCCAGCACCGAAGAAATCAAAATCAAAACAATGCAAATTGGTGCAATGTATTTGATAACCACGCGGAACAAGCCCCGGCGCCGGAATTTGGAAGAAAGAAGCACTTCTTCCTCTATGGCCTGCGGTTTGATGACAAACCCCACAAAAATACAGGTAATAAGCGCCACAATGGGCATAAGCACGCTGTTGCTAATAAAATCAAAAAAGTCCAAAAAGTTTTTACCCAAAATTTGGATATTGCTCCAAATGCCGTGCCCCAATGAAGACGGCAATGCAATAAGCAAGCAGCCAATCAACACCAGTAGGCAGGTTTTTTTGCGGCTCCAGTGGAATTTATCGCAGAAAATGGAAACCACCGTCTCCATAAGCGAAACCGAAGAGGTAAGCGCTGCAAACAGCACCATAAGGAAAAACACACCGCCGGCAATAAGCCCCAGCGTACCCGCATCGGCAAACACTTTGGGCAGGGTGACAAACATCAAGCCCGCGCCGGCATTTAACGCGCTTTGGTCGCCGCCGGAAAAAGCAAACACCGCCGGCACAACCATAAGCCCAGCTACAAACGCAATACCGGTGTCAAACAGTTCAATCTGCGTAACCGATTGCTCCAAATCGCAATCTTTTTTCATATACGACCCATAGGTGACCATAATGCCCATCGCCAACGACAACGAGTAAAACATCTGCCCCATCGCCACCAGTACCGTCATAGGCGAAAACCGGCTGAAATCTGGAATCAAATAATATTTTACGCCTTCCCAGGCGCCCGGCCTTGTCACCGAATAGACCGCCACGCAAATGGATAATATCACCAATACCGGCATCATAAATTTGCTGGCCTTTTCCACGCCGCTTTCCACCCCGAAAAATACAATCAAAGCGGTAACGCCAATGTAAATGCACAGCCAGACAATCGGTTCCACCGGCTGGCTAATAAAGTTTTGGAAAAACGTATCCTGCACGGCCTGCATTCCCTGGCCGGTTACATATACTGCCAGGTATTTGGTTACCCAGCCGCCGATTACGCAATAATACGGCAAAATAATCATTGGCACAAGGGCGGTTAAATACCCCAAAAAGGAAAACCGTTTGTCCAGCTTTTTATAAGCGCCTATGGCGCTAAGCCCCGTTTTGCGGCCGATGGCAATTTCCGCCACCATAAGCGCAAAACCAAATGTAACCGTTAAAATAATGTACACCAATAAAAAAATACCGCCGCCGTACTTGGCTGCCAAATACGGAAAGCGCCAAATATTGCCCAGGCCTACCGCCGAGCCGGCCGCCGCAAGAACAAAGCCTATTTTCCCCGAAAAGCTGCTGCGTTTTTGCTCCATGGCATGTCCTCCTTGCACCTAAAAATTCACAGAATATTTATATTATGCCATGTATTCCGGTAAAATTCAACTGTTCTTCCATTTGTGTACAAATGCCCTAAAAAATTGGTAACATATCCACCAAAAACCGCAAAAGCATGCCAAAAATCCCCCGCACCAAAAGTGGAAAACTCTTTACTGCCCCCCAAAAACGCTTGTGCGTATTTCATGGGGGTTCTTCCAGCAGCGCCTGCAAAATGGCAATGGCCTGCTGCGGCGGAAAATGCTCCTGCAAATACTGCGCCACCGCCCAGGCATGCACACTGGCAACGGTGTCTTGCAGTTTGGGCAAATCTGCATTTGGGTTTTGTATATTAACCTGCATCGTCCCTTCCCCCTTTGTTTTCCACTGTATGGAAAACCAAAAGGGTTTATTCCAACGTAAAGGAGAATCCATATGCCCAGCTTACGAAAAATCGCCGTGTATTCGCGCAAATCCAAATTTACCGGCAAAGGCGAAAGCATTCAAAACCAAATGGAAATGTGCCAGCAATATATCGCCGCGCATTTTCCCTGCGTGCCCGAACAGGAAATCCTCCTCTTTGAAGACGAGGGGTTTTCGGGCAAAAACACCAACCGCCCCCAGTTTCAGGCGATGATGCGCATGGTGCGGAAATGCCAGCTTTCGGCTGTTGTGTGTTACCGTTTGGACCGCATAAGCCGCAACATCGGGGATTTTGCCAAATTGATTGAGGAGTTTTCGGCTACGCAAACCACCTTTGTTTCCATCAAGGAGCAGTTTGACACCGGCAGCCCTATGGGCAAAGCCATGATGTACATTGCATCGGTGTTTTCCCAGCTGGAACGCGAAACCATCGCCGAGCGCATCCGCGACAATATGCTGGAGCTTGCCAAAACCGGCCGCTGGCTGGGCGGGGTTACCCCCACCGGCTACCAAAGCGCCGCCATTGATACCAAAACAGCCAACCAAAAGAAAAAACGCGCATTCGCCCTTGTCCCTGTGGAAGAAGAGGCAAGGCTGGTAAAAACCATTTACGCGCTGTTTTTGCGCCTGGGTTCGCTTACCGGGGTACAGCAGGTGCTTGCACAGATGGGCGCGCTTACCAAAAACCAAAAGCCGTTTAGCCGCTTTGCCATACGCGATATTTTAAAAAACCCGGTTTACCTGGTGGCCGACCAACAGGCTTACCAATATTTTACCCGGCAAGGCGTGGAGGTCTATTCCCCACCCTCCTGTTTTAACGGCAATTTCGGCGTGATGGCCTACAACAAAACTGCGCAGTCCTCGCAGGTGCATGCGCGCGCCATGCAGGAATGGATTGTTGCCGTTGGGCGCCATCAAGGGCTTATCTCCTCCAGCGACTGGATAGCCGCCCAGCAGCTGTTGGAGCAAAACAGCGGCAAAACCGGCCGCCGGGTGCGCTCCAACACGGCATTGCTGCCGGGGCTGCTTTGCTGCCAAGCCTGCAAAGGATATATGCGCCCCAAAATGCGGCCAAACGGCACTTTCAGCTATTTGTGCCAAAATAAGGAGGCATCCAAAGGCGCGCTTTGCCAAAGTGCAAATGCCAACGGTGCGCAGCTGGACCATCTGGTGCAAGAACAGCTTGGCAATCTGCCGGAAAACAAAACGCTGTTTTACCAATTGCTGAAAAAGGAACTGCAAAAGATGCAGCAAAATACCCCCCAACCGCAAAAATTGCTGCAAAAACGCCTGCTGGAAATCCAAAAAGAACTGCATACGCTGACCCTTTCGCTCAAAGAAGCCCAAAATTCCCCGGCGCGGCAGTATATTCTGCAGCATATCTGCGCCCTGCACGAGGAAAAAACCGCCTGCCAGCAAGCCCTGCAGCCTGTTAACGCCCCCGTTTTTTCCGGCGGTTTGCCGCAGCTTATTGCCACCTTAACTTCGTTTGAAAAGCTCCTTGGCAGCCTTTCACTTAAAAACCGGCGGCAAATCTGCCGGCAGTTTGTCAAAGCCGTGCAATGGGACGGCCAAAACGCCTGTATCCTGTTAAAACCCGCCGACAAAATCCATAGTAGGCCGTTGTGTGAGGATTGCAAATGAAATCCTTATGAACTTTCGCAATATGAAAAAAAGCGCGCAGGATGTATACATAAGCGATCCCATTGATATCGACAAAGACGGCAACAATTTAACATTGATGGACATTGTAGCCGATGACAGCAATATTTTAGAAGACATCGACACCAAGCTCAAATGCGAAAAAATGTACGCCTATATCAACGAGTCTTTGGATGAACGCGAACGGCAAATCATCATTTTGCGCTATGGGTTAAACGGCAAAGCCCCTTTGCCCCAGCGCGAGGTGGCCAAACGGCTGGGCATTTCGCGCTCGTATATCTCCCGCATTGAAAAAAAGGCCCTGCTGACTTTGCGCCGCCGGTTTGAACAAAACGACGGCTGCCAGCAAACCTGTTAGCGCGCGCTTTTGGGTTTGCATATATCCATTACAATCTCCCTTCTTTTTCATAAAAGCACCCCAATCAAAAAATCCCCCGTTTGGTACGGGGGATTTTCGCTTTGATTGGCTGGTTTTAAACTAGCAATTGCAAAAAACGCTGTGTATCCACAAATTGCTTAAGGCTTGATAAGCGCGCTTAAAGCCGCAATGGTTGCTTGCGGGGTTTCCTCATACTTGGCAAAGGGAAAGGCAAGCCCCATCTCGTTGTATTTTTCCAAACACAGCTTGCGAAACGGCAGCAGCTCCACTTTTTGAATGCAGGAATGCCCTTTTATAAGCCCGTTGAGCTTGTGGATATTTTCCGGCGTATCGTTAAAGCCCGCTACGATTACCTGGCGAATCCAGGTAGGGATGCGTTTATCTTCCAGCTGCTGCAAAAAGGTTAGCACGCTTTTTAAGCTCGCCTTGGTGTAGGCGCGGTAATCCTCTTCGCTGGCCATTTTGATATCCAGCAAAACCAGGTCGGTTACGTCCAGCAGCTGCTTTATTGGCTCATTAAGCAAATTTCCGCTAGTGTCCAGCGCGGTGTGGATGCCCGCTTTATGGCACAGACAAAACAGCTCGCGTACAAACAAAGGCTGTAAAATGGCTTCCCCGCCCGAAACGGTTACCCCGCCTTCTTTGCCAAAATAGGCTTTATAGCGCAAAATCTTCTGAAAAAGGTCGTCGGCTTCTATTTCCTGCCCGCCGGTTAACTCCCAGGTATCCGGGTTGTGGCAATACGCGCAGCGGATGTTGCACCCCTGCATGAACACCACAAAACGCACGCCGGGGCCGTCCAGCGTGCCCAGGGTCTGGTAGGAATGTATCCTGCCTTTCATGATTGGATTGCCCCCTTACATCGATTCATGGAAGGTGCGCATAATCACTTCTTTTTGCTGCTCGCGCGAGAGCTTGTGGAAATTCACCGCATAACCCGATACGCGGATGGTGAGGTTGGGGTACATTTCGGGGTTTTCAAAAGCGTCGATGAGCTTTTGGCGGTTCAACACGTTTACATTGATGTGATGGGCCATCTGGGCAAAATAGCCGTTTAACACGCTTACCAGGTTCTGCACACGCTCTTGCTCGGTTTTGCCCAATGTGTCGGGCGTGATGGAAAACGTGTTGGAAATGCCGTCGCGGCAGGCTTCATAGGACAGCTTGGCAATGGAGTTTAAAGAGGCCAGCGCACCATTTTTCTCGCGGTTGTGCATGGGGTTGGCGCCCGGTGCAAACGGCTCGCCTTTTTTGCGCCCGTCGGGTGTGGAGCCGGTTTTTTTGCCATACACCACGTTGGAGGTGATGGTGAGCACCGAAAGGGTGTGAATAGCGCCTCTGTAAGCGGGGGTCTTTTTCAGCTCACCCGATACCCCTTCCAGCAGCTCTTTGGCAATTTGGTCCACACGGTCGTCATCGTTGCCAAAGGTGGGGAATTCGCCCGTTGTTTCAAAATCCTGAATATAGCCCTGTTCGTCGCGGATGGGCTTGACGCTGGCAAATTTGATCGCGCTTAAGGAATCGGCAATCACCGAAAGGCCGGCAACGCCGAAAGCCATAAAACGGGTCACGTTGGTGTCGTGCAGGGCCATTTGGGTTTTTTCGTACGCGTATTTGTCGTGCATATAGTGGATGACGTTCATGGTGTTTACATACAGGTTGCACAGCCATTTGCGGTAAATTTCCAAACGGGCGCAAACGTCATAGTAGTCAAGCTTATCGCCCTCATACACCGGCATCTGCGGGCCCAAATGCAAGCCCGAATAGCTATCGTATCCGCCGTTTAAGGCCAAAAGCAGCAGTTTGGGCAGGTTGCACCTGGCGCCGAAAAACTGCATTTGCTTGCCCACCTGCATGGCCGAAACGCAGCAGGCAATGGCGTAGTCGTCGCCGTAGATGGGGCGCATCAAATCGTCGTTTTCGTACTGGATGGAGTCGGTGTCGATGGAAACCTTAGCGCAGAATTCCTTAAAGCCCTGGGGCAGGTTTTCCGACCACAGGATGGTGAGGTTTGGCTCTGGCGCCGCGCCCAATGTGTACAAGGTATTGAGCACACGGAAGGAGTTTTTGGTCACCATCGGCGCGCCTTCTTCGGTCATGCCGCCCACGCATTCGGTAATCCACATCGGGTCGCCGCCGAACAGCTCGTTGTATTCGGGCGTGCGCAAATGCCGCGCCATGCGCAGTTTCATCACAAAATCGTCCATAAGCTCCTGCGCGCCCTGCTCGTCAAGCAGCCCTGCGTTGATGTCGCGCTGGATATAAATATCCAAAAAAGTGCTTGTGCGCCCGAGTGACATAGCCGCGCCGTTTTGCTCTTTGATGGAAGCCAAATATGCAAAATAGGTCCACTGAATGGCCTCTTTGGCGTTTTTGGCAGGGGCGGAAATATCAAGCCCATACATCGCGGCCATTTCCTTCATTTTGCCCAAAAAGGCAATTTGCTGGTAAAGCTCTTCGCTTAAGCGGATGGAATCCACATCCATAAGCCCCTTGGCAATTTCCTGTTTATCTTTCTGTTTTTGTGCAATAAGCACATCCACGCCGTACAAGGCTACGCGGCGGTAGTCGCCGATGATGCGCCCGCGCCCGTAAGCATCCGGCAAGCCGGTGATAACGCCGCTTTTGCGCGCTGCGCGCATCTCGTCGGAATACACACGGAAAACGCCGTCGTTGTGGGTGGTGCGGAATTGAAAGGATTTTTCCACTTCGTCTGAGAGCTTATAGCCGTACGCTTCGCAGGCGCCCCTTGCCATGCGGATGCCGCCAAACGGGTTTACCCCGCGGCGAAGCGGCCGGTCGGTCTGCAACCCCACGATAAGCTCTTCGTTTTTGTCCAAATAGCCCGGGCCGTAGTGGGTAAGCGAGGAAACATGCTGGGTGTCAATGTCCAGCACGCCGCCCATATCGCGTTCCATCTCCAAAAGATGGTTTAATTTTTTCATAAGCCGCTGTGTGCGTGCGGTAGCGCCTGCTAAAAAGGACGCGTCGCCTTCATAGGGGGTGAAATTCTGCTTGATAAAATCGCGGGTGTTGATTTCCCTTTGCCATGCGCCGGGGTTAAAACCTTCCCATTGTTGAAACTGCATCGTTATATCCTCCTAAAAGTAATGCCTGTTTAAGCAAAGCAGCCCCAAACAAAAAGGGCAACCCTGCTTGCACAGGATTGCCCAGACGGTCGGCTTGTATAAAGTTTTATGCTCCACTGTGGTGTGCCCACAATTATCCGTCAGTCACACAAAACCAATAAGAATGTACCCTTATGGTACTGGATTTTTTTTAAAAAGTCAAGCACAAATTGGCCCAATCTTTACAGCACTTTGGAAAGAAAATCTTTTAAGCGCGGGTTTTTGGGGTTGGCAAAAAATTCTTGGGGCGGGGCTTGCTCTACCACTTCGCCTTCGTCCATAAACAGCACGCGGGTAGCCACTTCCCTTGCAAAGCCCATCTCATGGGTGACAACCACCATGGTCATACCGGCGTTGGCAAGCTCTTTCATCAAGTCCAGCACCTCGCCTACCATTTCCGGGTCCAAAGCGGAGGTCGGCTCGTCAAACAGCATCATATCCGGGTTCATGGCTAAGGCGCGCACAATGGCAATGCGCTGCTTTTGCCCGCCCGAAAGCTGCGACGGGTACGCATTTTCTTTATCCGCCAGGCCAATGCGCGCAAGCAGGCGCCTTGCGTTTTGCTCGGCTTCCTCCTGGGTTTGCAGTTTTTGGGTAACAGGGGCCAGGGTGATATTTTTTAAAATGGTAAGGTGGTTGAACAAATTGAAGTTTTGGAACACCATGCCCATTTTGCGCCGCACCAGGTTGATGTTGCACTTGGGGTCGGTGATGTTGACCCCTTCCACCCAAACCTCGCCCGAGGTAGGCTGCTCCAGCAGGTTCAAACATCTTAAAAAGGTGCTTTTGCCCGAACCGGACGGCCCGACGATCACCACCTTTTCCCCTTTGTGGATGTGTTCGTTGATGCCTTTGAGCACATGCAAATCGCCAAAGGATTTTTGCAAATCTTTAGTTACGATCACTTCTGCTCAACCTCCTTTCAAAGTGGCGCAGCACCTTGGTAAGCCCTACTACAATGACCAGGTAGATGGCCGCCACCAGGAAATACGGAATAAATGCGTTGTATGTGCGGGTTTGGATGATATACCCTGCGCGGGTAAGGTCCATAATGGTGATATAGCCGGCCACAGAGGTCTCTTTTAACAGCACAATGAATTCATTGCCCAATGCCGGCAAAATATTTTTAATCGCCTGGGGCAGCACAATCAAACGCAGGGTTTGCTTTTGGGTAAGCCCCAAAGACCGCCCGGCTTCCCCTTGGCCCTGGTCTACCGCAAACAGGCCCGAACGCACAATTTCCGCCACATAGGCGCCGGAGTTGATGCCAAATGACAAAATCGCGCAGATAAGCGCATCAAACGTGGGGAAAATGACAAAATACATAATCAACAGCTGCACCACAACCGGTGTGCCGCGTATAACCGTAAGGTACAAATTGCACAGCTTATCGGCCAGTTTCATGCGTTTGGTTTGGTATGCCTGGTATTTGATAAGCGCAACCAGCAAGCCAATGGTAATGCCGATAATGGTGGCAAACACCGTAATAAGCAGTGTGTTGCCAATACCGTGCACCAAATACATATAACGGCTATCCTCAATTAAAGCGGTATACAGTTTGTCCCCCAAATTGGTAAAAAATTGCTGGAACCAAAGCACAATCTGCTCCCACAGGTTCATCTCCTGGGCAACCGCACCAGCCGCTGCGCTGCTTGCCAGCGAACTAGTAGAAGCAAAACTGAGCAGAGATATCATCCCGTCATCCCCTTCTTTTAAACTCAAAGACAGCAGAACGCCCTTTTTGGCGCCTGCTGTCCTTTTTTATTCCCTTTTGGCTTTATGCCATTATTCCGCAGTGTGGTTGAGGGTAAATTCATCAATTTTGCCCTCTTCAATCAAACGGTTGAGCACCTTGTTGATGGCGTCAAGCATCTCGGTGTTGCCTTTTTTCACGCAGAACGCATAGCTGTCGGTAAACAGTTCGCCATCCAGGATTTTGGTGCCTTCGTTGGCAGCAACCAGTTCTTCTGCCGGCAATGCATCCATAACAATTGCATCAATCCTGCCGATTTTCAAAGCCTCTACGGCTTCGGCGTATTTGTTAAACTGCGAAAGCGTAACATTTGGCATCTCATCGGCAATATACATATCGGCGGTTGTGCCCAGCTGCACGCCAACGTTTTTGCCGTCAATATCCTGCGGGGTGGCAATGTCGGTATTGCTATCCAAAACAACAACCACCTGGCGGGAAGTAGCATATTCTACGGTAAAGTCCACTTCTTTCAAACGGTCTTCGGTAATCGACATGCCAGCGCCGCCGAAATCGGCCTTGCCGGTATTTACCGAGGTGGTAATGGAGTTAAACTCCATATCGATTACTTCCAGTTCCATACCCAGTTCTTTTGCAATTTCGTTTGCGATGTCCACGTCCACGCCCACAATTTTGCCGTCTTCATAATACTCATAAGGGGCGAAACCGGCTTCGGTAGCCATCTTCAATGTTTTTTTCGAGCTGCAGCCGGTGACTGCCATCATGGCGACCAGAACAACTGCCAGCAGCAATGCAATTTTTTTCATGTCTTACTCCTCCACTTTTCAAACGCTTTTCACTAAAGAACAATTTCCATTATACATATTTATTCAGGAAAATCAATACATATCCACAAAAAATTTATTTTTATACATTCAAACAAGGAAAGCCGTATCTTTGCATAGCGGTTTGTATATCTTGTGGCAAAGCAGAGGTAACCGTAACGGGTTTTTGGCTTACCGGATGGATAAAACAGACCGTTTGGCAGTGCAAAGCCTGGCGGTTTAAATAGCTGGTATCTCCGCCGTACAGTTCGTCGCCTATGAGGGGGTGGCCGATATACTGCATATGCACCCGGATTTGATGGGTTCTGCCGGTGGGCAGCCAAACGCGCAGCAAACTTGCATATTTATTCTTAAATATGCATTTATATTCAGTTAGGGCATATTGCCCGCCGGGGGCGACACAGCGCAGGATATGCGTGCCTTCCACCCGTTTGATGGGCGCTTGGATTTTCCCCTCGTCGTTTTCTATGCATCCGCCTGCCAGCGCCAGGTATTCTTTTTGCACATGGCCGTTTAATTTCCCGGCGCAAAACTGGTTTTTTGCCACCACCACCAAGCCCGATGTGCACCTGTCCAGCCGGTTTACCGGGCGAAAGCGCGCAGAGCTTCCCTGCCCTTGCATATAATGGGCGAACACGTTGGCCAAAGTGTCCTCCTGGTGGCGCTTTGCCTGGTGCACCGGCATATCGCTGGGCTTGTTAAATACCAAAAGGTCTTCATCTTCATACAGTGGGGCCAACGGGGCGGCAAGCGGCGTTGCCAGGTTTTCTTCCTGCGGCAGGGTGATGGTTAAAACATCGCCCGTATGCAGCAGCGCGGTGGTGAATACCGGCACGCCGTTTAACAAAATGGCGTTTGGAATTTTGCGCAGCTTGGTAATCATCCGGCTGGAGTACCCCTGCCCGAATTTTAAAAAAATGCGCACCTGGCGGCCGTTGTCTTCTTCGGTGATTGGATAAGAAATCTGGCGCATGTTCTCCCCCATAAAAAAGGGCCGCAAAGCGGTACACTTTGCAGCCACAAATTTTTGTAAATGCCTTACAGCACCCGGACAATCCAGTTGTGGGTATCGGGCAAGATGCCCCATTGGATACCGGTCATCTCGTCGTACAATCTTTGCGAGACAGGCCCGATTTCGTTGTTGTTGATATCCATAACCAAATCGCCCCATTTTAAATGGCCTACCGGCGAAATTACCGCAGCCGTACCGGTGCCGAAAACTTCTTCCAGCTTGCCGGCTTTGTAAGCGTCTGCAACTTCCTGGATGGGGATGCGTCTTTCTTCTACTTCATAGCCCCAGGATTTGAGCAGCTCGATAGACGACATACGGGTAATGCCCGGCAAAATGCTGCCCAGCAGGCTGGGGGTGATGATTTTGCCGTCAATTTTGAAGAAGATGTTCATGGCGCCCACTTCTTCTACGTATTTGCGCTCAATACCATCCAGCCACAAAACCTGGCTGTATTGCTGTTTTTTGGCCTCATCCTGCGCTTTTAAGCCATTGGCATAGTTGCCGCCGGTTTTGGCAAAACCGGTGCCGCCTTTTACCGCGCGCACATAGTTGGTTTCCACGTAAATTTTTACCGGGTTGAGCCCTTCTTTATAGTACGCCCCCACCGGCGAGCAAATAATAATAAACAAATATTCATGCGACGCACGCACGCCCAGATGCGGGTCGGTTGCAATGATAAAGGGACGGATATACAGCGAGGTGCCCACCTGGTGCGGAACCCAGTCTTGGTCCACTTTGATAAGCTCTTTTAAGCCTTCCAGCGCCACATTTTCATCAATAGCGGGAATGCACAAACGCTCGTTGGAGACGTTGAGCCGTTTAAAGTTCTGCTCGGGGCGGAACAGCTGGATGTGCCCTTCTTTGGTGCGGTAAGCCTTCATCCCTTCAAAAACCTCTTGGCCATAGTGCAAAATCATGGCGGCGGGGTCCAAGGAAAGAGGAGCATACGGCACGATTCTTGCGTCATACCAGCCTTTGCCTTCGGTGTAGTTCATAATGAACATGTGGTCTGTGAAGATGTCGCCAAAGCCCAGTTTGCTTTCATCCTGCGGCTTTGGTTTGGGTGTTTTGGTCAATTCCACTCGAATATTCATGAGTGTATCTCCTCTCTAACGTTTCATAACTTGATTATACCAGCGTTGTGTCTACAATTCAATATTCCCTGCTGCCAAAATACAGCAAATGTGCAAAAAACCGCCTTTTGGCGTTATATGCAGAAATCTCCGATGGAATATCCACCGGAGATTGTTTGCATCTATCAAGCTGCTGTTAAAATACGCCTTGGGCTTTCATAGCTTCTGCAATCTTCATAAAGCCTGCAATGTTGGCGCCCATAACCAGGTTGCCTTCATCGCCAAACTCTTTGGAAGCGTTGTAAGCATTGTGGAAGATGTTGACCATAATGTCTTTGAGTTTTGCATCCACTTCCTCGAAAGTCCAGGAATAACGCATGGAGTTTTGGCACATTTCCAAACCGGAGGTGGCAACGCCGCCCGCATTGGAAGCTTTTGCCGGTGCAAACAGCACGTTGTTTTTCTGGAACAGCTCGATGGCTTCAGGGGTAGAGGGCATGTTCGCGCCTTCGGCCACCGCCATTACGCCGTTATTGATAAGGGTTTGTGCCTGCTCGCCGTTGAGCTCGTTCTGGGTAGCGCAGGGCAGTGCGATGTCGCATTTTACGCTCCACACGCCGCCGCAGCCATCAAAATACTCGGCCCCGCTTACGCGCTGTGCGTATTCTTTAATGCGGCCTCTCTCTACCTCTTTGATTTGTTTTACAACATCCAAATTGATGCCGTTGGGGTCGTATACATAGCCGTTGGAGTCAGACATGGTGACTACTTTTGCGCCCAGCTCGGTGGCTTTTTGGCAAGCGTAAATGGCCACGTTGCCCGAACCGGAAATCACAACGGTTTTGCCTTTAAAGCTGTCGTTCTTCATGCATTTGAGCATTTCATCTGCAAAATAGCACAAGCCGTAGCCGGTGGCTTGGGTTCTTACCAGCGAGCCGCCGAAAGTAAGGCCTTTGCCGGTGAGCACGCCCACATATTCGTTGCGGATGCGCTTGTACTGGCCAAACATATAGCCGATTTCACGTGCGCCTACGCCGATATCGCCGGCGGGAACGTCGGTGTCAGGGCCGATGTGGCGGTACAGCTCGGTCATGAAAGCCTGGCAGAAACGCATGATTTCCCCATCGCTCTTGCCTTTGGGGTCAAAGTCCGAACCGCCTTTGCCGCCGCCCATGGGCAGGCCGGTTAAGCTGTTTTTAAAGCATTGTTCAAACCCTAAGAATTTGATAACCGAAGAGCACACCGAAGGATGCAGGCGCAAACCGCCCTTGTACGGGCCGATGGCGGAATTAAACTGTACGCGGAAACCGCGGTTTACCTGGATTTTGCCAGCGTCATCCACCCACGCTACGCGGAACTGTACAAATCTTTCCGGTTCCACAATGCGGTCGATAATGCCGTTGGTTTCGTATTCGGGATATTTGGCCACAACCGGCTCAAAGGATTCCAGAACCTCTTTGACTGCCTGGTGGAACTCCGGTTCCGCAGGGTTTCTTTTTACCACGTCTTCATAAACGCGTTGCAGATATGCACTTTTAAAACTCATTGTTATCATACCCTTTCACAAGCGATTTTTGGAATTTACTGTTCTAAAGTTTTATTCTGTTACCTATTATATAAAATTTTTGCTGCAATGACAAGAAATTTTTGCAACTTTTATTTTGTATATTTCATGTTTTACGATTTTTTATAATATTTTAGATTTTTCTAATCTAATTTTTATAAAATATCGCAAGTTGTGCACAAAAAATTGCAAATATACACAGCTATTTTGTGTTTTTGCTTGCTGTAATGCAAATTTGATGCTATACTGGTTGTGGCGAGTAAGCATAACGGCAGCGCAAACGCAAGTTTGTGAGGAAAGTCCGGGCTTCGCAGGGCAGGATAGCTGCTAACGGCAGCCGGAGGCGACTCTAGGGAAAGTGCAACAGAGAGATACCGCCGCCGCAAGGCGGTAAGGGTGGAAAGGCGAGGTAAGAGCTCACCAGCGTGTGGGAGACCATACGGCTATGCAAACCCTATCCGAAGCAACACCGTGGGAAAACGAATACGCTGGCCCGGCGCGTTTTCGAGAAGGTGGCTAGAAATACGCGGCGACGCGTATACCAGATAGATTGTCGTTTACAACAGAACCCGGCTTATACGCTTGGTCGCCTTTTTAAAATAAAAATCCCGGCTTGCTTTTGGTTGGCCGGGTTTTTTTTATGTTTATAGCACTGCAAGAAAACATGCTTTCCCTGCAGCAAAAAACGAGAAGGTTCCCCAAACGGCAAAACGCGACCTTTTCAAACGCCGCAGCCGGACATTCCTCCAAAGTCTGGCTGCCCCGGCGCGAAAGCCGCTGTTTTAACAAGCCGGTTTGCACTTTTGCCGTTTTAAAGCGGCGCCCGCTTTTGGCCTGCAATTGGTTTTGCGCATTGCCCTGCCTGTAACCACCGCTTTTGTCAGGAATCTTTTTTCTGGTATTTGGGGGTAATCACCAGCAGGTACACTACCATAAGGGATATGCTTGCCAGCACAACCCCCAGTATGCTTATCATAACCAAAGGGCTGTTTTGCCCTGCAAGCAGCGGCAGCCCCAAAAGAATAAACGCCAGCGCATACACGCACCAGCATTTGCCCACAGCGCGGTTGTATTTTGCTACATCGTTTACCGCAAATGTGCGCTGGTTGGCCCAAAAGCCCATTGGTTTTTTGGCAAAAAACGCAAAGACGCCAACGCCCAAAAATACGCAGCCAACCGCGGCCCAAATTCCAAATGCAAGCATGGTATTTTCCCCCTTTGGCTATAAGCTTTTTTGCATAAAGATATGCGGGCAGTGTTCGTCCATGTGTTCTTCCCCTTGCCGTACATACCCCAGTGAAGTATAAAAAGGTTCTGCCTGCACCTGGGCGTCCAGCACCAGAAAAGCTGCGCCACGCTGCATGCAGTGCGTTTCTATCTCCCGCATGAGGAAGCTGCCCACGCCCTTTTTGCGCCATGCTTTTTTTACCGCCAAACGCCCGATGCGCCAAACGTTGCCTTGCTGCACATAGCAGCGCCCCACCGCAATAGGCGTTTGCCCCTCGTATAGCACCACATGGTCGGCATCATCGTCGATTTGGTCAAATTCGTTTTGGAAGTGCTGCTCTTGTACAAACACTTCCAGCCGCAGGGCAAATGCGTCCTGCGCGTGGGCTTTGTCAAACCATTTTGCTGTATACATACGGTTTCCCCTTTTCCATAAAATGCATGCGGCCGCGTAAAGAATCACCGCCCGCCAGGCGGCAAGCGGTGTTTTTTCTTTGCTTCAATGCCCAAGCGGCCGTTATTGCACCGTAACAGCCGCCTTGCTTGGTTGCATTATAGCACATCCAAAAGCAAAAGCAAAGCCCTGCGCATGTTTTGGGGTTGGCTTGGGCTGTTAATACACCACCCGTCAAAAAAAACTTTACCCGCTTGCGGCAAAGCGGCTTTGGCCCATGTATCCCAAAAGGAAACGGCAGCCGCCCGCTGCAAAACCGGCCCTTTTGCTTGCATGTTGCAATATGCCCAAACAAAACAAAACCCCAGCCGCCCTATCGCGCAGCCGGGGCAATTTTATAAAGCGAAGCAAACGCCCTGGGGAAATACTCCCACAGGGCGTTGGGGTTTACAAAAATACATTCAGCAGCAACATAAGCACAATTCCCGGTATGCCCAACACGGCCGAAGTAATAAGCGAATACAGGTTTACCGGCGCGTACACCCCTATTAAACGCAGGGCAAAGCACAAACACACCAGCGTTGCAGCGCCCATCAACAATATTTTAACGGCAGTTAGCAAGGGGCGCTTGCTTTTTAAACAAACAAGGGTTTGTATGGCGGTGCAAATCACGGCCGGTATTAAAAAAATCCATTCCACTCCCATATTCGTCGGCTCCTTTTTTTCTTATGCTCCTACTTTTACTTTCATAGCCTTGGCTCTTTTTAGCAAATAGTCGTATTTGACATGCAAAGCGTTCATTTCATAAATAACCGATTCAATCAACGCATCATCGCTTGCCAAATTAAACCGCGCTTCCAGGCACTCCATCTGCTCGCGCACCTGTTGTACCTGCTGCAGAATTTCCTGGTTAAGCGAATCCTGGGGGTTTTCTGCCTTGGGGCGTATTCTTGCCATAAGCTTGGCTGCCATTTCCATGCTCTTCACCTCACTGGTATATTCTATGCGTAAATATTTGGCAAATATTCCAAAGATTATGCAACCGGCCAAAATCGCGTTTGTTCGGCCTATAAAGCGCATATACTAAAAATAACCTTAGCCCCGAAAGGAAGTACTCATCATGCAAGTTTACAGCTATTATATTGAACGCTTTTGCCCCTACAAAAACAAAAATGTGCCGGTGGAAATTGTATACGATATAAACGGCCCCACACAGCGCTGCGTATTTGCCGCCCAATGTACCCATGAACATTTTGCCTGCCAAAACCCATTTTTACATCCAAAAACTGTGCAAAACAAAAGCCGGCCATAAAGCCGGCTTTTTTCATCGCTTGTTTTATGCGCGCTTTGGTTGTGCATCCACACAGCCGCCAGAGCATATGAAGCATTTTGAGCAGCTGCGCTTTTGCGTTTTGCGCCTATAAACGCTACTGCCTGGTGATATTCACGCCGTTTTCACCCACCTGCACGCTGCCGTCTTTTAGGGAAATAAAGGGCGAAAACGTATACGTTTGGGATTGATACGTGTACGATATGGTAACATCCGAAAAAATATCGCTAATATTGCACTGCACAACAAAGGGTTCACTTTGGGCGGATTCATAAATCAATGTGGAAGCGTTGGTTTCTATATCGTTTTTGTAAAGCTGAAAGGCCATATCCCGGTAACGCGGAATCACCAAATAATAATCCCCCTGCGATACATAATGAATGGGCAGGTTTTCTTTTCCCACATAGGTTTGGGTATAATAGGCCAAATCCGGCATTTCGTTATAACCCAGATACGCTACCGCATAATAGGCGTTTTCGCCAAATGCAATGGAACCGCTTATATAGGGCGGCTCTACGGATGAAGCGCTATTTTGGGTTTGCGTTTTGGATGAGCATGCGGTGCACAGCAGCAAAAAGCTTAACACCCATATGGCCAAAACCTGTATTTTTTTCATGTTTACCCTCCATTTTGTTGCCTTTTTCATTACGGTTTCCAATTTACCACAATTATACCACAGCGCGCCTTTATTTTTGCAAAATATTTTGTAAAGCTTTCTGTTTGCCGCTATCCACAGTAAAAAAGCCCGGCTTCCAGCAGAAGCGGGCTGTTATGGGGAAAATGGGTTTTATTCGCTCAGTTTAAAATCAATCCTGCCGGCGGAGACATTGGCGCTGACCACTTCGATATGAATGGGGTCGCCCACGCGGAAAGAGCGTTTGCTGGCTTTTTCAATCAACGCGATTTTTTCATCGTAGTCGTACTCGCCTTTTAATGTGCTCACATGGATAAACCCTTCTACCCCGTTGGGAATTTCCACAAACATGCCGTTGGGCGTTACCGCGGAAATGATGCCATCGTACTGGTCGCCAATGTGTTTGAGCATATATTCGGCCATATAGCACGATTCGCAGTCGCGCTCAATGCGCATGGCCTGGATTTCGCACTCGGTGGAGGAAGCAGAGGCTTTTTTTACAAATTCCTCATACCGTTTTGCAATCTCCTTTTGGCTCATCCCTGCCAAATACGCCGACAAAATGCGGTGGATGGCAAGGTCGGGATAGCGGCGGATAGGAGAGGTAAAATGGGCGTAATCGTTTAATACCAGCCCGTAATGGCCAATGGGCGTGGGGGCGTATTTGGCCTTGGCCATGCTGCGCAAAAGCTGGGTGTTGAACAGTTTTTCATACGGCTGGCCCTTGGATTGGTTGAGCAGCCTGGAAAGCTCAAAGGGGCGCACTTTGGGAATGAGCACCGAAGTGCCCTGGATGCCCAGTTTTTCGGCCAGAACCTTTAATTCGCTAATGCGGTCGGGGCTGGGGTCTTCGTGCACACGGTAGACAAACGGCAACTCCAGCTTGCGCCCAAGCGCCGCTGCGGCTTCGTTTGCCACCAGCATAAATTCCTCAATCATATGCTCGCTCCAGCCGCGCTCACGCGGGACAATGTCCAGCACCTCGTGGCGGGTGTTGGTGATGATTTTGCACTCCTTGGTGTCAATGTCCATCGAGCCGCGGGCAAACCGGTTGTTTTGCAAAACGGCCGCCAGCTCGCTCATTTTAAACAAGGTATCCTCCAGCCCTTTGTATTTGCGCATAATTTCATCGTCCGCTTCGCCTTTTAACAAAGCGTTGATTTCTTTATACACGCCCTTTACCCTGGAACGGATAACCGATTTTTGAAAATGGTAATCCACCAGCTTGCCGGAAGTATCCAAGCTGGCAATGCAGGAAAACGCCAAGCGGTCTTCCTGCGGGTTTAACGAGCAAATGCCGTTGGAAAGCGCTTTGGGCAGCATGGGGATAACCATATCCGCATAATAAATCGAAGTGCCGCGGAACAGCGCTTCCTGGTCGATGGGGCTGTTTTCGGTTACATAATGGCTTACATCGGCAATGTGCACCCCCAAAATCCAGCCTTTGGGGGTCTTTTTCAGCGATACGGCGTCGTCAATGTCCTTGGTGTCGGCCGAGTCAATGGTAAAAATGATTTCATCGCGCAAATCCACGCGTTTGGCAACCTCTTTGGGGTCCAGCCCTTTGCGGTTTAGTTTTTCGGCCATCTGCTCCACTTCGGGGGTAAAATCGGTATGTACGCCGGTGGTGGCAATCATCGCCAGGGCGGACATATACGCTTTTTTGGCATCCCCCAGCACCTGGGTTACTTTTGCCCTGTGCTCAAAATGGCGGGTGCCGCGCTTGGTAATTTGGGCAAGCACTTTGCAGCCCACCTGGCAGTTTTCGGGCATTTCCCGCTCCAACGTGATGGCAAACCGTGTAAAGCCATCGGGGTTTAGCACCATATGGCCCTGTTCGTCAAGCTGCACTTCCCCGGAAATAAGCCCATCATACGGCTTTGTAATCTCCAACACTTCCCCCACCGGCAAATCGCGGTCGCCGGGGGTAACTTTTAGCATCACTTCGTCCTTGGGCATTGCCCCGCGCAAAGCAGAACCCGGGATAAACACTTCGCTTTCGGTTTCATCCAGCAATTTGGCAAATCCAAAGGTTTCATTCACACGGGTGATAAGCGCAGGCGTACCCTTGATGCGGCGCAGGCGGAAAAAGTCGTTTTTATACTCGATTTTGTTGTCGCGCCTAAGCTGGCGCAAAGCGCTTTTAAACGCTTCCATTTCCTTGGGGTTAAAGCGCACTTTCATCCCAAGCTCTTTGTAGCTCATCGGCCGCCCGGCCTCTTTGAGCGTTTTGAGGATTTTCTCTTGATAATCCACTTTTTTTGTAGAAAATTTTGGTATTCTCTGCGGTTTTCTTCTTGTATCCATATTTCATTCCTTTTCTTATTCCAATTCCTAAAAAAGAACGCCCTGCTCAAAGCAAGGCGCTAGTTTGTTATTTTACAAAAACATTGATAATGTTTAACGCAACAATGATGACAAAAAACACAATCGCAAGAATTCTTGTAAACCTTACCAACATGGCGTTGAATGTGCGGCTTTTGTTATTGCCAAAATACGAATCGGTACTGCTGGTACCGCCCAAAGCACTCATGCCGTTTTTGCTGCTTTCCTGCATGGCAACCGATACAATAATGCAAAGGCTGACCAAAATAAGCAGCACACCGCCTATAATCTCTATAACACCCACGAATTGGCACCTCCGAAAACTTTTCACTTTTTGCTATAACGCTACTTATCATACCATACTTATTTGCAATTTGCAATGCTTTTTGCAACCTGCACAAAATAAATTCCAAAAATTGGCGAACATATTTTTGGTTAGCATGCCTATACTACTAATGTCTTTCCAATACATCGAAAAGCGTTTGCATGTGCTGTAAAGACACCCAAGAAGGGCGGGCATCCGCTCTTCTTTTTTTATTTATTGGGGACATCTGGCCGCAAATGCATTTTTTTCTGAATAAACTGCAGCAGTGCAAACCCTATGATGGCACCCAGCACATTTAAGAGAAAATCGTCTATATCGCAGATTCCCCGCAAAGTAAAAAGCTGTATGATCTCAATAGCCGCAACCAGGCAAACCATGTAAAGCAGAAATTTTCCAAATGTTTTTGCCTTTTTGCATAAGCAGGGCAGCAAAAAACCAAACGGCACAAAAGCGGCTATATTCCCAAACAGATTGATAAAAGCATAAGGCACCAGATACGGGTTGGTTTGCTTTATTAGCAAATACAGATACTGCCAAATGGTATTGGCCGGAACAAGATTGATCCTCATCTTCACCTGTTCCCAATAGGTTTTTCCTATGTCAAATTGTCCGCGGCCAAATAATAGCCAAAGCATAACTGCGGCATACAAAATAGCCGCACACCAAAGAAGCTTTTTCATTTTTGCTTGCTGCGTCATGGCGTATTCCTCCCTAAGAGCCTTTATATGGCATCCGTAGTATCCAAAGCGCATTTTGCCCAAAGGCAGGCCACACCCTTTTGGCATCGGGTTCGGCTTTATATTTTGATTGTAAATTGCAGCTGTTCGGCCACATCCTGTTCGCGCGGGATCGCCCCTGCCGCCGGTATGGCCTTGCAGCGGAAACGGTGCGGGTCTAACACCGCGGCCTGCTGGGGGCTTTGCAGGTTGATGACCCGGTGGCTGCTGCGCAAAGTCATTACCTGTACGCCTTGGGTATCCTTGGTGGCTTTGGGGGCAATCATGGCGGTGTTTACAAACAACATCCGCCCGGAAGACGACGTCAGCACGATTTCTTCATCCTCCAGCACATACCGCATGGCGCACAAGGGCGCTTTGCTGCAATAGGCGTTTAACAGCTTTTTGCGGTTGGTTTTGGTGCTGTATGCGCTCATATTCACCTTGGCGATTTTCCCGTTTTCAAACACAAACAGCATAAAACCCTTATAATCGTCGGTTACCGCCAAATAGCGCACGCTTTCGCCTTCGTCCATCTGCAATTTGGCGGGGATATAATCGCCCAGCACGCTGGCCTTCAGGTCTTCAAAGTCGCTGGCACGGGCTTTGTAAACCTGCGCTTTGTCGGTAAAGAACAACAGGTTTGCGCGGTTGGTGGCTTCTATCTCCTGCACGATTTCATCGTTTTCCTTTAATTTTTGCGCCCCGCTCATCCGAAGCGACTGCGGTGTGATTTTTTTAAAGTAGCTGTCGCGCGTTAAGAACAGCACCACCGGGTAATCCGGCACTTCTTCTATCTCGATGGTTTCCTCCCCGCTGGGGTATATGATTTCCGTTTTGCGGGGCTTTGCATATTTGTTTATCACCGCTTTTAACTCTTCGGTGATGATTTGCTTTACCCTGCGCGGGCTTTGCAAAACCTCTTCCATCTCATCGATTTCGTTTTTCAGCGTCTCGATTTCATTGGTGCGGTTTAAAATGTACTCGCGGTTTAAATGGCGCAATTTGATTTCCGCCACGTAATCGGCCTGCACCTGGTCGATGCCAAAGCCAATCATCAAATTGGGCACCACCTCGCTGTCCTCTTCGGTGCTGCGGATGATTTGAATGGCTTTGTCGATGTCCAGCAAAATTTTGGCCAAACCTTTTAACAAATGCAGCTTTTCTTTTTTCTTGGCCAAATCGTAATACACCCGGCGCTTTACACAGCCAATGCGGAAATAAATCCACTCGGTGATAAGCTCTTTCACCCCCATCACGCGCGGCATATTGCCGATAAGCACGTTAAAATTGCAGGAAAAGCTGTCCTCCAAGGGGGTCATTTTGTAAAGCTTGAGCATCAATTTGTCCGGGTCGGCCCCGCGCTTTAAATCCATGGTGATTTTTAAGCCCGAAAGGTCGGTTTCGTCGCGAATGTCGGAAATTTCGCGCACCTTGCCCTGTTTAACCAAATCCACAATTTTGTCGATAATCACTTCAATGGCGGTTGTGGGCGGGATTTGCAGAATCTCGACACAGTTGTTCTGGCTGTCGTACTTGTATTTGGCCCGCACCTTAAACGAACCGCGGCCGGTTTCGTAAATGGCGCGCATTTGTGCGTCGTCATACACAATCTGCCCGCCGGTGACAAAATCGGGCGCCTGCAGGGTGGTCATCACATCGTGGTTTTCGTCCTTCATTAAGGCAATGGTGGTTTCGCATACCTCTTTTAGGTTAAACGAGCAGATATTGCTGGCCATGCCCACCGCAATGCCCATGTTGGCGTTTACCAAAATGCTGGGGAAGGTAACCGGCAAAAGGGTTGGCTCTTTCATGGAGTTGTCGTAGTTGTCTACAAAATCCACGGTATCTTTGTCAATGTCGCGGAACAATTCGGCCGCAATGGGGTCTAATTTTACTTCCGTATACCGAGAAGCCGCAAACGCCATATCGCGCGAATAGGATTTGCCGAAATTGCCTTTGGAATCCACATAGGGATGCAAAAGCGCCTCGTTGCCGCGCGTTAAACGCACCATGGTTTCGTAAATGGCCATGTCGCCGTGGGGGTTTAACTTCATGGTCTGCCCCACCACGTTGGCGGACTTGATTTTTGCCCCGGTTAAAAGGCCCATCTTGTACATGGTGTACAACAGCTTGCGGTGCGAGGGCTTAAACCCGTCAATCTCCGGGATAGCACGCGAGATAATCACGCTCATGGCATAGGGCATATAGTTTTCTTCCAAGGTGGAGGTGATGGGCTTATCGATGATAATGCCGCCGTTTTCAATATAGGCTTTGGCTGTCACCTTGGGCTTGGTATCTTGTTTTTTGGGTTTTCTTGGCGCCATGTTGTTTTCCTTCCTTACGAAACGTCAGCCATGTCGATATACATATGCCCGTTTTCGGTAATAAACTCTTTTCTGCCTTGCAGGTTGTCCCCCAGCAGGATGTCAAACATCTCGCTGGTTTTCTGCGCATCCTGCGGGGTTACGCGGATAAGCCGGCGGGTTTCGGGGTTCATGGTGGTCAGCCACATCATGTCCGGCTCGTTTTCGCCCAAGCCTTTGGAACGGTTGACGGTAAACTTCTGCCCCTGTATTTTTTCCAAAATATCCGCTTTTTCTTTTTCGGTGTAAGCAAAATAGGTCTGGTCCTTGGTGTTGATTTCAAACAAAGGGCTTTCGGCAATGTATACATACCCTTTTTCAATTAAGGTGGGGGTTAAGCGGTACAGCATGGTTAAAATCAGCGTGCGGATTTGAAAGCCGTCCACATCCGCATCGGTGCAGATAACCACCTTGTTCCACCTTAAGCCCTCCAAATCAAAGGAGGAAAGCTCTTTGTTGGCTTTGGTGGTCACTTCCACCCCGCAGCCCAAAATCTTGATGATATCGGTGATGATTTCGTTTTTGAAAATTTTGTCGTACTCGGCCTTCAGGCAGTTTAAAATTTTACCGCGCACCGGGATAATGGCCTGAAACTGCGCGTCGCGCCCCAGTTTGCACGCCCCCAGGGCCGAATCGCCCTCTACAATGTAGATTTCCCGCTCGTTTACATCGCGGCTGCGGCAATCCACAAACTTTTGGATGCGGTTGGTCATATCCACGCTGCCGGCCAGTTTTTTCTTTAAATTCAGGCGGGTTTTCTCGGCGTTTTCGCGGCTGCGCTTGTTAATAAGCACCTGCTCGCCGATTCTGGCCGCGTCGTCCGGGTTTTCTATAAAATAGATTTCCAGCTGGTGCTTTAAAAATTCGTTCATCGCCTCAAAAATAAATTTGTTGGTGATGGACTTTTTGGTTTGGTTTTCATACGAAGTTTGGGTGGAAAACGACGACGACACCAGCACCAGGCAGTCTTCTACATCCTGGAAGGTGACTTTGCCTTCGTTTTTCAAATATTTGTTTTCCTGCTTTAAATAATTGTCGATCTGGGTGACAAAGGCGTTTTTCACCGCGCGCTCCGGTGCGCCGCCGTGTTCCAAAAAGCTGGAATTGTGGTAATATTCAATCACCTTGGTGCGGTTGGAAAAGCACAGCGCCACATTCATTTTCACCTTGTACTCCGGCTTGTCCTCGCGGTCGCGCCCCACGCGTTCACTGCTCCAGGTCTGCACCGGGGTCAGCGCGTTTTCACCCGCCAATTCTTTTACATAGTCGGTGATGGAATGCTCATACACATACTGGAATTCCTCCCAGCCGCTTTCGGTCTGGTTGCGCAAAACAAACACAAGCCCGCCGTTTACCACCGCCTGGCGCTTTAGCACCTCCTGGTAGTATTCCAGCGGCACGTTGATGTCGGTAAACACTTCCAAATCCGGTTTCCATTTGATTTTGGTTCCGGTTTGCTTACGGGTGGTGGGCTCTTTTATAAAACCGTTTTTCACCATCTCGCCTTTTTGAAAATGCAGCTCGTAGCGGAAATGGTCCCTAAAAATTTCCACATCCATGTATTCAGAGGAATACTGCGTAGCGCAAAGCCCTAAGCCGTTTAACCCCAAAGAATATTCATAGTTTTCGGCGGAATTTGTGTTAAACTTGCCCCCTGCGTACAGCTCGCAGAACACCAGTTCCCAGTTGTAGCGCTGCTCGGCGCTGTTGTAATCCACCGGGATGCCGCGGCCAAAATCCTCCACCTCGACCGAATGGTCCAAATAGCGCGAAACAATAATTTTTTGCCCAAACCCTTCCCTGGCTTCATCGATGGAGTTGGACATAATTTCAAAAATCGAGTGCTCACAGCCCTCCAGCCCATCCGAGCCAAAAATAACGCCCGGGCGGCGGCGCACCCTGTCGGCGCCTTTGAGGGCAGAAATGCTCTCGTTGGTATATTCGTTTGTTTTTCTGGGCATTGTGTGTCCTCCCATGCTGGTATACTACATCTTGTTGTTCTCGTTATTATCCATTAAACGGTACTTTATAAATTTTGTCAAGTGGCTCGCCATACCCTGCCAAAACGCACAAAAAAGGGACAAGATTCCCTGTCCCTTTCTGCGTATTTTCAAAAGGTTATGCATTGTCAGGCATTGGTGCGTCTGGCGTATCGGGGTCAGTTTGCACAGCCGGCTGCACATCGGCTGGTTCTTCCGCCGGCGGGAAGTTCGGGTCTTCCATAAGGCGCTTGAACACATCACCGTCCACTTTTTCGTGGATTTTTAAATACTCGGCCACTTTATTGAGCTGGTCACGGTGGGTTTGCAAAAGCTCTTTGGCCTGCTCGTAGCCGGTGTCGATAATATCGCGCATTTCCGCATCGATTTCCGCCGCCACATTTTCCGAGTAATTGCGGCTCTGGCCCAAATCGCGCCCTAAGAACACTTCGCTTTGGTCATGCCCGTAGGTGACCGGCCCCAGCTTTTCGCTAAAGCCATACTTGGTAATCATCGAGCGGGCCAGTTGGGTGGCGCGTTCAATATCGTTGGAAGCGCCGGTGGAGATATCGTCAAACACCACTTTTTCAGCTACGCGCCCGCCAAGCAATATCACAATTTCATTTTCCATCTCTTTTTTGCGTTTATACATGCGGTCGTGTTCGGGCAGGCTCATGGTGTAGCCGCCGGCCATGCCGCGCGGGATGATGGAAATTTGGTGCACAGGGTCGCTGCCCACATAATAGGTGCACAAAGCATGCCCTGCCTCGTGGTAAGCGGTAAGGGCTTTGTCTTTTTCGGTCATCTGGTGGGATTTTTTCTCCGGCCCCGCCACCACTTTGATGGTCGCTTCTTCAATGGTCTGCATCGTAATGGCTTTCAGTCCGCGGCGCGCAGCCAGCAAAGCGGCTTCGTTTACCAGGTTTTCCAAATCCGCCCCCGTAAAGCCGGCGGTGGATTTTGCAATCACCGAAAGGTCGATATCCGGGCCCAAAGGCTTGTTGCGGGTGTGCACTTTTAAAATTTCTTCCCTGCCTTTGACATCCGGGTAGCCTACGACAATCTGCCTGTCAAAACGGCCGGGACGCACCAGCGCAGGGTCTAGAATATCGCTGCGGTTGGTGGCCGCCATTACAATAACGCCCTGGTTGGAAGCAAAGCCGTCCATTTCCACCAGCATCTGGTTTAAGGTTTGCTCTCTTTCGTCGTGGCCGCCGCCCAAACCGGTGCCTCTCTGGCGGCCCACAGCGTCGATTTCATCGATAAAGATAATCGCCGGCGCATTCTTTTTGGCTTGGTCGAACAAATCGCGCACGCGGGAAGCGCCCACACCGACGAACATTTCCACAAAGTCCGAACCGGAGATGGAGAAAAACGGCACGCCTGCTTCCCCAGCAACCGCTTTGGCAAGCAGGGTTTTACCGGTGCCGGGAGGCCCCACCAACAGCACGCCTTTGGGGATTCTGGCGCCGATTTCGTTAAACTTGCGCGGGTTGCGCAAAAATTCCACGATTTCCTGCAATTCTTCTTTTTCTTCGTCAGCGCCGGCCACATCGGCAAAGGTGACTTTCTGCAATTCGTTGGAAGGGCGCACCTTGGCTTTGCCAAAGTTCATCACCTTGCCGCCGCCACCGCCCGACTGGCGCATGGCAAATACCCAAAACAGCACCATGGCGCCAATAAGCAACAGCGAGGGCAGCATGCTTACCCACCAGGGCGTTTCCGCCGCAGGGATATGGTCGCGTACCATGGTCTGGTCGGGATGGGCTGCATCGTACTGGTCAACCGATTCCTGAATGTCCTCTAAAAACAACAGGATATTGGGCACCCTATAGTACATTCTGCTGCCGTCCTGCAAATCCATAACCAGCTCGCCGCTGCCAAAATCCAGGCTGTACTCTTTTACCTGCTGGTCTTCAAATTTTTGCAAAATTTCGGAATATTTGTACGTTTCTACCGGCGTGGAGTTAAACAGCGCAACCGCCAGCAGCATAAACGCCACCAAAAGCCCGAAATATATCCAAAGACTCTTCTTTTTACCTGACAAATAATTCACCTCAATCGTATTTCTTCAAAGTCCCAAAAGGGGGTTACCCCTCGTAAAGCTCGCGTTTTACCACGCCGATATACGGCAGGTTGCGGTAAACTTCCGCATAATCCAGCCCATAGCCAACCACAAATTCATCCGGGATATGAAAACAGCTGTAATCGGCTTTGATATCCACGCGCCGGCGTTCGGGTTTATCCAAAAGCGTGGCGATTTTGATGCTGGCGGGTTTTCTCTGGCTAAGCAGCTCGCGGATATAGCTCAGCGTAATGCCGCTGTCCAGAATATCCTCTACAATTAAAATATCGTAATCTTCCAACGGGATATCCAAATCTTTAATTATTTTAACCGCCCCGGACGTATTTACACCCGCGCCGTAGCTGGAAACCGACATAAAGTCGATTTTGCAGCGGATGGTGATGGCGCGCATCAAATCGGCCATAAACACAACCGACCCTTTTAACACGCTAACCAAAAGCAGATTTTTGTCTTTATAATCTTCGCTAATTTGTGCGCCTAATTTTTCCACCGCTTTGGCAATTTCCTTTTCGGTCACCAAAACTCTTTCAATATCGTCTTTCATTTCTTCCCCTCCGTTATGTCAATCAAAAGCAGGTTGGCAGTGTCTTTGCTTATGCTACAGCGGCTTGCAGGGCCAAACCCTTCCAGCCACAAAATCCCCTGTTCATCGGCCAACACCACTTTCTTCAAACGCTCCTGTAGCGGCACATGCGCCTGCTGGAACAATTTTTTCACCGGTTTGGTGATATTCTGCCCTGCAAGGCGGATGCGGTCGCCGTCCAGCTTGGAACGGATTTTCGCATTCTTCCATATTTTATCATAGTCTATCACATTTGTGAAATTGTTTTCATTAATTTTTTTAAAATTTTTGTACGAATCCCTGTGAATAATCGCAATTTTTATGTTTCGCCCGTCCGGCAAAGGGTATTCGCCCGGCTGTAAAGCAAATGCAAATGGTTCGCTTGGCTTTTTGGGGCCCTGCTGTGCGGTTAAACAGCCGTTTTGCACCAAAAACCAAAGGTCCCTACAAATCTGCACGCCGCCGCTTTGGCGCCTAACGATATTTTGCAGCAAATCCAGGCGTTTTTGGTCATACGGGGCGTTGTACTGCAAAACAAGCGCTTTTAACGCGCGTTTTAAAATGCTGGGGGGCAAACCGGCAAGCTGTGCACAGTCCCATCCCTGCGGGCACTTGGCCGAAAGCAAAGCGTTTTGGGCGCAGGCCTGCAGATATTCTTCATCCTCTTGCAATGTGTTTTGCAGCCGCAGCACGCTTTGCAAAACATTGGGGTTGATTTGCTGCATCACCGGCAAAATGTTATGGCGGATTTTGTTGCGGGTATAATTTTCCTGCAGATTGCTGCTGTCGGTTACAAAGGGGATGCCAAAGCGCCCGCAATAGCTTTCCACCTCTTGGCGGGTGGTAAACAAAAGCGGACGGATGATATTCCCCCGCATAGGCTGTATGGAGATAAGCCCCTTTGCCCCCGTGCCGCGGATAAGATTCAAAAGGGTGGTTTCCGCCCGGTCGTTTAACGTGTGGGCGGTGGCAATTTTATTGGCGCCAAATTGCCTAGCGGTTTTTTCAAAAAAGCGGTAACGCTCCTGCCGGCCGCATTCTTCCACCGATATTTTCCGCTCTTTTGCAAGGGAGGCAATGTCCACATGGGTTACAAAAAAAGGGATGCAAAGCGCTTTGCAGTAAGCTTCTACCACGCTTTCATCCCGTACGGATTGTTGTGCGCGCAGCATGTGGTTGATGTGGCAGGCCGCCACCTCGATACCCAGCTTAACGCGGTTTTGGTATAAAAAACAAAGCAGTGCCATCGAGTCGGCTCCGCCCGAAACGCCTACCACTACTTTGTCGTTTTTTTGGATAAGATTTTGCTTATAAACGGTTTGGAGCACCTTATGGTTCATCGCGGAACAACTCCAAATTCAAAAATCTTGTATGCGCCCCGTCCCACAAAAGCTTGGCCGTATCGGTTTCGCCGTGGCGGTTTTTGGCCACAATGCATTCGGCCAGGTTTTGCTCTTCGGTTTCGGGGTTATAGTAGGCATCGCGGTACAAAAACAAAACAATGTCCGCGTCCTGTTCAATCGAGCCGGACTCACGCAAATCCGACAGAATCGGCCGGTGGTTTTCCTTTCTGGATTCCACCGAACGCGACAGCTGCGAAAGCGTAATCACCGGCACGTTTAAATCCTTTGCCATATTTTTTAAGCTGCGGGTGATTTCGCTGACTTCCTGCACGCGGTTTTCAATGCGCCGCCCGGAATTCATAAGCTGCAAATAGTCAATCACCACCAGGCCCAAATTGGGCAAACGGCGCAGTTTGGCTTTCATTTCGCCCACCGACATACCGGAGGAATCGTCAATATAAATGTTCGAACGCGCCAAAACATCCGCGGCCTGGGCCAGTTTCACCCAGTCGTCCCCTTTCAGGTTGCCGGTGCGCAGTTCGGTGTTGGAAACGCATGCTTCGCCCGAAAGCAAACGCGTCACCAACTGCTCGGCGCTCATTTCCAGGGAAAACACCGCCACCGCTTTGTCGGTTTTTTTGGCCACATTGGCCGCAATATTCAAAGCAAAGCTGGTTTTGCCCATGGCCGGACGGGCAGCCAGCAAAATCAAATCGCTTTTGTTTAAGCCGGTGATAAGCCTGTCCAGCGCCGAATACCCGGTGGAAAGCCCCACCAAATCGCCCTTGTCGGAAGAAGAAAGCTTTTGCAGGCGGTCATACGCCTCCACAATGATTTCGTCAATGCGCTTAAGCCCGGAAGAATCGCGCCCTTTGCGGAT
>CAJFVS010000063.1 GCA_904420505.1 Candidatus Alloruminococcus vanvlietii | reverse complement strand
GCGAAGTGAATCGGCGTCCATCATTCGTCAGTACGGGGTAGACGGATACGAAGATTTGCTGGAACAAGCGCAGAGCGGTACTAGCAGTGGCGGCTTTACCTTTACGGACAGTTCAAACGGATTTACCGCTCCATATAGTTCATTAAGTCCGTCAGGCCTTTTAGCCAATATCCGGGCAATCGCCGGATACCGATAAAAGGCGGTGAAAGCATGGCACAATCGCTTTTGGATATTTTAAAAGCAAATAGCGGTACATCTTCTACAAACCGTATGCTGCAAAGCGAAAGGCAAGAAGGGCAAAGCCTTTTGGAAAGGTTAAAATCCTACGATACACCCCAAATGCGAACGAGCATCCAAAACACGGCTGCGAAGACGCAGCAGCGCTCCTCTGCTACGCCTAAAACCTATAAAAGCCCATATGTCACCTATATGTTTGAAGCACCCCAAACGTCGACAACTTCCTATACGGCTGGGCAAAATGCGCAGCAAAGTGACTACCAGAAACAAATACAAAAAAGGCAGAGCAAAGTAAAACAACTGGAAGATGCAGCCTTACAAAGTTTGGATTTCGCCGAGGTTTTAAAGGGGGAGGGTGTGAACATTCCCCCTGCTTTGCGTATGACGCCTTTGGGCACCACCACCGGGGATATGGAAAACCGCTACCGCCATATGACCGACGAACAGCGTCAGATATACGACTATTACTTAAAAAAGGGCGACCAGGTGACGGCCGCCGAATATTTAAACGCTTTGGAAAGCGAACTGGACAAAGCCTATGGCGAGCGCATAGCCCGGGATACCATTGCCACAAAGCAGTTTTTGAAAGATTCACAGCAGGCGTATAATGAATCGGTGGGGCAAAACCCGGTGTTGAAATTCTTTGGGAATTTGGCTTTTGGAGCGGCCAACATAGGCGACGATATTGCAGCCGGCATCAACACCGGCGCGGACATGGCTATGCAGGGGGCCAAGCAGTCTTTGGCAACAGCAGCGAACATTTTAAGCGGAAAAGACGCCCCCATTGTGGAGGATTCCGCCCAACAGGTAGCCGACCAATTGTATACTATGCAAATGGGGGAGCGTTCGCCGGTATACGGTATTACCACCTCGGTTGCCAACATGGGGGTAAATGCCTTGATGGGGATGGCGATTCCGGGTTCCTGGGCAGGCTCGGCCGTGATGGGCTTAACAAGCGCGGGCAACGCCTATAACCAGGCGCGCAAAGAGGGCAAAACCCATGAAGGCGCTTTAGCATACGGCGTATTGACAGGCGCGAGCGAAACCCTTTTGGGCAAGCTGCTGGGCGGTGTAAAAGCATTAGGCCAAACAGGGGCCGGAAAAGTGATTACCAAGATACCGGGTATGAACAAGGTATGGGGTATAACCCAGAAAGCGCTTGACAAAGTGAGCAACGTTCCTATTTTGGGAAAGGTTTTGGAAACAGCAAGCAAACTTTTCAGCGGCAGCGAAGCGTTTGAGGAATATTTGCAAAGCGTGTTGGAGCCTGTTTTCCGCAATATTGCGTTGGATGAAAGCAATGAAATCTCCCTAACCGACCCGGACGCGCTGTATGAAGGGATTTTGGGCGGTATTACCGGCGGGTTGATGAATTTATCCTATGATTTAATAAACCGCAGATATGAAGCGGCGAACCAAAAGCTAAACCCCGAATTATCCTCGCAGATGGCAGAGGAATTTGCAAGCCAGGTAGAGCAGCTTCAGCAGCAAACACAATCCGTTGTCCAAAACCCCGCCGCGCCGGATACATCCGGCGAGCCTATACAGGTTGGGCGGGCAACGAGAATTTACCACCCATATACAGGAGAAATTCCCCAAAGCACACGCCAAGCGAACTACCCGCGCGGCGAAATTAGCCCCCAGAGCCTACAAAGCGCGAGAGACAACATAGAACTTGCCGAGATGCAGGCACAAAATACGGGGTCAAATGCGCGTTCTATATTAAAAAAATTATACAGCGCCATATTTGACCGCACTGGCGGGCAAAGGAACATTGTGGTGGATGGACTTGCGTTTGAGGGGGTTCCCTATGAAGTATCATTAAACAAAAGCGCGGTAAAAAAGGTGTTATCCGAAAAAGAGATAACACCCGAAAAACTGGCGGTATTTGATAATATTGACGATATCATCGCCAAGGCGGATTATGTGGGCAGTGGGGAATATGGCAAGGACAAGGCGGGAAATCGCACTATACGATATGATTATTTTGAACGCCCTGTTACTATTAACGGACAAAACTATGTAGTTACTTTTGATGTGCAAGTATTGAATGATAGAAACAACTATCGAATGCATAAGGTAATAAACGAAATAAACTTGCACCCCCAAACAGCGGCAGACCCGGGTCCCTTACCCGGCGCGGCTATTGAAAGCACAAGTTTATTTAATAATAGTATACCACCAAATACGCAAAATAGCAATATTGTAAAACCCTTGAAAAACGCCCAAGGGTTAAACCCTGTGGAAATTGCCAACCTGCCGCCGGATGCCGCCAACACCACGCCCGATTTGGGCGAAAGCCGCGTGCGCGGCGGGGATGGAGACTCCCGCTTTGCGCAAAGTGTGCAAAAATCCGGCATATTTGATGAAACCATAAAAAACATGGCGCTGGATGATAAAGCGGTTTCCAGCTACGAAACCATTACCAACCGCGATACCATGCAGCAAGCCAATGAAGCGCTGAACCAGGGCGGGCAAAGCTACGTGAATGCATGGCTTGCCAAAGAAAAAGGGTATACCCCGCAGGACATTGCAACGGGCGTGATTTTGTTAGAGCGATACCAGAACATCGGCGATTATAAAAACATGTTGGTAGCAATGGAAAAATTGCGCAAAATGGGGACAATCTCCGGGCAGGCAACCCAAATGATGAGCGTTTTAAGCAGGCTTACCCCGGAGGGCATGATGTATTACGCGCAAAACGAGCTGGCCAAAGCGCAGGAATATTTTTTAAACACCAAAACCAAAGAGTGGGTGGAGAAAAACCAAGAGCGCTTTTTGCTGAATGAAGCGGATATGGAGTACATAAAAAACCGTGTTACACAAGCCGCCGCGCTGCCCCAGGGGCGTGACAAGGCCGTGTTATTAGGCGAAATCGCCCAGCGGATACAAAACAAGCTGCCGCCTCAAAAAGGGCAGAGCATAAAAGCACTTGCGCGTATTTCCATGTTGTTAAACCCCAAAACCATAGGGCGCAATATTTTAGGGAATGTGACCGTTGCGCCGATGCACGCGGTTTCGGACATATTTGGCGCGGTGATTGACAAAAGGCTCGCCAAAAAGACCGACACACGCACAACAGGGCTGCCCACCTTGCCAGGTAAAGCATTTGTCAAGGGAGCCTTTGAAAGTTTTGACGACTTTAAACGCAAAATCAACACGCGGGAAGTGATGGGCGACCGCTTTGAGATTGGCCAGGGACAAAGCTTTTCTTCCCAAAGCCGTATGGGACGCGCGTTAATTGGTTTAGACCGTATTAGCAGCTTTTTCTTGGATGTAGGCGACCGCCCATTTTTTGAAATGTGGTTTACTAATTCGATTAACAACCAAATGAAATTAAACGGCGTGGATACCCCCACCGCGCAAATGGTGGAGATTGCGACCAACGAGGCGTTGCAGCGCACCTGGCAGGATACAAACGATTACACACAGTTTGTATCCAAAGTGCGCCAGGGGCTAAACAAAATGAATATTCATGGTTACGGCCTGGGAGATGTGGTGATGCCGTTTGTGAAAACACCGGCCAACCTGACCAAGGCGCTGGTGGAATTTTCCCCTGTTGGGCTGACAAAGGCAATCACCGCAGACGCGATTGCCTTCAACCGTGCTGTGAAAAACGGTACTGTAACCCCGCAGATGCAGAAAAATTTTGTAAAGAATCTTTCACAGGGCATTACAGGCACATTGCTGAGCGCCTTGTTTTACGGGCTGGCGCAAGCGGGGGTATTAAGCGGCAAATCGGATGAAGACAAAGATGTAAAAGCGTTTATGCGCAACATTATGGGCGAACAGGAATATTCTATCAAGATAGGGGACAAGTCCTATTCCTACAGCTGGGCGCAGCCTTTGGCAGGTACAGCCGCCGCAATGGCGGACATTCAGCAAATGTTAAGCGGCGACGAGCCGCGGCAATATGTACAGGGAGAAGGCGCTGGGGCAAAAGTGGTGAACACCATTTTATCCGCTATACAAAGCGCTGGCAGCGTGTTGTTTGACCAATCTTTTTTGCAGGGGCTACAAAACTTGTTTTCGCAGGACAATTTTGTAAAAGGAATATTGGAAAGCATAACCTCAGAGCCTTCTAAATTTGCCCCGCAGTTTTTGGGTCAGTTTGCCCAGCTGCAAGACCAAACCGTGCGAACCACCTATGTG
>CAJFVS010000062.1 GCA_904420505.1 Candidatus Alloruminococcus vanvlietii | reverse complement strand
TTATTTTGTGCACCATCGGCCAAAAGCCTTTGGAAGAAGGCATGCGTATTATGGCCGCGCACATTGACTCGCCCCGCCTGGATTTAAAACCCCGCCCGCTGTATGAGGAAACCCAGCTTGCTTTGTTCAAAACCCGTTATTACGGCGGCATTAAAAAATACCAGTGGTCGGCTATCCCGCTTGCTTTGCACGGGGTGGTGGTCAAACAGGACGGCAGCGTGGTAAAGGTGTGCATCGGCGAGGAAGAATCCGACCCGGTGTTCTGCGTAACCGACCTTTTGCCCCATTTGGCAACCGAGCAGATGAAACGCACCCTGCAGGAGGGCATCAAAGGCGAGGAACTGAACATTCTGGTAGGTTCCAGATGCTTTAAGGACGATAAAGTAAGCGAGCGCGTAAAGCTCAATATCATGAAAATCCTTCATGAAAAATACGGCATTGTGGAAAGCGACTTGATGAGCGCCGAGCTGGAAATGGTGCCGGCGTTCAAGGCAAAGGATTTGGGTCTGGACCGCTCGATGGTAGGGTCTTATGGGCACGATGACCGCGTGTGCGCGTACACGGCGCTGCAAGCGGAACTTGGCTGCCAAAACCCCGAATACACCACCGTGACCGTTCTGGCGGATAAAGAAGAAACCGGCAGCGAAGGCAACACCGGGTTGGATTCGCATTTCCTGGAATATTTTGTGGCCGATTTGTGCGAAAACCAGGGTGCCAATTTCAGGCGGGCTTTGGGGCGTTCTACCTGCCTTTCGGCGGATGTGAACGCAGCGTATGACCCCACCTTCGCGGATGTTTCGGAAAAACGCAACAGCTCTTACATCAATTACGGCGTAGTGGTTACCAAATACACCGGTTCGCGCGGCAAAGGCGGCACAAGCGACGCAAGCGCCGAATTTATGGGGCAGGTTGCCCGTGTGCTGAACAAGCACAACGTGCTGTGGCAAACCGGCGAGCTGGGCAAAGTGGATGTAGGCGGCGGCGGTACCGTGGCCAAATACATCGCGGCTTTGAATGTGGACGTAATCGACGTAGGCGTGCCGGTGCTTTCGATGCACGCGCCCTTTGAGGTGGTTTCCAAAATTGACGTGTATATGGCATACAAAGCGTTTGAAGCCTTTATTTTAGGCTAAAAAATCCCCCGCCACAAATGGTGACGGGGGTGCGTTTTTGTGTGCAAATGTTTAAACGGTAATCATGTCTTTTAGTTCGTTAAAAATCTTGTCGCCAATGCCGCTTACTTCCTTCAGCTCTTCAATGGTGGAAAAGCCGTTGTGGGTTTGGCGATAGCGGATGATGTTTTCGGCTTTGGCTTCACCGATGTTGGGCAGTTCCATCAATTCTTCCAAAGTAGCGGTGTTGATGTTGACGCGGGCAAGCATGTCCTGCTGCGCTACCGATTGGTAGGACAATACCGGCGACTGGTTCGCAGGCGAAAATACAAACTGCACGCAAACGATTAGTACGCACAAAACCGCGCATACTACCAAAATGATGTTGATTTTTGTATTTTCCTTGATAACGCAGCCCCCCTTTGCAATGCCAAAATATTCTGTTTTTTGCGCCAATAAATTGCAAGGATGCACGCTTATACTAAAAGAAGCCAGCCTGCAAAACAATTGGCAAAATGAGATTGACGAATATGGAATATTGCGGTATTATCTCAGTATGCGCTTTGCAAATTTTTCAATTTATCCAAACGCATAAACATAAACAAGAAAATCCGCCTAAACGACTGTTCGGCGGATTTCTTTGGAGCTAATGGCGGGGCTCGAACCCGCGGCCTGCGCATTACGAATGCGCTGCTCTACCAGCTGAGCCACATTAGCAGTCACAATATTTATTATATCGCCAAATTTTATTTCGTCAAGTGCCGGTTTGAGTTTTTATAGATATGTCAAAGGAGAAGTGAACAAATTGCCTACATCCAGAGGTCGCGGCAAAGTATACCGCAAACGCAAAAAAGATAATATTTCCATTATAATGGCCATTGTTTTAATCGCTATTTTAATTACGGTAGCGATTTTGATATACACAGTGGTAAGAGATTTGTCAAAAGGGAACAGCCCTAGCGACGATACCAGCAGCATGAGCAGCACAACGGGCAATTCGTCCCAAACATCTGCATTGCCGCCTTCGTCGTCCTCCCAGGATACCGCTTCGACCAGTTCTGGCGAAGATGCTTCCTCCGGCGGCAATCAAACGGAATCTTCTTCCCAGTCCTCCAGCCAGGAGCAAAGCCCAGGGGCTAACGCACAATACGGCGAGCCGGTACCGGCTTCGGGCGCTGTGGGCGACAGCTATTTTGCAGACGCTGCGTTTATCGGCGATTCTTTAACCGACGGCATTA
Organism: Candidatus Alloruminococcus vanvlietii; assembly: GCA_904420505.1. Taxonomy (GTDB): domain Bacteria; phylum Bacillota; class Clostridia; order Oscillospirales; family Ruminococcaceae; genus Alloruminococcus; species Alloruminococcus vanvlietii. Next base: position 17,118 of record CAJFVS010000062.1, on the reverse strand, counting down.
AGCTGTACAGCGTGATGAAAGACACCACGGTGCTTTCCAATACCGGCATCAATGTGGAGACCATTTTCACCAAGGAATGCATTGAGATGGACGATGGGCGTGAGCTGACCATGCTGGATGCGCTGAAAGAAGTAAACCCGAAGAAAATTTACATCATGCTGGGCGCCAACGGCATCGCATGGTTTTCGCGCACCACATTTGTGGATTATTACAGCGAATTTATCGACCAGGTCAAAGCGCAGCATCCAAACAGCATCATCTATGTGCAGTCGATTTTGCCGGTGACCAAATCCAAGTCCGACAGCGACTCGCGTTTTGCCAATTCCAAAATTGACGAGTTTAACCAGGGCTTAATGGAGATGTGCAAAGAAAAACAGGTGTACTATGTAAACGTGGCCGAAGCGCTCAAAGACGCCAACGGCGCACTGCCGGAAGAAGCCAGCTTGGACGGCATCCATTTTGGGGTAGACACCTACAACAAATGGTTTGATTATTTAAAAACCCATACAGTAAGCGAATAATTTTGCTTAACATTTTACAAAAGGCGGGCTTGCCCGCGAAAGGAGACAGCTATGAAAAGAAAAATTGCAGTTGTATTGTTAGCAGCTATGCTGGTTATCACCGGTTTTACCGCCTGCAGCGGCGGCAACGGGCAAAGCAGCCAGCAGGCAAAGGATATTGACATTGCCGCAGTAAGCGAGCAGATTCGCAGCGAATGTTCGTTCCGCGATGAACTGCTGGAATTGTCTATGGATGTTTTGGACAACCAATACAAAGTCGGCGATTTGAAAGATTCCATTGAGCAGATGAGCGTATATGTCAGCTCTTCGGGCATGCGGGTGGATGAATTGGCCATTTTTAAAATGAAAACCGCCGACGATGCTTCCAAAATGAAAGACGTATTTGAAGACCGCAAAGAATCTTTGGTGAAAAAATTTGAAGATTATGTGCCCGATGAAGTGCCGCAAATTGACAAAAGTGAAATGGTGATTAGCGGCCAATATGCAATGTTTGTTATCTCGGAAGACCATGCGAAGGCAGCGGAGATTTTTAACAACGCATTGCAATAACCTTTGGTGAAAAAAACGGGGAAATGGGGTAGGTTTATGGTAGTGGAAAGCTGGGCCATTATTGTGCTCATTTTGCTTATTTCGTTTGCGTATTTTCGCACACGCAGGCTCAACTTCGCCGTTTCGGTGCTGCCATTGGCGATTTTGCCGTTTTTCAACCTTATCTCCTACCCGTTAAGCCGGTTATTTTACCGGCAGTTTGGGCTGGATGTACAGATGGTGAAAACCTCCGTTTTGGTTATTGCAGTGGTCGTTTCCTGTTTGCTGTACGGGGTGTTTGCCGCTACTTTAAAAAAGCGCAAAATCAAATTGACTTATCTGTTTGCATCCTCGCTGTTTACCCTTATTTTGGCTTTGGTATTTTTGTTCCATTAAAAAACGCCATCATAAAAGCCCTCGTTCCTTTTGGGAACGGGGGCTTTTTGTTTACAGCTCAAAATCCTTGGGGTCAAGCTCCATTAGCCTTTGTGCGCGGCGAGGTTTGCGCTTTAAGGGGTTATAACGGTATTTGCGGCAGGAATAATGCGGGGATACAATGCCGCGGCGCGGGCATAAAATCATGGTTTTATCGCCGCTTATGCGCCCTAATGCGCAGTATTCGCACGCAGGTTCAATGTTTTTGCCAAATAGCTTCATGTGCGCTCACCTCAAAACCATTGTAGCAAAAAACAGGCAAAAAAGCTAGCGGTTTTGCACCCTGCCGCGCTTTTGGCACACCAGCACAAAACACATGCATACCAAGCATAAAATTCCCACGATTTTGCCCGTATGGGTCTGGGCCACAACCGGAGAGGAACCGATATTGGAAAACACCGCCTGCTCCATATGCAAAGCGCTTACCAGCACCCGGGCATATATTACCGTAAGCAGCCCGCTGGTGATGCGGGTGAGCAAAAACGGCTTAAAATTGATTTTTTGGTGGGAAAAACAGGCGAGAATCTGGCAGATGACACACCCTCCGCAAAACGACACAAAAAACGCGCACAAATAAAACGCAGTGGGGCGCGCAAGCTGGATGGAAATATTGCAGCCGGTGGTCACTTCCAAAAGGCCGGCCAGGATGTGTTCGAGCCATTCGTTTCGCACCAGCGCACCGCTTTGGAAAATGCCCTGTATTAGCGCGATAAGCGCACAGAAAAGGATAACAAAAAACGAAATGGACAGCATGGAAGCCCCGGCGTTTCCCACGCTTGTTACAAACGCCTGGCTAAAAGGCGCCTGCTTGGGCTGGGCGGGGGAAGATATATTTTTGGGCAGCAAAAAGCGCAGAACAAAACCGGTGGTAACGCTTGCCAGCACATGGGAAGCCAGCAGCACCAGCCCCAAACGCATATCCCCAAAAATTTGCAGCCCCACCACATTCACCAAAAAAGCCGGCCCGGCATTGGCGCAGTAGCACAGCATAACCGAAGCGGTTTTGGCGTCCATCTGGCCGCGCTGCATGCAGGCGGATATGGTTTTGGCCCCTACCGGGTAACCGCCAATCATGCTCATAAGCACTATACTGCCATATTCCTTTGGCAGGCCGAACAACAGCTTTGTCAGCCATCCAAACGGCTTGGAAAGGGTAGCGGTCAGCCCGTATTCTACTATAAAACAGGAAAGAACCATAAACGGGAACAGCGACGGCACCAACGAGTTTAACACCATCTGCACGCCGGTTTGGGCGCCTTGGGTGACCTCTTTGGCATAGAAAAACACCAGCAGGATAAGGGCAACGCATACACAGGCCATAAAGGCCAGCTTAAAGGGCTTAAAACGCCAGCAAAACGATTGCATCTGTTTTTTCATATATAAATCACCGACCTTTTTCATATATATGCACCAAAAGGATGAAAATGAATTTACAAGAGACGGAGTGATTGGATGGCGAACAAAAAGAAAGGCGCCAACGCCCATACAGGCCCTTTGAAAATGCTGGCCGATATGCTGGAGGTGCCGCTGGATACCGTTTCCCATGTGCCCAAGCTGGAAATGGTATCCAACACCGAAGCCGTGCTTGACGGTTGCACCGGCGTACTGGAATACACCCAGGATGTGATGAAACTGGCATGCGGCAAACGCCTAACGGTGAAATTTTCCGGCCAGGGTTTGGAAATCAAAGCCCTTAACTGCGAAACGGTGAAAATTACAGGGCATATCGTATCGGTTGAATTTTTAGGCTAGGAGGTTTGCCATGTTTATCAAACATTTTTTGCGCTGGCTGCGCGGCTGGGTCTGCTTTTGCGCAAGCGGCAATTTCCCGGAGCGCCTGTTAAACCTGCTAAGCCAAAACAAAATAGAGGCATGGGGCTTTGAAAAAAAAGACGGCGAGTTGTACGCTTGCGTTTATGCGCGCCAATATAAACGCCTGCGGCCTTTGGCCAAACGCTGCAAGGTGCGCTGCCGCATAGTAAAAAAAAGCGGCTTTCCGTTCCGGCGCAGGCGTTACCGCAAACGCTGGGGGCTTTTGATAGGGCTAGCGGTGTTTTTGGCTTTTTTGGCGGTGATGAGCCAGTTTGTGTGGAGCATTGAAGTGGTTGGCAACGAACGGGTAGAAACTTCGCAGATTTTGCAGGCCTTGGAACGCTGGGGGCTTTACAAGGGCGCATACCGGGGCAATTTGGATGTGCGCAAGCTGGAGGCCAATTTGGTAATTGCATTTGACGATTTGTCCTGGGCGGGGGTTAATTTAAACGGCACCCATGTGCAGGTGCAGGTCAACGAGCGCATTTTGCCCCCGCAAATGGTGGTTAGCGACACCCCCTGCAACATCATAGCCGCGCGCGACGGCCAGATAACATACATGGAGGTTTACGAAGGCCAGGCCATGCTGAAAGTGGGCGATACCGTGGTGGCGGGCGATTTGATTGTAAGCGGCGTGATGGGCGACAGCGTAGGGCACAGCACGCTAAAACAGGCGCGCGCCGTGGTGATGGCCGAGGTGGAGGAAACCATCCAAATTAAAGTGAACTGGCGCCAAAGCTACAAGCGCCCGGTCGACGGGATAAACAAGCAGCGGGCGTTTTCCTTTTTGGGGTTTGAAATCCCGTTGTATTTGCAAAACCGCCTTACCCCCAACATCACCCTTGGCACCAAACAGTACACGGCCTCGTTGTTTGGCTATACGCTGCCCTTTGCCGCAATCGAACAGCAATACGCCCCCTTTGCGGTGGAATATGTAGAAATAGACCGCCAAACCGCCGAAGAAAAAGCCCATGCGCTGCTGGAACACAAACTGCAATACGAATACCCCGGCAGCGAGGTTTTGCAAAGCGAGTACACGTTTGAAGAAACCGAAGACTGCCTGATTTTGACAGCAAATTTAAAAATTTTGGAGAATATAGCAAAAACACAAGAAATTTTTATAAAAGACTAACATTTTTTTTGCGCCTGTGGTATAATATCCGCAAAAGCTTGGTGAATTTAAACATTTTTTGCGTACAATCGGGCAAAATTGTACCGATAGTCGCTTACAGCCGCCCAACAAGCAGGGGCTTTGCTGTAGGCAATTGGGCAAAAAGAAAGGGTGTAGCAATGTTCGAAAGAATCGTGGACATCGACCGGATGGAGCATGCATTGGCGCTGTTTGGCAGTTTGGATGAAAATATCAAAATTATAGAAGAGGCGTTTTCGGTAAAAATTGTGTACCGCGGCACCGATTTGAAAGTATCGGGCGAAACCGAAAATGTCGACCAGGCGGTTCGGTGCATCGAAGGGTTAATTGCCATGCTCAACAAGGGCGAAACGCTTAACGAACAAACCATCGACTACATCATTTCCCTGGTGCGCGAAGGCAATGACGACAAAATTGCCACCCTGGCCGACGGCTGCGTGTGCATCACCGCCAAAGGCCGCCCGGTAAAGCCCAAAACCCTGGGCCAAAAGCGCTATGTGGAGGCGCTGAGCCAGAACACCATTGTGCTGGGCGTAGGCCCTGCGGGCACCGGTAAAACCTATCTGGCGGTGGCAATGGCGGTGAAGGCTTTCCGCGCGCATGATATCAACCGCATTATTTTAACCCGTCCGGCTGTGGAAGCAGGCGAAAAGCTGGGCTTTCTGCCGGGGGATTTGCAAAACAAGGTTGACCCCTACCTGCGCCCCTTATACGACGCTTTGTTTGACATGCTGGGGGCGGAAAACTTTGCCAGGTACCTGGAGCGCGGCAACATTGAGGTGGCGCCGCTTGCGTATATGCGCGGGCGCACGCTGGACGACAGCTATATTATTTTGGATGAAGCGCAAAACACCACGCCCGAACAGATGAAAATGTTTTTAACCCGCTTGGGGCAGAATTCCAAAGCGGTTATCACCGGCGACATTACCCAGATTGACCTGCCCGATTCCAACCGTTCCGGGCTGGTAGAAGCCATGAAGGTGCTCAAAAACATCAAGGGCATTGAAACGGTACGCCTGAGCGAAAAGGACGTTGTGCGCCACAAGCTGGTGCAGGAAATTGTAAAAGCGTACGAACGATATTTTGAGGAGGGAAAACGTAGATAGCTATGGGAAGTGTAAAAGTACTCATCACCAATGAACAACACAAAGTAAAAATCCCCACGGGGCTTCGGCTGCTCATCCGCCGCTGCTGCAACGCCGTGCTGTTTGTGGAAAATTTTAAAGAGGACAGCGAAGTAAGCGTTACTTTTTTGGATAACGAAAGCATCCGCAGTTTGAACAAACAATACCGCAACAAGGACGCCGCTACCGATGTATTGTCTTTCCCTTTGGGTGAAAACGGCCAGTACGACAAAAACCACGAAACCGGCGCGCTTATGCTGGGCGACATTGTCATCTCGATGGAGCGCGCTTACGAACAAGCCGAAATGTACGGGCATTCTTTGCAAAGGGAAGTGGCATTTTTAACCGTGCATTCCATGCTGCATTTGCTGGGATATGATCATGAAAACGGCGGTTTGGAACAGGTGCGCATGCGCGAAAAGGAAGAGCTTATTTTGTCCAAATTGGGGCTTCCGCGCGGGGCAAGCTATGTAAACGAAGACGATGAGCGGTAATATAAAAGCATTTTTGCGCGGCTTTGTGTACGCGGCAAAAGGGCTTTGGCACTGCATCCGCTGTGAGCGCAATTTCCGTTTCCATATGGTGGCGGGTGCATATGTGCTGTATTTTTCGCGTTTTTTTGCGTTTGAAAAAAGCGAGTATGTGGCGCTTATGCTGACAATTGCACTTGTTTTGGCTTTGGAAGCGGTCAATTCCGCCATAGAGCAAGCGGTGGATTTTATATGCCCCCAGCAAAACCCTTTGGCGGGGCGCATAAAGGATATCGCGGCAGGTGCTGTGTTGGTGTGCGCCATTTTTGCGTTTATCATTGGCGTGGTGCTGTTTTTTAACCCCGCCGTTTGGGGGCAGATTGCCCAATATTTTGTAAGCCGCCCGGTATCGCTTGTGTTGCTGGCAATAAGCGCGGTTGCGGCGGTCCTATTTGTGTTTGGGCCGAAAAATAAGAAAAAAAACCAACAAGGATTAAATGGAGGATTTATGCCACAGACAAAAAGTGCATTTATTGCTATCGTAGGCAAGCCCAATGTGGGCAAATCGTCGTTGTTAAACAAAATGGTGGGGGAAAAGGTGGCAATTGTTTCCAACAAGCCGCAAACCACCCGCGCGCGCATCACCGGCGTGCTTACAAGGGGGGAAACCCAGCTGGTTTTCATCGATACCCCCGGTTTGCATAAGCCGCGCACCAAATTAAGCGAATATATGGTCAAACAGGTAAAAGAGTCGGTTGCCGACGTGGACGCCGCCGTTTTGGTGGTGGAAGCGCAGGGCGAGGGCATTACCAAGGCCGAGCAGGATTTGATTGCCAGCTTTGAAGCTTTGCATCTGCCGGCCATTTTGGCTATTAACAAAACCGACCTTTTGCAAAATAAAGAAAGCTTGATGGCGCGCATTGCGTTGTTTGCAAATGCCTTTTCGTTTGACGCAGTGTTCCCCATATCCGCCCAAACGGGGGACAATGTGGACAAACTTATAGAGGAGCTTTCCAAATACGCTTCCCCCAGCGTGCATTTTTTTGACGACGACGCCATGACCGACCAGCCTGAGCGCGTGATTGTGGCCGAGATTATCCGCGAAAAGCTGCTAAACAATTTAAATGAAGAAGTCCCGCACGGCACGGCTGTGGTGGTGGAATCGTTCAAAGAGCGCGAAGACGGCTCGCTTATCGACATCCAGGCGACCATCTACTGCGAAAAAAATACCCACAAAGGCATTATCATCGGCAAAGGCGGTGCCATGCTTAAAAAGGTAGGCAGCGAGGCTAGGCTGGAAATCGAGCGCTTTTTGGGGGTAAAAATCAATTTGCAGTGCTGGGTAAAGGTAAAGGATGACTGGAGAAACCGCGAAAGCCTGATAAAGAATTTTGGTTACAACAACCAGTAGTATGTAAAACATTGCCTGGGTTAAACCCTTTGTGTTTGGGCAAAGCTAACACAAAGGGGATGATGGTATGGACGAACAGCAGGCATGGCAGGTGTTTTGCCAAACCGGCCGCGTACAAGATTATTTAGCATACAAACAATGCCAGCAGCTTTCGCAGGCGCCTTATGCGCAGACAGAAAGGATACATGCATATGCAGCTGAGCACCGATGGAATTGTACTGAAAGAGGGCGAACTGAGGGAAAATGACAAAGTATTGACCATCCTTACGCAGGATTATGGGTTAATCACCGCATTTGCCAACGGCGCCCGCCGCCTAAACAGCCGCTTGGCTGCCGGGGCGAGCTTTTTGTGTTACAGCGATATGCGCTTGTTTTTCAACAAGGGCAAATATGTGCTGGACGACGCTTTTCCCAAAAACATTTTTTACGGCATCCGCGAGGATATCGAGTCTTTAAGCTTGGCCTCCTACTTAAGCGAACTGGCCCAGGCTTTGGCCCCCGTGGGGGATGCGGCGGGGGATTTTTTGCGCCTGACGCTGAACACTCTGCATATGCTGGAAAAGAAAAAGCGCCCGCTTGCCTTTTTAAAGGCGGTGTTTGAACTGCGCATGATTTCCATGGCGGGCTACATGCCCGATTTATTGGGCTGCATGCACTGCGGCGCCTTTGATGAAAACAGCATGTATTTTTCCATTGCGCAGGCGGGGCTTGTGTGCCAAAACTGTTATAAAGAACAAAACGCTCCCCAGATGCTCGCGCTTTCTTCGGGGGTGCTGGGGGCGATGCGCTATATTTTGTATTCGCAGATGGAAAAGCTGTTTTCGTTTGCCATCTCGGCCGAAAGCTTAAAAAAGCTTTCGTTTATCTGCGAAAAATATGTGCAGTTTACGCTGGACAGAACCTTTAAAACACTCGATTTTTACAACTCCTTGTTTTCCAATTGAAAGGCAGGTTACATATGGACAACCTTAACAAACACCACAAAACGCTGGAACTGGACAAAGTTTTGGAGATGCTGTGTGGTGTTACCAGCTGCCAGGGCAGCCGGGAACTGGCCCAACAGATTGCCCCGCAGCACGATATTTACACCGTTTCACGCGAGCTGTTAAAAACCAACGACGCCTTTGTGCTGTCTTCGCGGTTTGGCAGGCCCCCGGTGGGCGCGTTAAGCGATATTACCATGGCGCTAAAGCGCGCAAAACTGGGCGCGCAGCTTACAATAAAAGAGCTTTTGTGGATTGCCCAGGCCCTGCGTTCTATCCGCACGGTAAGCGATTGGCGCCGCCATTGCGAGGGGATGGAAACGTCTTTGGATTTGCTGTTTGATTCGCTTGTTCCGGACAAAACCCTGGAAAACGCCATTCAAACCGCCATTGTATCCGAAGAGGAAATCTCCGACGCCGCCAGCGGCGAGCTGGCCGCCATCCGGCGCAAAATCCGCGGGGCTTCTTTAAAAATCAAAGAAAAACTGGACGCGATGATCCGCTCGGCCACCTACCAGAAATATTTGCAGGAAAACCTGGTTACCATGCGAAACGGCCGTTATGTGGTGCCGGTGCGCCAGGAATACCGCAACGAGGTAAAAGGCCTGGTGCACGATACCTCCGGCAGCGGGCAAACTTTGTTTATTGAACCCATTGCCGTGGTGGAATTAAACAACGAAATCAAGGTGCTGGAAAGCCGCGAGCGCGAAGAAATTGAACGCATTATCACCGAGCTTTCGCAAATGGCGGGCGAGCATGCCGAAAGCATTCAGGGCAGCTATGACGCGCTATTAGAGCTGGATTTGTACTTTGCCAAGGCGCAGCTGGGCGCGCAGTACAAGGGCAGCGTGCCCAACGTAAACGATGAGGGGCGCATCCATTTAAAAAAAGCGCGCCACCCGTTGATTGCCAAAAACCAGGTGGTGCCCATTGATATCGAACTGGGCGAGCGGTTTGATGCGCTTATCATCACCGGGCCGAATACGGGTGGTAAAACGGTTTCGTTAAAAACGCTGGGGCTGTTTTGCCTTATGGCGATGTGCGGCTTGATGATCCCCGCTTCGGATGGCAGCGAGGTAGCGGTTTTTGACGAGGTTTTGTGCGATATCGGCGACGAGCAGAGCATTAAGCAAAGCCTTTCCACCTTCTCGTCGCATATGGTCAACATCATTGACATTTTAAAAGTGGCAACCGCCCGTTCGCTGGTGCTGTTCGACGAACTGGGCGCCGGCACCGACCCGGTGGAGGGCGCGGCATTGGCCACCGCCATATTGGAGGAAGTGATGGCGCGGGGGGCCAAAGTAGCGGCCACCACCCACTATGCGGAGCTGAAAGTATTTGCTTTGCAAACCCCCAATGTAGAAAACGCCTGCTGCGAGTTTGACGTGCAGACCTTACGCCCCACCTACCGGCTGCTTATCGGCGTGCCGGGGCGTTCGAATGCGTTTGCCATTTCCAAGCGCTTGGGCATTGACGAGCACATTGTGCAGCGCGCCAATACGTTAATCGACCACGAAAGCCGCCATTTTGAGCAGGTGGTCTCGCAGCTGGAGGACACGCGCCAGCAGCTGGAAAACAGCCAGCAGGAGCTTGCCAAACAGCGCGAGGAAATTGAAGAAGAAAAACGCCAGGCTCAGCAGCTTTTGGACCAGGCGCGCAAACAACTGGAAGAGCAGACCGAGCGCACCCGCCAAGAATCGCAAAAGATTATAGCGCAGGTGAAATTTGAAAGCGAACAGCTTTTAAACGAGCTAAACGAACTGAAAAAACAAAAGGACAAAGAAGACTTTACCAAGCTGACGCAAGAGGCCAGAAGGCGTTTGCGCGCAGGGCTCAACCACCTGGGGGACGCTTCCAACCCGGTGACGCAACAGGAAGTACAGCTGGTGCAAAACGCCCGCCCCTTAAAAAAAGGCGACGATGTGTTTATCATCGATTTGAACAAAAAGGGCAGCGTTTTGGAAGACCCGGATGAAAACGGCATGGTGCTGGTGCAGGCGGGCATTATCAAAACCCGCGTAAGCGAAAAATATGTAAAACTGCTGGAGCCGGAAAAACCCAAACAAAAGCCAAAACGTGTTTCTTCCCAGCTTACCAGCACTATCAACAAGCAGGTGCGCACCGAGATTGATTTACGCGGCCAAACGGTGGAAGAAGCCATTATGGAGCTTGACCGCTTTATCGACCAGTGCGTGATGATGCACCTAAACGAAATTAGCATTATCCACGGCAAGGGCACCGGCGCTTTGCGCGCGGGCATTGCCCAGCATTTGCGCCATCACCCCAATATCCGTTCCTTCCGCCTTGGCGTATACGGCGAAGGGGAGTCGGGCGTGACCATCGCCCAGCTGAAATAGCTTTATAATGAAAAGCAGCAAGTCTGTACCTGTATTGCCCACATAAAACAGCGTAAAACCCTAAACCGTGTTTGGAAAAAAATGCGCTGTGCTTTTTATAAGCGCGTTTGCTGCAAAGGGGCAAGCCAATTGCCTTTTAAAGGGCACCCGCCAAAGAGCGCATAAAGCCAAAAACGTAAGGCCTAATGCTTTGGCAGCAGCAGAAAAATAAAAAAGCCGGACGCTTTTAATGGTTGCGTCCGGCTTTTTAAGGTTTACTGGGGTTGCAAAAACAATTTTAGCCCTTCATGGGTGGGGGAAAACCCCAGCCGCTCATAAAAGCGCAGGGCGGTGGTACGGCGTTTGTCGGTGGTGACCTGCACAATTTTACAGCCGTGCAGGCGGGCTTTGCGAATGGCATATTCCAGCATATGTGAACCGATTCCCTGGTGGCGCAGAAGAGGCGCAACGCGCACCCCTTCAATGGTGGCGCGCCATGCCCCTTGATAGGTAAGGGTGGGGGTAAAGGTAAGCTGCAAACAACCCACCACTTTGCCGTCCAGCTTGGCAACAATCAGGTGGTTGTTCGGATCGTTTTGAATAGCATAAAAAGCCTTTTCGTAGCATACGGGCACAGGGTCCTGCGGGCATTCGCGAACTTGCCCCAGCGAATCCTGCGCCAATATCAATACGATTTCCGGCAGGTCTTTTATAGTGGCTTTTTCCAATGCGGGAATGGGCATAACAAATCCTCCTCGATACACAAAATGCATAAAAAGCCGCCTGCCCCAAATAAAAGCAGGCGACTTGGCAAAGGTTTAAACGGTAGCGCGGGCCTTCATGCGCTCTTTGGTGTTAACCAGCATCGCTTCGCCGTCCTGCGAAACGGTGTAAAAATTGATATGGGTAAACTTGCCCCAAATTTTATACAGCACGCTGGATTCGCCCACTGGTAAACCGGTTACTACATTGGTGGCCCGGTGCTCTTTTAAAAAGTTGATGGTCGCCTTGGCGGGGTCATCGGCGTAGCAGACAGTCATTGTAGCGTTGTTTTGTTTAGAAATATCAAACAAATATTCCAGTGCATCGGTATTGGGGTAAAGGGGGTTGCTCACCATGACGTTGACCACCATGAGTTCGGTGTTGGTAAGTTTTGCAATCGCCCTGCCAACCACAATCAAGCGTTCGCATTGGTATTGGTTGGTCACGCAGACTACAGTGGTGTGTTTGGTTTGTTTGTCTCGGTAAATCTTTTTCGCGTTCATTTTTTACAACTCCTACTGTTTACGCTGGTTTTATTATAGCATAAAATTGTGAAGAAAATATTACTTTTCATAAGGGTTTTATAAAGAAAAGCCGGCCCGGCGGCTGTTGGGTGATTTGCTAAAATTATACTAACAAAATTGTATGAAAGAACCATAGCCAAAACATGAAAGATTTGCAAATGATGGATTGTATGTTAAAAAAACATGTTTCAGACGAAAAACAGGGGTTGCTTTGGTGGTTTTTTATAAAACATACCCGTTTACAAGCCCAGAAAGATGATATAAAATATAGGAAAAAGCTATTTAAGGAGAGGGATTCCTATGAATGAAATGATGACAAAAATTTCCAACATCGGCATTGTTCCGGTTATCAAAATCGAAGATGTCGAAAAAGCGGTTCCGCTGGCAAAAGCATTGTGCAAAGGCGGCATTCCGGTAGCGGAGATTACCTTTAGAACCGCACAGGCGGAAGAAGCCATCAAACGCGTGGTAAAAGAAGTGCCTGAAATGCTCACCGGCGCCGGCACCGTTTTAAGCGTGGAGCAGGTGAAAAAAGCCGTTGCAGCAGGCGCACAATTCATTGTTTCCCCTGGTTATAACGCCAAAGTTGTAGAATATTGCGTACAAAACAACATCCCGGTGGTTCCCGGCTGCAACAACCCCAGCGACATTGAACGCGCTTTGGAACTGGGCTTGGAAGTGGTAAAATTCTTCCCGGCAGAAGCTTCCGGCGGTTTGGCTACCATTAAGGCATTGGCAGCTCCTTACGGCAACGTAAAATTCATGCCCACCGGCGGCGTAAACGCCAAAAACATCAAAGAATACCTTTCGTTTGATAAAATCGTCGCCTGCGGCGGCAGCTGGATGGTAAAAGAAGACCTCATCAAAGCCGGCGATTTTGATAAGATTACCGAACTGGCCAAAGAGGCTGTGGAATCCATGCTGGAATTCAAATTGGCGCATATTGGCATCAATACCGAAAGCGATACAGAAGCAAAAGCTACTGCGCAGGCATTTGCAAAACTGTTCAACCTTCCCGTAAAAGATGGCAACAGCTCGGTTTTTGCAGGCACCGCCGTGGAAGTGATGAAATCCAAAGGCCCGGGCAAAAACGGCCATATTGCCGTTTCCACAAGCTCGGTCGCAAGGGCTGTCAGCTACCTGAAAATGCAGGGTGTGGAATTTGATATGGATACCGCTAAATACGATGCAAAAGGCAACTTGAGTGTTGTTTATGTCAAGGGCGAGATTGGTGGTTTCGCTGTTCATCTGGTAGCAGCAAAATAAGGCTTTCACAATCGGAAATTAGGAGGACATCACTTTGGCACAGGTAGTAACTTTTGGTGAAATTATGCTGCGGCTGGCCCCCGAGGGCTATATCCGCTTTACACAAGCCGATTCGTTCGGCGCAACCTACGGCGGCGGCGAAGCCAACGTAGCGGTTTCTTTGGCAAACTTTGGCATGGATGCAAAATTTGTGACCAAACTGCCCAACAACGACATTGGACAAGCAGCCGTTAACGCGGTAAGGCGTTTTGGCGTGGATACCAGCGACATCGTCCGCGGCGGCAAACGCGTAGGCATTTACTTTTTGGAAAAAGGCGCTTCGCAGCGTCCTTCCAAGGTGATTTACGACCGCGCCGATTCGGCCATTGCAACCGCTTCCAAAGAGGATTTCGACTGGGAGAAAATTTTTGCAGGGGCCAAATGGTTCCACTTTACCGGCATTACCCCCGCTTTGTCCGACGCGGCGGCAGACATTTGCTTAGACGCTGCAAAAGCTGCGAAAAAACTGGGCTTAACCGTTAGCTGCGACTTGAACTTCCGCAAAAATCTGTGGACTTCTGAAAAAGCCGGCCAGGTTATGGGCAAATTGATGGAATATGTAGACGTTTGCATTGCCAACGAAGAGGATTCGGAAAAAGTGTTCGGCATCAAAGCTGACGATACCGACATCACCGGCGGCAAGCTCAACCATGATGGTTATATTTCGGTTGCCAAAAAGCTTACCGAACGCTTTGGCTTTAAAAAAGTGGCTATCACTTTGCGCACCAGCATCTCGGCCAGCGACAACAACTGGGCCGCTATGCTGTATGACAGCGAAGGCGCATATTTCTCCAAAGAATACAAAGTGCATATTGTCGACCGTGTAGGCGGCGGCGATTCGTTTGGCGCAGGCCTTATCTATGGGCTTATGAACGGCTATGATTCCCAGGCAGCATTGGAATTTGCCGTTGCGGCTTCCTGCTTAAAGCACTCCATCGAGGGCGACTTCAACCAGGTTTCCGTGGCAGAAGTTTCCGCACTTGCCGGCGGGGATGGTTCCGGCCGCGTACAGCGCTAAAAATAGTTTTATACGGCAATTTGGCCCCCTGCAGCTTTCTGCGGGGGGCTTCTTTTTTATGTGCATTTTGTGAAAACTTGGGACATTTTGTAACAAAAAACACAACAAAAAGCCCAAAAATCTTAAATAATCGTGAACAATGGCGGCATTCGTTTACGAATTTTAGGGAAAATGATATAATAGTCCTATAATTGTGTTTATAAGAACGCTAAAAAATGTGCGTTTTGTTTAGAATTGGGAACGATTTTCGATTTTTTACAAAGAGGGGCAAATAAAAACCACAGTAGTACCGTTTTATGAGAGGATAGAGCAATGGAAAACACAAGTTTGGACGTCTGTATCCAAAAAATATTGATGGACGATATGGATGGTCTGCGGCAGTTATACGAGATGATGGATAAATCGGTGTACATGCTGGCGCTTTCCATATTGCACGATAAAGAAATGGCGCAGGATGTATTGCAGGATACCTTTATTAAAGTAAAAACCAGCGCCCATACATACCGCCCGGGTACCAACCCCAAAGCTTGGATTTTGACCATTGCCCGCAATTTGGCCATCACCCAGCTGCGCAAACGCAAAAACGAAACCCTTTGCGAAGATATTTTTTACCAGGAAGACAATATGCAAACCCCGTTTGTGGTTCCGTCCAAGGATGTGGAAAACAGCTTGCTGGTAGAAAGTGCCTTAAGCGTTTTAAACGATTCGGAAAGGGAAATTGTTTCACTGTATATTGTGGGCGGTTTAAAACACCGCGAGATTTCTTCCATGTTGAATATCCCGCTGGGCAGCGTGCTGTGGAAGTATAACAACGCGCTGAAAAAGATGAACAAGCACCTGCATAAAATTGACCAATTTGTAGACAAGGAGGCGTAAAACTTGAAAGAGAAAATCGAACAGATGATAGAGCGTTACGCCTGCGAAAACACCCCTGATGTCTGGCAAAAAATTGTACAGGGCATCCCCAGCACCCAACTGCCGCAAGAGGACGCGCCGGTTGTGATTAAAGTAAAAAAGCCCCACAAATGGATTCCCATGGCGGCATGCCTTTGCGTTGCTTTGGTTGCGGTGGTTGCATACAAAATGCAGCTGGATAGGACAAATGCATTCGGTTCCGGGGCCAACGGTTTGTTAACTGCCAATTCTTCATCGGCTGCGGTTGCCGGTGAATCGGATGACTATTACCGTTCCAACGAACTGGAGGATGAAATCAACATCAACGACATTGCCCCCCAGGCGCCTGCACCAGAGCCCGCACAGGATGAAGATTACAAAACTTCGCCTGAAACCGGCGGCAGCGATACAGCCGGTGGCACAGGGGACATGAGCGCTGCCAACAACGCAGCAAACAACGCGTTTTCCAATGTGCAGACAGGCGGCCAGGCGTTTGCAACCTCATACGATTACCAGCTGGCTTACGACATTGTCAATTCGTTACAGTGGTTTGAAGGGTATGATGTGGTTTCGGTGGACGTAACCTATGATGATGAATTCCCCAATGTGATGTACCTTAACAGCGAAGATACCTCGGTGAAAGTTTATATGGGAGCCGACGCTTTGGTGAACGAAAGCCTGGATGACTTTTCCGGTGAAGAAGGTTATGCAAAAGTACAGCTTGAAGAAATAGACCAAAGCGATGGATACAATACCATTTTGGTGTGCGTAGCAGGCGAGCCACTGACGCTGAAGATGAGTGAGGAAGATTGTTCGCACTTTACCCAGATTGCACAGTCGACCCGATGACCTCTGAAGATGCGAAAAGACTATTGGCAAAAAGCCAATAGTCTTTTTTAACTCATATAATCTTCCAAAAGCCCCTGCAGCTCGGCATCGTCTTTTACCGGCAGCCCCTGGGCCAGCATGTCGCGGTCGTAAATGGGCAATGTGCGGGTGTATACATCCAAGACCCTTTGGGGCTGGGCGTCTTTGCCGTATTCATATACGGCCAATTTGCCCATGTATTCCTTTAATAGATATTGGTACACAGAACTTTCAGGAATTTGCTCTTGGTTTGTATGAGGTTTTGGGTTTAAATCCATAATAAATACAACCAATACAATTAAAAAGATGCAGAAAACAGCGCCTAAGGCAATATAAACTGACTTTTTCAAGTGAAAGCCCCCTTTGTTAGGGTATTATTCCCATTTGGGATGCCGCATATACAAAATTTAAGAATATTGTAATGGCCCTGTTTGTAAAAAAAGATGATTTTAACACATAAGTGTGCTATAATAAGCGATGATTGGAGGGATGTCCATCAATGGCTAGTCAGAAAAATGAAAAAAGGGATCTCGGCCAAAATGGCACCGAAAAAAGAAGTACCGTAAGAAGTGTATTTTCCATCATTGGCCGTACTCTTTTGACAATCTTTTTGATTTGCGTCATCACAGGCTGCATTGTTGGTACCGTACTTACCGTTTATGTATTGGATTTTATCAATTCGGAAGAAGTATTGGATCTGGATACCATCAAGCTCAACTACACAACCATCATTTACGCAAGCGACAATGAATCGAATACGCCGTATGAACTGCAAAGGCTGTATTCGGAAGAAAACCGCATTTGGGTGGATATCGACCAGATACCTAAAAATTTGTGCAATGCGTTTATAGCAATTGAAGACGAACGCTTTTTAACGCATCACGGCGTGGACTGGAAACGCACCATCGCTTCCTTTGCCAACCTGTTTTTCCCCATTTACGACAAACAGGTGGGCGGTTCTACCATTACCCAGCAGGT
>CAJFVS010000061.1 GCA_904420505.1 Candidatus Alloruminococcus vanvlietii | reverse complement strand
TTTTCCAAAGCTCTCATCTTGTCAATTTTCTTTCTGGAGGGGCTTTCTTTAAAGGTTAAGTCCACCCATCTGTCTACATAGGTAAGCGCTGCCGCCGGGCCGATTACCAATGCGCCCAGGCACATAACGTTTGCATCGTTGGAAAGAATCGAGCGTTCGGTGGAGTAGGTGTCGTGGCAGACGGCCGCGTACACGCCTTTGAATTTGTTGGCGCAAATTGCCATACCAATGCCGGTACCGCAAATCAAAATGCCTCTGTCAACGGTTTTGTCAGCAACGGCCTGTGCAACTTTGGCGGCATAATCCGGATAATCCACTTTGTCGGAAGTATCGGTGCCCATGTCTACAACTTCGATGCCTTTTTTCTGTAAAAGCTCTACAATTTTGTGTTTGTATTCCAAACCAAGTTCATCGTTGCCAATTGCAATTTTCATACCAGTTTCCTCCATTTGGTTTTCCATAATGTTTGAATGTCATATCATTATGGCATTATTTTATCATATTCTTTTCATGTTTACAACCCTCTGTTGGCTTTCCCGAAAATTCTGTTACAATGCCCAAAGCCCTGGGCTTTGCAGGCCTGTTTTTTGCCGCTTTGTTTGAAAAAATCCCCGCAAAATGCCAAATAGCGGCATGCAAAGCCCGCTGCGGGGCAAAATAAAACAGCGGCAAAGGCGTTCCTTCACCGCTGCAAATGCAAAACATTATTTGTTGGCTTCCATAACCGCAACTGCGCAGGCTACGGTGGCGCCTACCATGGGGTTGTTGCCCATGCCGATAAGGCCCATCATCTCCACGTGTGCGGGTACCGAAGAAGAACCTGCAAACTGCGCGTCGCCGTGCATGCGGCCCATCGAGTCGGTCAAACCGTAGGAAGCCGGGCCGGCTGCTACGTTGTCCGGGTGCAGGGTTCTGCCCGTGCCGCCGCCGGATGCAACCGAGAAGTATTTTACCCCGTTTTCATACGACCATTTTTTGTAGGTGCCGGCTACCAGATGCTGGAAGCGGGTGGGGTTGGTAGAGTTGCCGGTGATGGAAACGTCTACTTTTTCCAGTTTCATAATGGCAACGCCTTCCAGCACATCGTTGGCGCCATAGCAGCGGACTTTGGCTTTTTCACCGTCCGAGAAGGGTACTTCCCGCACGATTTTCAGCTCGCCTGTGCTAAAATCGTATTCGGTTTCCACATAGGTAAAGCCGTTGATGCGCGAAATGATGTATGCTGCGTCCTTGCCCAAGCCGTTTAAGATAACGCGCAGGGGCTCTTTGCGGGCTTTGTTGGCGGTGCGGGCAATGCCGATAGCGCCTTCTGCCGCTGCAAAGGATTCATGCCCTGCCAAGAAGCAGAAGCATTTGGTTTCGTCGCGCAAAAGCATTGCGCCCAAATTGCCGTGGCCTTGTCCCACATTTCTCTGCTCGGCTACCGAACCGGGCACGCAAAATGCCTGCAGGCCAATGCCGATGGCTTCGGCGGCGTCCGCTGCATCCTTGCAGCCTTTTTTCAAAGCAACCGCGCTGCCCAAAGTGTAGGCCCAAACCGCGTTTTCAAATGCGATGGGCTGTACGCCCTTTACAATTGCATCTACATCAATGCCTTTGGAAAGGCAAAGGTCCCTGGCTTCTTCCAAAGTGGCCATGCCGTATTCTTTTAAGCAGGCATTGATTTTATTCATTCTTCTTTCTTGTCCTTCAAACTGTGCCACAAAGCATACCTCCTCTATTATTCTTCACGGGGATCGATGTACTTAGCGGCACCGTCGTAACGGCCGTAGGTACCCGAATTTTTCTCATATGCTTCTTTGGGGTCAACGCCGTGACGGATATCCTCCAGCATTTTGCCTACGCGCACAAACGCATAGCCAATGGCTTCGCCGTTTTCGTCAACCGCCACTTTGGTAATGTAGCCTTCGGCCATCTCCAAATAGCGAACACCGGTTTTCTGGGTGGAGAAAATGGTGCCAACCTGGCTTCTTAAGCCTTTGCCCAAATCTTCCAGCGATGCGCCGATCGGCAAGCCGCCTTCGGAGAATGCGGTTTGGGTTCTGCCGTATACCAGCTGCAAAAAGATTTCACGCATAGCAACGTTGATGGCGTCGCACACAAGGTCGGTGTTCAAAGCTTCCAAAATGGTTTTGCCGGGCAGAATTTCGCCCGCCATAGCCGCCGAATGGGTCATGCCCGAGCAGCCCAGGGTTTCTACCAATGCTTCTTCAATCACACCGTCTTTTACGTTCAATGTCAGCTTGCAGCAGCCCTGCTGGGGTGCGCACCAGCCCACGCCGTGCGAAAGGCCGGAAATATCGCCCACTTGGTATGCTTTTACCCATTTGCCTTCTTCCGGAATGGGTGCCGGACCGTGTTTGGGCCCTTTGGTCAAGGAACACATTCTCTCAACTTCATGAGAATAATTCATATACGTTTCTCCTTTCGGTATTTCCTTCATTCCCTATAATGCTTGCTTCCTTTATTATAATGAAAACCGTTTTACAATTCAATATCTCTTTTGTCAAATTGTCAAACCAATAACAACTTGCCCCCAATATTTAAAGAAAATTCACAGTTTTCGCCCCATCTAGGTTTGACAATCCCCGCCTTCTTCCGTACAATGGGGTTGATATACCTATTTATAAAAAACATGCCGAGCCCAGACGCGTGCATGTAAGAACGGAGATTTTTTCATGGGATTGATGCAAAAATTATTCGGAAGCTATTCCGATAAAGAATTAAAACGCATCCAGCCCATCACCCAAAAGGTGCTGGATTTGGAAAGCGTATACCAAAAAATGACGGATGAAGAGCTTGCCGGCATGACACCCAAGCTAAAAGCGCGCTTAGCGGCCGGCGAAACGCTTGACGATATCCTGCCCGACGCCTTTGCCACCTGCCGTGAAGCTGCCTGGAGGGTGCTGAAAATGAAGCATTTCCCCGTGCAGATAACCGGCGGCATTGTTTTGCACCAGGGGCGCATAGCGGAGATGAAAACCGGTGAAGGCAAAACGCTGGTGGCCACCCTGCCTGCGTATTTAAACGCCCTTTCCGGCAAGGGCGTGCACATTGTTACGGTGAACGATTACCTGGCAAAGCGCGACTCGGAGTGGATGGGCAAGGTTTACCGCTTTTTGGGGCTTTCGGTCGGGCTTATTGTACACGGTTTAAAGCCGCAGGAACGCAAAGACAGCTACAACTGCGACATCACCTACGGCACCAACAACGAATTTGGCTTTGACTACCTGCGCGACAACATGGTCATCCACAAAGAGGACAAGTGCCAGCGCGGCTTCAACTATGCCATCGTCGACGAGGTCGACTCCATTTTAATCGACGAAGCGCGCACCCCGCTTATCATCTCCGGCCAGGGGGACAAATCCACCGAAATGTACAGCATTGTGGACCGCTTTGTAAAAACCCTTACCTTTACCAAGGTAAAAGAGCTGGACGCCAAAGAGGACAACGACGCCATCGAAGGCGACTACCTGGTGGATGAAAAAGCCCGCACCGCTACGCTTACCCAGCAGGGCGTGAAAAAAGCGGAAGAGTATTTCCACATTGACAATTTGATGGACGCGGACAACATGACCCTTTCCCACCACATCAACCAGGCCATTAAAGCCCACGGGGTGATGCGTAAGGACATCGACTATGTGGTAAAAGACGGCGAAGTGATTATTGTAGACGAATTCACCGGCCGTTTGATGCTGGGGCGCCGCTACAACGAAGGGCTGCACCAGGCCATTGAAGCCAAAGAGCATGTAAAGGTGGAACGCGAAAGCAAAACCCTGGCCACCATCACCTTCCAGAATTATTTCCGGCTTTACCACAAGCTGGCCGGCATGACCGGTACGGCGCTGACCGAAGAGCAGGAATTCCAGGAAATTTACAAGCTTGACGTTGTGGAAATCCCCACCAATATGCCGGTTGTACGCCGCGACCACCCCGACGTGGTGTACAAAACCGAGCCGGCCAAACTGGGCGCCGTTATCGAGCAGGTGATTGCCTGCCACGAAAAAGGCCAGCCGGTGCTGGTGGGCACCATCTCCATTGAAAAATCCGAGCATTTGAGCCAGATGCTTAAAAAACGCGGCGTGCCCCATGAGGTATTAAACGCCAAATTCCACGAAAAAGAAGCCCAGATTGTCTCGCAGGCGGGCAAATTGGGCGCGGTTACCATCGCCACCAACATGGCAGGGCGCGGCACCGACATCGTGCTGGGCGGCAACGCCGAATTTATGGCCAAGGCCGAAATGCGCCGCATGGGCTACGCCGAAGAGCGCATTGAAGACGCCACCGCCTACTTTGAAACCGACGACGAAGAAATTTTGCAGGCGCGCCAAACCATGCGCGAATTGAAAGACAAATACAGCGAGCAGACAAGCGCCGAAGCCCAAAAGGTAAAAGAAGCCGGCGGCCTGTTTATCATCGGCACCGAGCGCCATGAATCCCGGCGTATCGACAACCAGCTGCGCGGGCGCTCCGGCCGCCAGGGCGACCCGGGCGAAACCCGTTTTTACCTTTCCATGGAAGACGATTTGATGCGTTTGTTCGGCGGCGAGCGCCTGCAAAGCATTATGAACACTCTGCGTCTGGACGATGACGTGCCGATTGAAAACAAAATGCTTTCTTCCACCATCGAATCGGCCCAGCGCAAGGTGGAAAGCCGCAACTTCTCCATCCGCAAAAACGTGCTGCAGTTTGACGACGTGATGAACAAACAGCGCGAAATCATCTATTCCCAGCGCGATAAGGTGTTAAACGGCGAAAACCTCAAAGAATCCATCATGGGCATGCTGGAAGAATCCATCAAAAGCAATGTGGATTTGTTTATCAACGACCAGGATATCAAGGACAACTGGAACCTGCAGGGCTTAAAAGACCATTACCTGGGCCTTTTAACCACCCAGGAGGATTTTGCCTACACCCCCGAAGAGCTTGCCAATGTGGAAAAAAACGATTTGGCGGATATGCTCATTGGCCGCGCCAAAAAGCTGTATGACCAGCGCGAGGCCCAGTTTGGCGAGCAGATTATGCGCGAACTGGAGCGCGTGGTGCTGTTAAGATGCGTGGACACCAAGTGGATGGACCATATCGACGCGATGGAAGAATTAAAACGCGGCATTTACCTGCGCGCCTACGGCCAGCATGATCCGGTGGTGGAATACCGCATGGAAGGCTTTGACATGTTTGACGAAATGGTGGCCTCCATCCGCGAAGACACCGTGCGTTTGATGCTCACCGTGCGCATCTCCACCGAACAGGGTGCGCCCAAGCGCGAACAGGTGGCAAAACCGGTGGAACCGGCAGGCGACGGCACGGTGAAAAAACAACCGGTGAAAAAAGCCCAAAAAGTCGGCCGCAACGACCCCTGCCCCTGCGGCAGCGGCAAAAAATACAAAAAATGCTGCGGAATGAACGAATAACACCGGTTTTTGCCTTCCAAAACCGGGCTTATTGCACAAGTATCCGGCAAAAGGATGCAAAAAATGCCAAATTGTGCTATACTGTAGCAAACGGGGCGCAGGTCTGAGCACCCGTTCAAGCGCTTTTGCCCCGGTATGCTGTGGGATAAAAACGCATTGACAAATGGGGGAATCCCCTATTCCAAAGGAGAAGTACCATGAAAAAAACATTGGCTATAGCTTTAGCGGCTGTTTTGGTGGTATTCAGCTTTGCATCCTGCGGGCAAGCGGATGCGTTTGAGCTGTACCAAACCGCCCAAAGCAAAATGAAGGATGTCAAATCGTTGGAAATGCATGTGGAAGGCACCATTGAGCTTTCGGCTGAAGGCATGAGCATCCCGCTGAGCACCGAAATGGACATCAAACAGGTTCTGCGCAGCCAAACCGATGCGGACATCGCCATGACTACCACGGCAAACCTTATGGGTACCCCGGTCACAACCGAATCGTACTTTACCGGCGGGTATTTGTATACCTCGGCCAACGGCACCAAGGTAAAAACCGCAATGCCGCTGGAAGATGTGCTCAGTTCGGTTGGCAACACCACCCCGCAGTTTGATGAGGCGGATTTTAAAACCCTTTCGGTGGAAAGCCAGGGCAACACCTATACCGTTCAATACGAAGTAAGCGAAGAAACCTTAAGCACCATGATCGACGATTTGTTAAGCGGCGTGCTCTCCCAGATGGGCGACATTGTGGGCGACAGCCTGGATATGGATATTTCCATTACCTCCTACAGTGGCGAAATCGCAATGGACAAAGATTGCAACATCACTTCCCAGCGCATTGCCATGCGCATGGAAATGACGGTAATGGGTCAGTCCATGCAGGTGGATTACGACCTGACAAGCACCATTTGGGGGATGAACAGCTTGGAAAAGATTGATTTCCCCTCCGATTTGGACTCTTACACCGAACAGGAACTGTAATAACCTAAAATATTAAACACCGTCCCAGGTTGAATGGGGCGGTGTTTTTTTGTATATAAATGCTTATATAAACGCTATAGACATTTTTATCCCGTTGCAGGCGACAATTGGGCATAAAAACCCAGGAAGGGAAAACCGTTTGTTTGCAATATGCTATTGTGGCCCTTATCTAAGCCCATTGGCGCGCCGGGCCAAAAATTTCCCTTTAAAGGAGGCCTTAATCAAAAATCCCTATAAACGAAGGGATATTCCCTCGTAGGCTATTGGGGTGCGTTTAACTCATCCGGCGGTTGCCTTTTTTCCTGCTTTGCGCCCTTTGTACAGGTTTTTGCCGGGCAGCCCCGTATATGGCTGCCGTGTGATAATGCCTTCATCGTTTCCATGCATTCGCCGCATTTATCCGCCCGCAGTAGGCTTTGGCCCTATGCTTGGGCACAGCCGTATGCCAAAGCACAAAAGGCCGCTGGACTTTTACCCTTTGTGGCAAACGCTTGATACCCCCTGCCGGGCCAGCAGCATAATGCTCCATGAAAGCAGCCCTTTCGCCAGATATTTTAAGCAAACGAAACCCCCTTGAGAAATTCCCAAGGGGGGGATTGTTTAATGGGTAGAAAGGGTGGTGCCTTGGTAATAATGGGTCAGTATCTGCGAATAGCTCCAACCCGCTTTTACCGCATAGTAATGCGCGCCCCATTGGCTCATGCCGGCGCCGTGGCCGTATCCGCGGGTGGTAAACACCACATTGTCGCCGCTAAACAAAATATCAAACGCGGCGGATTTGATTTTATACCCCAGTACAGTTTCGCGCATCTGGCGCCCGGTAATGGTTTTGCCGGCAATGGTAATGGTATCCACATAAGCGCCGTTATCCAGCATTTTGATATCGGTAATCGCGCTCTCCAGGCTGCTGGGGTCTACCGAAATACCCACCTTTTGCAGCGCTGCGGCAAAATCGCTTTTAGACATCGTATATTTGCCGTCATAATAGCTGGACAAATAATCGTATTCACTTTCTACGCTTACCAGATAAGGATAATGGCCGCCCCAAACGTCGGAAGAATTATTGGTGTACCCGGCGCTGCAGGAAAAATACGGTGAATAAATCACGCTGCCGTTGTAGGTAAGCACCTCGTTTTTCACGCTTGCCACCGCTTCTTTTATTTTTTGCGGCACGCTTTCTTTAAAGCCCACCGACGGGGACTGCCCAAGCTGGTTGTAATACAAAATATAGGTATGGGCGGCCACAGTCTGTGCTTTTATCGCTTCAATATCCATGCTGGTATTCATTTCGTTGGCCACCACATGCTCCAATATGTAACTGGCATTGCCAGAAATCACCTGGCCGTTTGCCGTTATGGAAAGCTGCTTTTCCACCATGCCGTTCATGCCGTCTGCCGGGCCAAGATTGTTGGCCGGCGGCGTACTGGGCAGTTCTTCTATCGGGTCTGTCCCCGAATTGGCAGGCGGCTGTGTTTCCGATTCCTCCGAAGGCGGCGCCTGGCTGTCAGACGAAATGTTGCTGCTTGGCGGGGCAGTGGAAGAACTGCTGCCGCTTGGCGGCAAGCTGGCCGAGGATGAACTGCTGCTTGGCGGCAAGCTGGATGATGACGAGCCGCTGCTTGATGACGAGCTAGAAGGCAATGACGAGGACGAGGATGAGCCGGAGGACATGCTGGAAGAAGATTGGCTGGAAGACAGGCTGGACGATATCGAGCTGACGCCCGAGCTTACCTGCGAGCTCATCGAAGAGCTAATCTGCGAGGAAGAACCCGACGAGCTCATCATCGACGAAGAGCCGGAAGGACGGCTGCTTTGCGCGCTGGAAGAAGAATTGGCGGTGCTTTCCGGCGGCTTGGAGGTATATTGGTCATACCATGGGGCCGACTGCAAGGGGTTGGAGTTCACCGTTGCCTGGCTAACATCCACGGTGGGGTCTTCCCCTTCGCGGACCTTGCGCGCCACCACAACCATGCGCGCTTCTTCAAACGCGTACGAACAGGTCGAAAGCGTCAGCAATTGGTCGCCGGCCTGTACGTCCACGCCGGTGAGCACAAACGAACGCTTGCGCACTTCTTCTACAAAATCCAGCAGTTCCTGGTCGTTGGCTGCATCCAAGAAGTTGTTGTAATCAAAAATTTCGCCGTGTTTTTCCAAGGTGTGGGTGATAAACGCCCCAACTATTTTCCACTGGGCGTCCTCATACACGGTGTTAAAGTCAATCACCGGATGTTCTTTGTAAAAATTGATGTACCGGTATTGAATTAAATCGTTGAAAATCTGGCCGTCGTCCATGTTGTGGCCGTAAATGATGATATTGTCGCTTTTGTTTTCCCCGGTCAACACATTGCGGTAATCCACAAACGGGGTACCGTATTTGCTTTCGGCATGGTCAAAACCATGGGTTAAATAATAATCGTTGTTGCCGCACTGTACCACTGGGTAATCCACCCGGGTGCCTGCAATTTCAATGTACCCCACCACATCGGGGTTTTCGGCATACAGCGCCGCAAACGATTCTTGGTAATCACTGGGGTAACCGTCGGGGATTTCCACATTCGCCCCGCTGTTATGGTACATATCCTGCCAGTTTTCGGCCTTGCCCTGCTGGATGTTCGACTGCAGAAAATACGAGCCGATATAGGTCAGCGACCAGACCATGACCACCACGGCGGCCAGCAAAATGCATTTGCGGATAACTTCCTTGGCGTCGTCGCCTTTCCAGGGCAGAATGGCGGCGGCTGCTTTTTTATACCACGGCCCTTCAATAACGCGTTTGGCTTTTTGTTCGCCGCCCTCGCTCATGGTGCCGGATAATTTTACCGCGCCCTGCAAAGCCTTTTGCACCGGGATGCCGCCTTCGGGCGTATGGGGGAATTTTACCAGATATTCGCGCACCATGTTCAAGCTGTGCAGCGAAATAAGCTGTTTTGCCTGTTCACGGTCTTTGATCTGTTTGGAAAGGGTGAGCTTTTTCACCCAAACCTCCTGGGTATCGCAAAGCGCCATAAACACTGTGGTGCCGTTGGCGTTTGTCTGCCCGGTTACCGCAACGCCCAATTGGCTGCCGCCTTCATGGCGCACGCCAATGGCCATTGCCGCGGCCACTTCGCCCGAAACCACGCCGTATTTTTTGATAATGCGCTCGGGCACCTTAAGCGTTTGGCTTTTGGTGCGGTTGGCCGAAGCGCTAATGGCATATACAAACGCATTTTCCGAGCCTTTTACATCCTTCAGCTTTTGGGTTAACAGCCCGCCGATGCTTGATTCCGCAGCGGCCAGCGTTAAATTTTTCTTTAGCAGCAGCCCAATTACCGCGTTTTGCATGCCGTCGATATCCACGCCGTATACGGTATGGTTCAACTGGCTCATGGCCTGTTTGATCATAGCGTTGCAGGCGCTTAAGCTTTCCTGTTCGGTTGGCATGCCGGCGGTTACGCGGATATACAGTTCGCCGTTTTTCTCATTCACCCACAAGCTGGGGTTTTTGCTGTTTAACAGCTCGCCCAAATTTTTCTGGGCGTCCTGCTTGCTCATGCCAAAGGCGCGCATCACGCGCGAAACCACGTTTTTCCCCGCCTGTGTAAGCAGATAGGGGAACACATAGGTGGCGAACATATCGTTAAACTGCTTGGGGTCGTCGGGCATCATTACAATAATCTGCTTGTCTTTTTCAATGGCGCAGCCCGGGGCAATCCCCAAATCGTTTTTAAACACAACCGCATCCTGCGGCAGATAGGCATAGGTTTCGTTTTCGCGCCCGTCTTCTTCTTTTAGCTGCGCTTTTTGCCGGATATGTGCCAGGCTTTCCTGGTGCAGTGTAAGCGGAATGCCCACCGCTTCGCTTACGGCCGGAATCGCCATGGTTTTGGTTTTGGGGTCCATGCCGCCGATGACAAAAATCACATCGCTGCGGCTTACGGCGGTTGCCAGTGCGCGGCGCAGGCCGGTGGCGCTGTCGCCCGCCAGGGTGCTGGCTTTAATGGCGATATTTAGCGGTGCAAGTTGGCGCACCAATACTTTATAATCTTGATTTAGGGATTCTTCGATAAGCAATTCGTTGCCCACTGCAATGATTTCCGCTATCAAGTATACCCCTCCCTTTTTCTAGGCTAGTATGTCAGTCATCTGCTTTAATGATGATTTTTTCCGTTTTCTCCACGGCTTGTGCAACCAGGGAGTCTATATCCAACGCTTCTTCTGCTTTTTGCAAATCGGCGATTCTTGGCTTGGTTTTGGGATGCTTTGGCGT
This sequence comes from Candidatus Alloruminococcus vanvlietii, assembly GCA_904420505.1. GTDB lineage: Bacteria > Bacillota > Clostridia > Oscillospirales > Ruminococcaceae > Alloruminococcus > Alloruminococcus vanvlietii. Next base: position 15,601 of record CAJFVS010000061.1, on the reverse strand, counting down.
AAACACGGTACAGCAGTCGTCATAGGGCAGAATGCTGGTTTCAAACGTGCCGATTTTTTGCGAAACGGCTACAATTTCGGATTTATCCATCCCAATCACCGGGCGGAACACCGGTATTTTACACACCGCGTCGGTCGATGCAATCGCATCCATGGTCTGGCTGGCTACCTGTGCTAAGCTTTCGCCGGTGATAAGGGCCTTGCTTTGTGTTTTTTCGCACAACGCCTGGGCAATGCGCATCATCATGCGCCGCATAATCACGGTGAAAAACTCCTCCGGGCAGTTGTCTTTAATGGCGGTTTGCACATCGGTAAAATGCACGCAGTAAAGCGGGATTCCCGGGCAGTATTCGCATAAAATTTTCGCCAAATCCAGCACCTTTTGCTTGGCGCGTACGCTGGTGTAGGGCGGGCTTTCAAAATGGATTGCCAAAAGCTCCACCCCCCGCTTGGCCATCATATACCCGGCCACGGGCGAATCAATCCCGCCCGAAAGCAGCAGCATTGCCCGGCCCGACGAGCCGTAAGGCATGCCCCCGGCCCCGGGCAGCTGGCGCGCGTGCACATAAGCGCCAAAATCGCGCACTTCCACCACAACCGTCAGGTCAGGGTTTTGCACGTCCACCTTCAGGTGAGGGAATTGTTCCAACAAATACCCGCCTACTTCGCGGGCAATTTCGGGGGAAATAAAGGGGAATTTTTTATCCGCCCGCTTGGCCTCTACTTTAAAGGTGCGCGCATCCTGCAAATCCGGCTTTAAATATTCCCCGGCGGCCTGTTTAATGGCCTCCAGGTCTTTTTCCACCACGCATGCACGGCTTAAAGCAACAATGCCAAACACATGCTGCAAACGGCGCACGGCCAAATCCATGTCGCAGTTGTCCTGCTGCGGCAGAACATACATCGTCGACTGTGCGCGGGTAACCGAAAACTCACCAGCCGGGCGCACGGCGCGGCGGATGGATTTGGTGAGGATATCCTCAAAGGTTCTGCGGTTAAGCCCTTTTAAGGCAATCTCACCGTTTTTTATCAACACAACTTCTTTCATTACAAGGCCACACTTTTTTAAAAAATCTACCGCCGGATGGTTTGCATACCGGCTTTCAGCGCGTCAATAAGCGCGTCTACCTGCGCTTGGGTGGTATCATGGCTAAAGCTTATGCGGATAGCCGAATCAATGCGTTTATCTTCCAGCCCCATGGCTTTTAGCACATGGCTTTTTTCGCCTTTTGCGCAAGCCGAACCGCTGGACACATACACTTCCCTCTCTTCCAGAAAATGCAGCATAATCTCCGAGCGCACCCCCATGCAGGAGATATTGAGCACATACGGCAGCGCATTTTCGGGGGAATTTAGGCAGATGCCGGGAATTTGCCCAAGCCTTTCTTTTAAATAGGCGTTTAGCGCCTGTACGCTTTTGTAATTTTCCTGCAAATGCTCACTTGCATTCTGGCAGGCCAGGCCAAAACCGACAATGCTGGGGGCAGCTTCGGTGCCGGGGCGGATTTTTTTCTCCTGCAGGCCGCCGAACTGCCTGGGCAGCACGCGCGCGCCTTTTTTTAAAAATACGGCCCCTACCCCCTTGGGCCCATGGATTTTGTGGGCGCTGATGGTCAATAAATCCACCGGGGCTTTGGCAAGGTCTATTTCCAGCTTGCCCAAAGCCTGTACGGCGTCCACATGTATAGTAACGTTTGGATATTGCTTTTTTATTTGCCCTGCCAAACTTTGCATAGGTAAAACAGCGCCGGTTTCGTTGTTGACAAACATAAAACTGGCCAAAACGGTGTTATCGTTGATGTTTTGCAAAAACTCCTGCGGGTCAATCTCGCCGTTTGCCTGCGGGCGCACGCGGATAACCTCAAAGCCTTCCTTTTCCAGCTGCTGCAGGCTTTCCTCCACCGAGGAATGCTCATAGGCGGTGCATACCACCCGGTTGCCGCGCCGGCGTTTGGCTAGGGCCCCGCCCAACACGCACAGGTTGTTGCCCTCGGTGCCGCCGGAAGTAAATACAATCTCTTCTTTTTGGCATTTTAACGCTTTGGCCACCTGCAAACGGGCTTGTTCCATTTTCTGCTGGGCTTCAAACCCCATGCGGTGCAACGAGGAAGGGTTCCCATAGGTGTTTACCATCATATCCAGCATCGCGTTTGCCACATCTTCGCTTACGCGGGTGGTGGCGCTGTTGTCCAGATATGCCTGCATGGCTTTTCCCCCTTTTTCCCGATTTTTGTGCAGAAAACGGCATAATACTTTATGTTATTATACAGGAAAACCGCCAAATTTTCAAACAAATTCTCATGACTTTTACATAAAATTCATATTTGTTGGAAAACTGTTGTTAAAAAGGTTTTGTCTACCATCTTTTTGGGGAGGGTTTCTCTATGCACATTTGCATCAAACGCCGCACGTTTATCCGCATCCTTTGTTTTGGGGCGGCCCTGGTATTGGTTTTAGCCGTTGGCTGGGGGCTTTCTGTACAACATGCAGGGTATTATTCGCACGCGCTGGAGTACAGTTATGTCAGCGCCATCAACGATTTGTCCTCCAGCTTGTCCAACATTTCGTTTGCTTTGCAAAAGCTCACCGTTACCTCTACCCCGCAGCAATTGTCCACCCTTTCGGCCAACCTTTGGCGCGAAACCGGCTTTGCCAAGCAGCGTTTGGCCACGCTGCCGCTGGGGGAGTTAAACTTAGAAAACACCTTCCGGTTTTTGTCGCAGGCCGGGGATTATGCCATCTCCATTGCCAAAAAAGCCGATGAAACCGGGGAAATTTCGGATGAAGAAGCGCAGACGTTGACCCAACTGCATGAATATTCCCTAACATTGTGCCAGCAATTGGAGGATTTGCAGACGGATATCGACGCCGGGGCGGTTTCGCTTTCTTCGGTGATGCGCGCATTTTACAACGAACTGGGCGCCGATGCCTCCGCCTCCGCTGCCGATTTGGGCTTTTCCGAAATTGAGCAGGGGTTTGAGGGCTTCCCCACCTTGATTTACGACGGCCCGTTTTCCGACCACATGCAGAACCTGCCGGTAAAAATGCTGGAAAACGCCGAAGAAATCCCCTGGGAACAAGCGCGCCAAACGGCGGCCTTGGCCCTGAGCTGCCAAGTAAGCGACATCCTAAGCCAAGGGGAAGAAAATTCCAGCATGCCCGCGTATGTGTTTTCCACCCAAAACGCCAGCGTTTCGGTTACCAAGCAGGGCGGGTACGTCACCTATCTGCTGGCGCAGGAAACCCAAAACGGGCGCAACCTTTCGGTAGAACAGGCCATATCCCAGGCGCAGCAGTTTTTGCAGGCCCTTGGCTATGCGAATATGGAAGAAAACTATTATGAAATCAAAAACAATGTGTGCACCATCAATTTTGCTTATCTAGACGGCGAAGTGTTGTGCTACCCGGACATGGTAAAGGTGGGCGTTTCGCTCTACGACGGCAAAGTGGTCTCGTTTGATGCGCGCAATTATATCCAAAACCATACAAGCCGCCTGCTGGCTTTGCCGCAAATCTCCCTTGAGCAGGCAAGGCAGATGCTGTCCTCCCGTTTAAGCGTGCTGTCCTGCCGCCAATGCATCATTCCCACCAATTTTGGCAGCGAAATTTTTTGCTGGGAATTTTTATGCCAAAGCGCCCAGGGCCAAAAAGTGCTGACCTATATCAACGCCAAAACCGGCGATGAAGAACAGGTGTTTATCGTCATTGAAGACGAAAACGGCATTATGACCAAATAGTTCCCCGCCGCATGCAACGAAAAACCCCGCTTTGCAAAAAAGGCGGGGTTTTCTGTTTTAAGGCATAAACCGGCGGGCAGGGCGTTTACAGCGCGCCCTCGCACGGCAAACCCCAAGCGTTTGCAGGCAAGCCGGGTTTGGGGCGCCGCACAAAAACGGGCGTTGATGCAAAGGCCCCGGTGCAAGGCAAGCGCCTTTGTGCGCTGCATAGGCCCCTTCGCAGGGGCTGCGGGCGTGTTGGGCGGGTAGGGAGCAGGCAGCTTGTTTTGTGCTTCAAAACGGGTAGCGCTGCAAATGTGCAATCAAGGCGTCTAAATTTTCCACCGTCTGCGCGTTGATGAAGTGTTCAATTTGTTCCACCTGCTCCACCTCGTTGTCCGAACGGTTTAGCAAACAAAAAAACCGGTGCAGCACCTCATGGCGGTGCAGCAAATATTCGCCCATGCGCCTGCCCAATTCGGTGGGGCGGATTTGCCCATAGCGTTCAAATTCCACCAGGCCGCGTTTTTTTAACTGCAACGCCATTTTGGATGCCGACGAAGGGTGCACATGCAATTGCGTTGCCAAAAAATTCACCCGCACATAGGATGACTGCCCGCAGTGGCGGCAAATCATTTCCAGGTAATCTTCCATGGATTTGGTCACCAAACCGGTGTTTTTCCGCTCATACCCTTTTAAAGTGTAAAAATCTTCGTCCATGGCTGTCCTCCTTTTTGGCGCCAAAGCTGTCACCAAACGCAAATGGCTGCAATATGATGATAGCAAACAACTTTCTTTCCATACGGAAACTTATGAAAAGGGGACTGCATTTATGTGTCAACCATTTTCTTTGGATACATTGCAGGAGGGGCAAAGCGCCCGGGTAGACCAAATCCTGGCCACCGGCCCTATGCGCCGCCGGCTGCAGGATATCGGTCTCATCCAGGGCACGCAGGTAAAATGCCTGCAAAAAAGCCCTTCGGGCAACCCGGTGGCATATTTCATCCGCGGGGCGGCCATTGCTTTGCGGCTGGAAGACAGCCGTTTGATTTACATGCAGCCTTAAATACAATTTTGCAAAGGCAGAGCGTTGTGTACTGGCCCTCTGCCTTTGTTTTGCAAAAAAGGGTGATTTTCTATGGGCTTAACCGCCAAATCCACCGGCCTTGGCGCGGTGGACCAAGGGCTTTTGATTCAAAAACAAACCCCTGCCGACCGTGTGATTGCGCTGGCCGGCAACCCCAACGTGGGCAAATCCACGGTGTTTAACGCTTTAACCCATATGCGTCAGCATACAGGCAATTGGCCCGGCAAAACGGTGAGCAGCGCCCAGGGGGTGCATACCTTCCACCAAACCAACTACATATTGGTGGATATCCCCGGTACGTATTCGCTTATGGCGCATTCGCAGGAAGAGGAGGTAGCGCGGGATTTTCTCTGTTTTGGCGGTGCGGACGCTGCCATTGTGGTATGCGACGCCACCTGCTTAGAACGCAACCTGAATTTGGTATTGCAAACGCTGGAAATTACCCCCAACGTAGTGGTTTGCGTCAACTTGATGGACGAAGCGGCCAAAAAAGGCATCCGCATTGATTTTGAAAGCTTGGAACGGCAGCTGGGGGTAAAGGTTGTGGCAACCAGCGCACGCCAAAAACAGGGGCTTACATCGCTTATGCAGCAGGTGGAAGCCCTGTTTGGCCAAAGCGGCCCACCAAATGCCTGCCAGGTGCGTTACCTTCCAGCTATAGAAGAAGCGCTTGCCATGCTCATCCCCGTTTTAACGCCCTATGTGCAAAACCGGCTGCCGGCGCGGTGGGTGGCGCTGCGCCTTTTGGATAAAGACGAATCGCTGTGCGCTGCGCTTGGGCGTTTTTTAGGGCTGGATTTGTTAAAAGAACCACCGGTGGCCGCCGCTTTAGAGCAAGCGCATGCGCATTTGCAAAACGCGGGCATTGCACAGCAAACGTTAAGGGATAAAATCATCGCCTGCATTGTGCTTTGCGCCGAAGGCATCTGCGCCGACAGCGTGTTTTTTAGCAACCCGCAGCACCAGGCGCGCGACCGCAAGCTGGACAAATGGCTTACCAGCCGCAAAACCGGCATCCCCATTATGCTGCTTTTGCTTTTGGGCGTTTTATGGCTGACCATCGCCGGCGCCAATTACCCGTCTGCGCTTTTATGGCAGGGGCTTTATTGGATAGAAGGGCATCTGACAAACCTGTTTGCCTTTTTGGGTGCGCCCGGCTGGCTTCACGGGGCGCTGGTGCTGGGCGTATGGCGCACGCTGGCGTGGGTGGTCTCGGTGATGCTTCCACCCATGGCGATTTTCTTCCCCTTGTTCACCCTGTTGGAGGATTTTGGCTACCTGCCGCGGGTGGCGTTTAATTTGGATAACCGTTTTCGCAAATGCGGCGCCTGCGGCAAACAGGCGCTTACGATGACTATGGGTTTTGGCTGCAACGCCGCCGGGGTGACCGGTTGCCGCATTATCGATTCCCCGCGCGAGCGCCTCATCGCCATTCTCACCAACAATTTTGTTCCCTGCAACGGGCGTTTTCCCCCGCCCACATAATGGCAAACATTTTTTGCATACAATAAAAAAGAAGCCCCTGGTTACGGGGCTTTTGGGCCGTATGCCTGCCATGTGTCCTGCAAATCTTTTAGCGCCTGCCTGCATGCCTGTTCGTCCAATCCGGCGGCTTTTAACGTGTTTTGCACGCCGGTTATATACCATTCGCATGCAAGGCGCGCCAGTTCCTTTTGGCGCGTTTTCTTCTGCGCTGGAAAAAGCTGTATGCATATTTTTTTGCTTTTTGGCATGGCTTATCACGCCTTCTTTCCAAAGGTTTTGCACTATTTTATGGCAAAAAGGGGGAAAACTTGCCTTGCTTTGTTTTATTTACAGCCGCAAATCGGTTTATACTGCCAAAGGCGACAGCACCCAGAACCAAATCCAAATGTGCACACAATACATCCATCAAAAGCTGCCGCAGGTCTGCGATGACGCCATTGTTGTATACGAAGACGAAGGGTTTTCGGCCAAAAATACCAACCGTCCGCGCTTTTTGCAGATGCTCAACGACATCCGCACCCAGCGCCCGCAATACGTGGTTTGCTACCGGTTGGACCGCATTAGCCGCAATGTGGGGGATTTTTCCCGCTTGATTGACGAACTGGAACGCTTAGGGGTAGGGTTTATATCCATCAAAGAAGAGTTTGACACCTCCAAACCCATGGGCAAAGCCATGTTGTACATAGCCAGTGTATTCGCCCAGCTTGAACGCGAAACCATCGCCCAGCGTGTGCGCGACAATATGCTTACCCTGGCCCGCAGCGGCCGTTGGCTGGGCGGCACAGCGCCCACGGGGTATGCAAGCCAAACGCTTATGCTGCCCCAAACAGGACAAAAGCCCAAAGCGGTAAGCGTTTTGCAGCCCCTGCCGCAGGAAACGGCTGTGGTTTTGCAGATATTTTCCCTGTTTTTGGCCTATAAAAGCCTGCATGCGGTATGGCGCCAGCTTGCCGCACAAGGGGTTTGTTCGCGCACGGGCAAAGCTTTTTCGGTTTGGGGGCTGCGGCAGATTTTGCAAAACCCTGTATACTGCCAAGCCGATCAAGACGCCTATGCGTATTTTGCAAGCCAGCATGCCAACATCGCTTTTGCCCAGCAAGACTGCACCGGCGAATACGGGCTTATCGCCTACAACAAACGCGATTACCGCCAACGCCATACCCCGCGCCAAAGCGTGGACAAATGGGTATTAGCCATCGGGCGCCACCCCGGGCTAATCCCCGGGCGCGACTGGGTGTATGCCCAAACCCTTTTAAAGCGCAACGCCCCGGCGCATGCCAGCCCTTTGGCGCGCAACCAATACGCCCTGCTTTCGGGGGTTGTGCACTGCCGGTTATGCGGCGCCAAAATGACCGCCAAGCCGCGCCAATACGTCAAAAACCCCGGCACGTTCGATTACATCTGCCAAACCAAACTGCAAAAGGGCGCGCAGGCCTGCGCATGTTCCAACCTAAACGGCGCGCAAACCGACCAGCAGGTATTTTCTTCCCTTGCCAGCTATCTGCAAACGCTGGTTACCCCCAAAATGCTTTGGCAAGGTTTGCAGCGCCGGCTGCAGGCCAAGCAAAAACCTTATGCGCCCGCTTTTGATAGCTTGTCTTCCCCCGCTACCCCCGCCGCGTCGCCTTTGGCCCTGCCCGGTTCGCCGCCCCAGGCGCGCGCAAACGCATCTATAGGGCAAAACCCTGCCCAGCCGCCCCAGAATACCGCAAACCCCGCAGGTTTGCCGGTTTTTTTACCGCCTGCACCGGATAGCGGCTGTCCGGCAGCGGGTACGCACCATGCGCAGACAAAACCTCCCGCGGCTTTGCCTGCAGAAGCGCCGCCATGCGTTGGCAAGCCTGCTGCGCCCCCTGCAAGCGCCTGCGCGCTACCGGGTTGCCCGCTTGCCGGTGCATCCGGCTTGCCTTTGCAGGATGTTGCATCCATGCTGTGCGCGCTAAACCTTTTTCAAAAGCGCGCTTTGGTGGCCCTTGCCATCCGCCGCATCACCTGGGACGGCACAACCCTCCGCCTTTTTTGCGAAGATACCCCAACCGCTTTCACAGGCGCCCCCGCACCGGATGTTTAACCCGGCGCCCGTGCCTGGTTTACCGCATGATAAGCGGCCCCATCGTGCGTTTGGCTAGCTTGCGGGCGGTTTTTGCCAGGCTTTTTGATTTAGGCGCTGCACAAACGGTTTTGGCAACCCTTTTAAAGGGGTAAAATACCGGCAGCGATATTTCCAGCAAAAAGTTTTGTTGCCTCTCTTGACTTGGAGTGCACTTTAAATGTTACAATGGCTTTAACAAAAGGGGGAATGCAAGATGACCATTGCGGAAGTCAGCAAAAAATACGATATTTCTGCCGATACTTTGCGTTATTACGAACGCATCGGCATTATCCCGCCGGTGCCGCGCAACAAAAGCGGTATACGCGATTACGACAAAGCTTCCTGCGGCTGGATTGAATTGATGAAATGCCTGCGCGGGGCAGGCGTACAGATTGAAGCGTTGATTGAATACGTAGCATTGTTTGCCCAGGGGGATGAAACCGCCCAGGCGCGCAAGGAAATTTTGGTGGAACAGCGCGCGCGGTTGGTTGCCAAAATGCAGGATATGCAGGCAACCATTGAACGGCTGGATAAAAAAATTGCCAATTACGACCGCTGCCTGACCCGCGAGCGCCAACTGCTGCAGGGGGAGGATGCCAAATGAGCAAACGGGTATTGATTCTTTCCTCCAGCCCGCGCAAAGGCGGCAATTCGGATGTTTTATGCGACCAGTTTGCCAAAGGCGCCATGCAAAGCGGCAACCAGGTGGAAAAATTGTTTTTGGGCGATTATGTCATCCATCCCTGCACCGGCTGCGGGGCGTGTTCGGAACACGGCCTGCCCTGCCCGCAAAAGGACGACATGCCGCAAATTTTGCAAAAAATGCTGGAAAGCGATGTGCTGGTAATGGCAACGCCGGTGTATTTTTACACCATGTGCGCCCAGATGAAAACGCTTATCGACCGCACCTGTTCGCGTTATACCGAGCTGGTGGATAAAGAATTTTATCTCATCGCCACCGCCGCCGAAGAAGACCCCGCGCTTTTAGAGCGCACCATTGATGGTTTCCGCGGCTTTTTGGACTGCTTGGACGGCGCTGTGGAAAAAGGGGTTCTGCTGGCTCCCGGCGTGTGGAAAAAAGGGGAAATCGGGCAAACCCCTGCGTATATGCAAGCCTATACCATGGGCCAAAACGTTTGACAAACCGGATAAAAACCGGACGTTTGTCGTTTGTCGTTTATCGCTTTGCCTTGGCGCCCGGTTTGGCGCCTGCGCCGCAGCGCGCGCCCTTGCCTGCGTTACACCCATGTTCAATAAAAACAACTTGTTTTGCCATATGGTTTTTCCTCTGCAAAGGCCCCCGGTATCCGGGGGCTTTTTGTTTTGCCCCGTGGTTTGTACTCACAGCTATGCGTTTGCGTTGGCGTTTAAAATTTGCCCTGCGTTTGGCTGGCCCGGGGGTGCTTGCAAATGGGGGATGGGCCTTCACCCGTGCACAATAGAAAAGGCCGCTATTTTATGCGCTGTACAAGGGCGGTAAAATGGTTTTTGCCCCTATTTTCACGCTTTTACCGCTGTTTATGGACGTTTGCGCAAGGCCTTAAGCAGCGCCCTTATACTTTCTCTTGGCTGGCGTACGCTTCCTTCCAACGCATATGGCATGTTTTCTCCCCCTTGCATGCACCTTGCAGCGCGAATGTTTCCCTTATTTAGGGCGGCGCTTTTCCTACGTTGATAGCAATGATTAGCATGTTTTTGGTAGGTTCTGTTGCGGCCGCGCTGCAATCGCTACTGGCGGCATTGTTTTTAACATTGGTGATTTTACTGGGCATTTTTATGACATTTTGGGTATCCAAAGCCTTAAACCGCACCATTTTAAAAGGGGTGCCTTCTTCCTTTGCCTTGGAATTGCCCCCTTACCGCAAGCCGCAAATCGGCCAGGTAATCGTGCGTTCGGTTTTGGACCGCACGCTGTTTGTGCTGGGGCGTTCGGCCATGGTAGCCGCACCCGCCGGGCTGGTTATCTGGCTGCTTGCCAACGTTTCTACAGGCGGTATAAGCCTGCTTGCCCACTGCGCAAACTTTTTAAACCCCTTTGCACAGCTTTTTGGGCTGGACGGCGTGATTTTGCTGGCCTTTCTCCTGGGGTTTCCAGCCAACGAGATTGTCATACCCATTATCATCATGGCATATACCGCCACCGGCAGCCTGGTGGAGCTGAACGATTTGACCCAGCTACACGCTTTGTTTGTACAAAACGGCTGGACCTGGCTGACAGCCGCCTGCACCATGCTGTTTTCGCTTTTGCATTGGCCGTGTTCCACCACCTGCATTACCATATACAAAGAAACCAAAAGCCTGAAATGGACGGCGCTTGCCATCCTTTTGCCCACCCTAATCGGGTTTGCGGTGTGCTTTGTGTTTGCCAATGCCGTGCGTTTGCTGGGGCTGGTTTAGCGTTTTATACGCTTTTGCGCGCTTTTACCGTTTTGCAGGCAAAAGCCCGCCCTGGGGGATTTTCCCCTGGCAGCGCAAGGCTTTTACATGCTGTTTGTTTTGCCCCGCCCCCGGCCGCAGCAGCTTGCCAAGCAGGCTGTGCGCGGCGTCTCCCCGGCGTTTTGGCCGGCCTGCGCCTTTTGATTATCTCCCTGCTGCCTCTTCTCGTTTTGCCGGCTGCATACAAACGCTCTTTTCATACTGTGTTTGCATGCTGCTGTTTCCCCTATTGGCGCTGGCTATTTTTGCTTTTGCATGGCCGCGGCCATTTTTAGGCGCAAAACAAAAAAGCATCCTGTTTTCGTCAGGATGCTTTTGGCGTTAATGGGTGAATTTTTCCGGGTCGTTGCCGCTGCGGATGTTGCGGTTCATTTCGTTTAACGAGGCCATATCCCCGCGTGAAAGCTCAAAATCGAACACATCTGCATTTTGGTAAATGCGCTCTTTGTGCACCGATTTGGGGAATACCACAATCCCTTTTTGCAGCAGCCAGCGAATCATAATCTGCGCCGAGCTTTTGTTGTATTTCTGGGCAATGTCGCAAATGCGCTTGTCGTGTATCAAGGTGCCGCAGCCCAAAGGGCTGTAAGCCTCCATCACAATGCCGTGCTCGCGGCAAAGGGTGTATACGTCGTTGTCCTGCATGTGGGGGTTAAATTCCATTTGGTTTACCATGGGCACGCAGTCGGAATACCGCAAAAGGTCGGCAATCTGGCGTGTTTTAAAGTTGGATACCCCAATGGCGCGCGCCCGCCCGCTTTTGTAAATGCGCTGCAGGGCTTTCCAGCCCATTTGGTAAAAGCCGGGCACCGGCCAGTGAATCAAATACAAATCCACATAATCGGTTTTTAATTTTTTTAAGCTCTCTTCAAACGCTTCCTCCACACGGTCTGCGCGGATGTCGGCATTCCAAACCTTGGTGGTTAAAAAAATATCCTCGCGCTTTACGCCGCTTTCTTGTATGGCGTCGCCCACGCTTTCTTCGTTGTGATAAATGGCCGCCGTATCCAAATGGCGGTATCCGGCCTCCAGCGCCCACAAAACCGCCTGCTTGGCCTCCTGCCCGTTTTGCGCCTGCCATACGCCAAACCCAAACTGCGGGATTTTGACGCCGTTGTAAAGTTGGATGGTAGAATGTATGTCCATACAAGACACCTCCTGTGCGTTTTTCTTTTATTTTAGCAGACCCTTGCTTTGCGGTAAAGCGCCGGCAGGCAAAAAGCCCGCTTTTTTTGCACGCCTTGTGCACACTTGCCCATTTTTGCAAAATGGCCGGCCGGTTTTGGCGTCTTCTGGCCCGCCTTGTTCTAAAAGGCATTGCGTGCTTGGCAAGCCAGGCGGCCCCTTTAAAAAATAAAACCCCGTTTGGCGCACAAACCAAACGGGGTTTTTGTTTTGCTATGCGTGTATTCGGCACCACTGCCGCACAGCGCGCAGCTTTTCGCTTTTGCCGGCGTTTTGCCTGCGCACGCTGCAGCCAACGCCAAGCGATAAAACCTGGTTACTGCGGGTTCTGCATCAATTTTACCATCACCGCTTTTTGGGCGTGCAGGCGGTTTTCCGCTTCGTCAAAAATTTCATCTGCATGCGCTTCAAACACGCCGGCGTCAATTTCTTCGCCGCGGTGGGCGGGCAGGCAGTGCTGCACCATACAGTCGGGCTTGGCAACCTGTAACAGCTGCTCGCTTACCTGGTAGCCGTTAAATGCTTTGGCGCGCTCAGCCGCTTCGCCTTCCTGGCCCATCGAGGCCCATACGTCGGTGAATATCACATCCGCGTCTTTTGCGGCCTCAAAAATATCATCGGTTAACACAAAATTGTCAAAATCCTTTGCAAAGTTTAACACTTCGGGGGCGGGGCTGTAGGCTTTGGGGCAGGCAACGCTTACCGCCATGCCGGTTTTTAAGCCGCCTACAATCAACGAATTGGCCATGTTGTTGCCGTCGCCGATGTAGCACATTTTCAGCCCTTCCAAAACGCCCTTGTGCTCGCGGATGGTCATCAAATCGGCCAGCACCTGGCAGGGATGGCAAAAATCGGTCAGCCCGTTGATAACCGGGATAGAGCCGTATTCGGCCAAATCCTCCACCTCTTTTTGGGCAAAGGTGCGGATCATAATGCCGTCGCAATAGCGCGAAAGCACCCGGGCGGTGTCCTGGATGGGTTCGCCGCGGCCCATCTGGATGTCCTTATTGCTTAAAAACAGCGCATGGCCGCCCAGCTGGAACATCCCCACCTCAAACGAAACGCGGGTGCGGGTGGACGATTTTTGAAAAATCATCGCCAGCGTTTTTCCCTCCAGGCGTTTGTGGGCAATGCCGTGTTTTTGCTCGTATTTGAGCTGGTCTGCCAAATTCAAAATCCCGATGATATCCTCCCGGGATAAATCCATCAATTTCAGTAAGTGTTTCATTTGCTAGCCTCCTTTGCCAAAATAAGCGCCTGTTTTAAGGCTGCTACCCCTTTGTCCAGTTCCTGGTAGGTGATGGTTAAGGGCGGCAGCAGGCGCACTTTTTCTTTGGCGGTCAGCATTACAACGCCGGTTTTTAACCCCTGTGCCACCACATCTGCGGACGAAAGGCCGTCCAGCGAAATGCCCAGCATAAGCCCTTTGCCGCTTACCCCTGTCACATAGGGCAGTTTTTCAATTTCCGCTTTTAAATACGCGCCTTTTTCGCAAACATTTTGCAAAAGGTTGTCGGTTAATTTTTCCAGCACCACCTTGGCCCCGGCCATAGCTGCCAAATTGCCCCCAAAGGTAGACCCATGGGAAGAAGGCCCGAAATGTTCGCCGATTTCCTTGGTGGTTACCACCGCGCCGCAGGGCAAGCCCCCGCCCAAGCCTTTTGCCAAAGATACAATATCGGGTTTTACCCCGTAATGCTCTACGCTTAACACCTTGCCGGTGCGCCCCAAACCGGTTTGCACCTCGTCGGCAATGAGCAGAATGCCGCGCTCTTTGCAAAGGGCGGCTACCCCTTGCACAAATTCTTCCTCCAGCGGCACCACGCCGCCTTCGCCCTGGATGGTCTCAAGCATAATGGCGCAGGTGTTTTCGGTGATGTGCGCCTTTACGTCCTCCAGGTCGTTGGCCTTGGCATAATCAAAGCCGGGGGTAAAGGGGAAGAAATAATCGTGGAAAACATCCTGCCCGGTGGCCATCAGGGTGGTGATGGTGCGCCCGTGGAAGGAATTTTTCAGCGTGAGGATATCCCCCTTGACCTTGCCGTTGTTTTTGTCAAAGCTGTATTTGCGCGCCAGTTTAATGGCCCCTTCGTTGGCTTCCGCCCCCGAGTTTGCAAAAAACACCTGGTCGTACCCGGTTTTCTGGCACAGCAAATCGGCGGTTTCGGCGTTGATTTGGCTGTAAAACAAATTGGACATATGGGTGTAGCGTTCCATCTGCCCTTCTACGGCTTTAAGCCAGTCCGGGTCGCAAAAGCCCAGGGAATTGACCCCGATGCCGCTGGAAAAATCCACGTATTCCTTTTGGTTTACATCCCAAATGGTAGCGCCCTTACCGTGGTCAAAGCAGACGTCAAACCGTTTGTAGGTATGCATGATATGTTCCTGGTCCAGCGCTTTGATTTGCTCAAAATTCATCGTTTCCACCCCTTTATTTAATAAAACATGGTGCCAATGCCTTTATCCGAAAGCATTTCAATCAAAATGGAATGTTCAATCCGCCCGTCGATGATAAACGCTTTTTTCACGCCCCGGCGGATGGTTTCCACGCAGCATTCCACCTTGGGAATCATGCCGCCTTTGATGATGCCCTCTTTGATAAGATACGGCACTTCGCTTACGTTTACCTCTTCGATTAAGGTGTTTTCGTCGTCGCGGTCGCGCAAAAGGCCGCGGATATCGGTCATCAAGATGAGGTTTTGGGCGCCCAGCTCGGCGGCGATGCGGGCGGCGGCGGTGTCGGCGTTGATGTTGTACACCTGGCCCTCGCTGTCGCACCCAACGGTGGCCACCACCGGGATATACCCCATGGAAAGCACATCCAAAATGGGCTGCACGTTTACGCTTTGCACTTCCCCCACAAAGCCCAAATCGCCCTTGCCCTGCATTTTCTGGGCTTTTAAAATACCCGCGTCCATGCCGCAAAGGCCTAAGGCATTGCCTTTGTGCTGGCCCAAAAGGGCTACCAAATCTTTGTTTACCTTGCCGGCCAACACCATCTGCACCACGTTGGCGGTTTCTTTATCGGTGTAGCGCAGGCCGTTTACAAACTTGGTTTCGATTCCCATTTTGTCAAGCGTTGCGGTGATTTCCGGCCCGCCGCCGTGCACCAGCACCACTTTAATGCCCACCAAGCTTAAAAGCACGATGTCGCTCATCACCGCCTGCTTTAAGGTTTCCGAGGTCATGGCGTTGCCGCCGTATTTGATGACCACAACCTTATTGTAATATTTTTGAATATACGGCAGCGCCTCGATAATAATCTTGGCCCGCTGCGCGTTTTGGTTTACCATGTCGCCCATTTTGCATTCCTCCTAGCTGCGGTAGTCGCCGTTGATTTTTACATAATCGTAGGTTAAATCGCAGCCCCAGGCGGTGGCAGCAGCCCCACCCTGGTGCAAATCAATCAAAATCTGGATGTCGTCCTGCAGCAAAATTTCTTTGGCGGTTTCTTCGCTAAATTCCACCCCCGCGCCGTTTTGGCAAACCAAAACACGGCCTTTGGCAGAAGCCAGCGAAACCTCCACCTTCTGGATGTCAAACTCTGCCGGCGCATAGCCAATGGCGCACAAAACGCGGCCCCAGTTGGCGTCGGCCCCGA
>CAJFVS010000060.1 GCA_904420505.1 Candidatus Alloruminococcus vanvlietii | reverse complement strand
GAGTAGTTGTTGCCGTTAAAGATAATGCGTTTGTGTTTTTGGATGGTTTTGCGCATAAGAGCCTGTAAGCTTTTGGAGAAATCCTGCGCGCCTTCCAGCTCATCGGCGAACTGTTCAAGCGCTTCGGCTACGATGGTGTTTAAGATGATGTTCGGCCCGGCGATGGAGAAGGTAGAACCCAGCATGCGGAATTCAAACTTGTTGCCCGTAAAGGCAAAGGGGGAAGTGCGGTTGCGGTCGGTGGTATCCTTGGGCAGGGTGGGCAGAACATGCACGCCGATTTCCAACAGCTGTTTGTCCGGCTTGTTGTAATCGCTTTCTTCTTCCAGCGATTTGAGCACGCCGGTTAATTCGTCGCCCAAAAAGATGGATACAATCGCAGGGGGCGCTTCGTTGGCGCCTAAGCGGTGGTCGTTGCCGGCCGAAGCCACCGAAATGCGCAGCAAATCCTGGTACTCGTCCACGGCTTTGATAACCGCGCACAAAAACAACAAAAACTGTGCGTTTTCGTAAGGGGATTTGCCCGGTTCAAGCAGGTTAACGCCGGTGTCGGTGGACAAAGACCAGTTGTTGTGCTTGCCCGAGCCGTTGACCCCGGCAAAGGGTTTTTCGTGCAGCAAACAAGCCAGGTGATGGCGCCCGGCTATTTTTTTCATAAGCTCCATGGTCAGCTGGTTGTGGTCGGTGGCCAAGTTGGTGTTGCCAAAAATAGGGGCAAGCTCGTGCTGGGCAGGGGCTACCTCGTTGTGTTCGGTTTTGGCCAAAACGCCCAGTTTCCACAACTCCTGGTCCAGCTCGGTCATAAACGCCTGCACGCGCGGCTTAATGGCGCCAAAATAGTGGTCGTCCAGTTCCTGGCCCTTGGGGGGCTTTGCCCCAAACAGGGTGCGCCCGCAGAAAACCAAATCCTTGCGCTGGCTAAACAAATCCTGGTCCACCAAAAAATACTCCTGTTCAGGGCCTACGGTGGTGGTCACCTGCTTGACGTCCTCATTGCCAAACAGTTTTAAAATGCGCAAGGCCTGTTTGTTGATTTCCTCCATAGAGCGCAAAAGCGGGGTTTTTTTGTCCAGCGCTTCGCCGCTGTAGGAGCAAAACGCCGTGGGGATGCACAAAACGCCGTCCTTGATAAACGCATAGGAGGTCGGGTCCCAGGCGGTGTAGCCGCGCGCTTCAAAGGTGGCGCGCAAGCCCCCGGAAGGAAAGGAGGAAGCGTCCGGCTCGCCGCGGATAAGCTCTTTGCCGGAAAACTCCATAATCACCCCGCCGTCGGCGGTGGGGGAGATAAAGCTGTCGTGTTTTTCGGCGGTGATGCCGGTCATGGGCTGGAACCAGTGGGTAAAATGGGTCACGCCTTTTTCAATGGCCCAGTCCTTCATGGCGTTGGCCACCACATTGGCGATGTTCAAATCCAGCGGGCGCTGTTCGGCAATGGCTTTGTGCAGCGCTTTGTAGGTTTCTTTGGGCAGGCGCTCTTTCATGGTGGCGTCGTTAAAAACCATGCTGCCAAATACTTCGGGTATGTGTGTCATATGGGTGTCCTCCTAACAAATGGTTATCGCAAGGGGTTATTCAACATGGCAAACCGCCCAAGGCGGCGCCCCAAAAGGGAATGCGGCTGTCTTTTGGGGCAAGGGGTGTAAATGCAAAAGTTTTGTCTGCACGCATAAGGGTGCAGATATATGCAAACGCGGGCTATGCCGCAGGGGTTTTCTTTTGCCGGGAGAGAGCGCCCGGCAAAAAGGGCAAGCACGATGCCTGCCGGCAGGCATTTTGGAAAATGGATTTGGCAGAATGGGTGGTGGGATAAATACCTGCGTGAAAGAGTAAAAATGAAGAAGATAGCAATTATAAAAGCATTACGCCGGCTTGTTTACAGGCTTCCATGGTGTGGTCGTCCCAGATGGAAACCTGTACTTCGCCGATATGCGCTTTTTGCAGCAGCAGCATGCACAGGCGCGACTGCCCAATGCCCCCGCCGATGGTGTAGGGAAGCTCGCCGCGCAAAAGCATTTGGTGAAACGGCAGGCATCTTCGCTCATCGCAGCCGGATAGGGCAAGCTGTTTGTCCAGCGATTCGGGGCTTACGCGAATGCCCATGGAGGAAACTTCAAACGCTTGCTGCAAAACGTTGTTGTAAAACAAAATATCGCCGTTTAAGTCCCAGTCGTCGTAGTCGGGCGCGCGCCCGTCGTGGCGCATACCGCTTTTAAGCCGCCCGCCAATTTGCATAACAAATGCGGTGGGGTGTTCTTTTAAGTAAAGGTTTTCGCGTTCTTTTGGGGTGCTGTTGGGGTAAAGGTCTTCTAACTGCTGGGTGGTGATAAAGCTCACCTGTCGGCAAAGCGAAACCTGAATTTGCGGGTAAAGCTGTTTGATGGCGTCCAATGTATCGCAGATGGCGTTTACAATGCTTTGCACGGTTTGTTTTAAGTAGGGGATGGTGCGTTCTTCTTTGGTGATGACTTTTTCCCAGTCCCATTGGTCTACATAAATGGAATGCAAATTGTCCATCTCTTCGTCCCGGCGGATAGCGTTCATATCGGTGTATAAGCCTTCGCCTGCGCCAAAGCCGTATTTGTATAATGCCATGCGTTTCCATTTGGCCAAGGAATGCACCACCTGCGCCATGGAGCCGGTTTGCAAAATGTCAAAGGCAACGGGGCGTTCCACACCGTTTAGGTCATCGTTTAAACCGCTGGCAGGGTCAACAAACAAAGGGGCGGACACGCGTTTGAGGTTGAGCGCATGGGAAAGATTATCCTCGAAATTCCGCTTTACAACCCCGATGGCGGTTTGGGTTTGGTAAGGGGTTAATGCACTTTTGTAACCTGCCGGAATTTGCGTTTTGCTCATACTCCACAATCCTTTCTGGCGGGGCAGGCCCCGTTTGGTAAAATAAAAAAGGCACCGCGGGAGAAACTCCCACAGCGCCTTTGCTGTCGATGCTATTAGTATATGCCCCAAATTGGCATTTGTCAACGCCCAGGGGTGACAAAAAATGCACGATGAATTGCAAACCAAGGCTTGTATTTCTGTGAAAATTGCAAAAAATATAGAAAAATGCAGGAAATAAAAGATAAAGTTTCATTTTTGGCTTGACAAGGGTTTCGCCCTTTTTTATAATAGGGCCATGAACAAAGGCGTTCATTCAAACATTTGCATGCTTCCGTGCAGGTTTTTGAATGGGCGCCTTTTTATTGTTTCATAAAGGGAGGCTTCACCTATGGTTGAAGGGCAAGTACGCATCCCCGCAGGATGTGCCATTTCCGGCATTTTTTCCAAAAAAGGGAAGATGATTAACGGGGAGCAGATTATCCGTTCCATCTCGGTTATGCACGACCGTTCCAACGGCTTGGGCGGCGGCTTTGCCGGGTATGGCATCTACCCGCAGTACAAAGATTTTACCGCTTTGCATGTGTTTTACAACACCCCAAAGGCAAAAGAAGAATGCGAAAAATTTTTAGAGAGGCATTTTGACATTATCAACTTATCCAAAATCCCCACCCATAAAACGCCCAAAATCACCGATGAGCCGCTTATCTGGCGGTATTTTGTCACCCCGCTGCCCACCAAGCTGGCGGCTTCGCACCTGGATGAAAAGGAATTCATCGCCCAAAGCATTTTGCGGGTCAACACCCGCATTGACGGGGCGTATGTGTTTTCTTCCGGCAAAAACATGGGGGTGTTCAAAGCGGTGGGCTTCCCCGAGGATGTAGGGCATTTTTACCGGCTGGATGAATACGAAGGCTACAGCTGGACCGCCCACGGGCGTTACCCCACCAATACCCCCGGCTGGTGGGGCGGGGCGCACCCGTTTGCCATGCTGGATTATTCCATTGTGCACAACGGCGAGATTTCTTCTTATGACGCCAACCGCCGTTATATCGAGATGTTCGGCTACAAATGCACCCTTTTAACCGACACCGAGG
>CAJFVS010000059.1 GCA_904420505.1 Candidatus Alloruminococcus vanvlietii | reverse complement strand
GCATACAGCGAAAACACAAACGGGAACAAAAACCAAAACAGGTGCGGGAACAAACACATCACCAGGCCGATGGTGGTGTTGATAAGCGCGCCGGTAAGGCCGTCGAGCAGTTTTTTGTAATTGCGGATGTTGATAAGCCCCTGGATAAGGCTAATGCCTGCAACAACAAAAAACAGGATGTACAGCGCATTGTAGGTAAGGCTCAGCAGGCTTTGGGGGATTAAAATAAGCAAAATGCCAATGGTGATTAACACCCCGCCGGTGAGAAAACACGAGAATGCGTTAGCGTATGTTTTTAGCATAGGATGTCCTTTCTATGGAAGAGGCCTGCAGCAATTGTTTTACAAATTGCCGGATACAGCGGTAAATTTTGTTAAACTGCCCGCTAAGCAGCAGCCGGTGGCCGCCCTGCGCAAGATAACACAGGCGGCTGGGCCCGCTAATATGCTTGTGCAAAAACACCCCGCTTACCGGGTGGGCCGAATCGTCGTCCAGCGCCTGGATAATCAATGTAGGCGCCTGCACAAGCCCCCATTTGGGCCAGGTGGCGCGCAAAAGGGCCATAAGCTCCCTTACGGCTTTGGGCGTGCACCGCTGGGCGTTTTGCCAGTACCGGGTAACAGCCCCTTTGGGCGAGCGGCGAAATTCGCACAGCACCCCTTTGGCGCTTACCACAAATACCGGGGTGCTAATCAAAATAAGGCCTGCGCAGCCGTATTTTGCAGCAATTTGGGCACAGATAAGCCCGCCCATGGAAAAGCCAATGAGTATTATTTTTTTATACCGCTGCCTTAAACGCAAAAATTCCTCTTCGGCCGAGGCAACCCATGCAAAACGGTCGCTTTGGCGAAGGGTTTGGCGGGTGCCGTCGTGCCCGGCCAGATGCACCAAAAAAGCGGGCATATGGTGCGCGCGCAGGGCATGGTATAAAGGCAGAACTTCGTTTGTGGTGCCGCAAAACCCGTGCACCAGCAAACAACAGATTGGTTTTTTCATGGTTTCACACTTTCTAAGCGCCGGTAAAAGCCGGCATTTTCTTTATTTTAACAAATTTTTGGCCCAAAAAACAGAGGGCTTGCCCAAATTTCTGCGGCTTTTGCATTGACACAGCGGGTTTTTCGCGGTAAAATGGGAACGCTAAATGCAAGTTACTTGCATTAATCACCGCCTGGGAGGTAGTTATGAAATCCTGTTTACGGCGCATTTGCGCCATGTTTATGAGTTTGGTGCTGGTGTTTTCGCTTGCTTCGTGCAGCCAGCCGGCATTGCAGCAAGAAGAGGGCGCCTTACAGGTTGTCACCTCGTTTTATCCTATGTATATTCTGGCGCAAAATGTATTAGACGGCGCGCAGAATGTTACCTTAACCAACATGGCAGGCGCCCAACAGGGCTGTTTGCACGATTATGAATTGTCGGTAAACGACATGAAGCTTTTGGAAAACGCCGATGTGTTTGTCATCAACGGCGCGGGCATTGAAAGCTTTTTGGACAACGCCATCCAGAGCTTTCCCGATTTGGAAATCGTAAGCTTATCGGATGGGTTTGACATATTGCTAAGCGAGGAGGAAGAAGGGCATTCCCACGACGACGGGCACGACCATTCGGTGAACGGGCATGTGTGGGCAAGCCCGTTGGGCGCCATTTATGAGGCGCAGGCGCTGTGTAGCTATATGGTAGAGCGCGACCCGGCCCAAAAGGAGCTATATGAGCAAAACACCCAGGCGTTTGTAACCCAGGTGGAACAGCTGTACAACGATATGGTGCAGGCCGTGCAGGGCTTTCAAGACAAACGCATTGTCACCTTCCACGAGGGGTTTGACTACCTGGCCCGCGACATCGGGCTTACGGTAGCGGGCGTGATGGCAAAAGAACCCGACCAGGACCCGTCTGCCAAGGAACTGGAAGAACTCATCAACCTCATCAACGAACAGGGCATCCGCGCGCTTTTCGGCGAAGCGCAGTATTCGGACAAAATCCCCAACCTCATTTCCAGGGAAACCGGCGTGCCGGTGTATACGCTGGATTTGGTGGTATCGGGCGAGGAAAACCCGGATAAGGGCACCTATGTGCGAGTGATGTATGAAAATCTGGAAATTTTAAAGCAGGCGCTTTCCTAAACGGGGTTGGCGGCCAGATTCCTGCAAATGCAAAAAATAACGCAAACAGGGGATGGGGCAAATGAACCGGCAAGAAGTGCAAACCTACATTGCCCAAACGTATAACGCGGATGCAGAATACCTTTGGGCCAAATACCCCCATTACGCGGTGTTCCGCCATCCAAACAACCAAAAATGGTTTGCCGCTGTTTTGGATGTGCCAAAACAAAAATTAGGCCTGCAACAAGAGGGAATACTGGATATTTTAAATGTCAAATGCGACCCGGTGGCAATGGGCTCGTTTCTTTCGCAGCCGGGCATTTTCAAAGGCTACCACATGAACAAAGCCAACTGGCTTTCGGTGGCTTTAGACGGCACGGTAGACAAAGAAACCATTGCGCTGCTTTTGGATATGAGCTTTGATTTAACCGCCAAACAGGTAAAAAAACGCAACACCAAAAAATAAAGCCATACGCCGGTTGGGTGGCATTTTGCCGCCCAAGCCGGATAAAAAAGGGGGAAACCATATGCCGCAAGAGCAAAACCAATGCCATGTGTGCACCCATTGCGGGGCAGGGCACGCACATACCCATGCCGATGGCTGCCACCACGCCTGCTGCACCATTATTGAAAATTTAAGCGTGCAGATGGGGCAGGACACCATCATTCACGATATCAACCTGCATGTGCACTGCGGGGAAACCACCGCCATCATCGGGCCAAACGGCGCGGGCAAATCCACGCTTATCAAGGCCATCATCGGCGAGGTAAAACACGAGGGGACCATCCGCTTTGTGCAGGCAAACGGCACCAAGGTATTAAGCCCCATCATCGGCTATGTGCCCCAAACCCCCCGGTTCGACCCGCAGTACCCGGCCAGCGTTTTGGATTTGTTTGTAGCCTGCACCACCGACCATCCGGTGTGGCTGCGCCCTTCCAAAGCGGTGCGCAACCATGTGGAGCTGGCGCTTGCGCGGGTGGGCATGGAAGACCAGATTGACAAAAAAGTAGGGGTGCTTTCGGGCGGGCAGCTGCAGCGGGTGCTGCTGGCTTTGGCGCTGGAACCCCTGCCGCAGATTCTGCTGCTGGACGAACCCTCCACCGGGGTGGATGCCAAGGGGCTAAAAACCTTTTACTCCACCGTGGAGGAAATTAAGCAGAAATACGATTTAACAGTGCTTATCATCACCCACGACCGCGAGCTTATGGAAGAATACGCCGACCGGCTGGTGCTGTTAAATTCCACCATTGTCAAGGTGGGCACGCCGCAGGAAGTGCTTGCAAGCGAAGAATACAAAAAGCTGTTGGGATAAGGAGGGAAAACATGGATTGGTGGTATTTTTTGGTAGACCTTCTGCCCTTTCACTGGGCGCAGCCGGGGTATATGCTGTTTTTTAAAAACGCGCTGCTGGCTATTTTGATTATCGGCCCGCTGTTTGGGCTTTTAAGCACCATGATTGTCAACAACCGCATGGCTTTTTTCTCGGAATCCCTGGGCCATGGGGCATTTACCGGCATGGTGGTGGGCAGCCTGGTGGGGGCTATTTCGCCCACCTGGGGCGCGGTGGCGTTTTCCATTGTATTTGCCGTGCTGGTAAGCGTGGTAAAGCAAAAGGCAAAGCTTTCCACCGATACGGTTATCGGCGCGCTTTCCTCGGTGAGCATTGCGCTGGGCATTTTTTTGTCCACGGTAAACGGCGGGAATTTTTCCAAGCTGAACAACCTGCTTATCGGCGATGTATTAAGCATTGACCCGCCCCAGATTCTGCTGCTGGGGATTTTGCTGCTGCTGGTGTTATTATACTGGCAGTTTAAAATTAACAAGCTTATTACAATTAGTTTAAACCCATCCATTGCCATTAGCCGGGGAATCAAAATTTTTACAAACGAAACGCTGTTTTCGGTGGTGATTGCCGTGGTTGTAACCGTATCCATTTCGTGGGTAGGGCTGCTGGTAATCAACTCCATGCTGATTTTGCCCGCGGCTGTTGCGCGCAACCTGGCCAAAAACATGCGCTCGTTCACCCTTATTTCGGTGCTGGTGGCGATGATCACCGGCATCTTCGGCGTGGTGGGTTCGTACTACATCGGCGCGTCGGCGTCTTCCTGCATTGTATTGATGCAAAGCGCGTTGTTTTTGCTTTCGTTTTTGCATCTGCGCCGCAATGCCTAAAAGGAGGGGCAAAATGGATACCTTGTTGAAAGCCCATAACCTGAAAAATACCAAAGCGCACAGGGCGGTGCTCAACGCGCTTGTGCAAAGCGGGCGCGCCATGACGATTGAAGAGGTGTTTGCGCAGTTGTCCCAGGGTGAGCAGGCGCCGGATATCTCCACCGTTTACCGCATATTGGAGCGTTTTTGCCAGAAAGGGTTGGCGGTAAAGCACCAAAGCGGCACCGAAAAAAAGCACCTGTACGAGCTTGCCGGCGCGCATAAGCATTATTTTGTCTGCCTGGGCTGCAAAGCGCGCATCCCGGTGGGGGATTGCCCTATGCAACAAATGATTGATGAGCTGAGCAAAAACCAGGGCGTGCAGGTGGTGGAACACCATTTGGAGCTTTCGGGCTACTGCAGCAAATGCAGGCAAAAACACAAAACATAAACAAAAGCCCCTTTGGTTTTGGCCAAAAGGGGCTTTTTGATAGAACGCGTACGGGGCCGGGCTTGTTTTTTTAAACCCTGTTTTTTTATAATAACAGCAGGGAAAATACAAACAGGGGGCGCGTGTATATGAAAAAATGGTACGATGAAGAATACGAGTTTACCGTTGAGGTAACCGGCTTTTTGCGCGGCGAGCGCACCGAGCATTACTGCCGCAACGGCGAGGAAATTGGCGACCGCTATACCTGCACCTACGGCTGCCTGGTAAACGCGCAGGGCTTTGGCATTTGCTCCAAAGTGATGATGCTGCTGTTCCCCATTATGGAAGCGGTGCGAAGCGGCGGCGATTTGGAAAACATCGGCGGCAGCGGCAGATACTGCAAGGATGTTGTATGCCCCGACGGCTGTGTGATTTTCCGTTTAACAGCCCGCCCTACGGGAAACCAAAATTTTTACAAGGGCAAATTTTTGGATTAAAACAAAAAGGCAGGCCGCGCAAGCGGCTGTGCCAACCGTTCTAGCTTGGCGAAGCGGTTTTCCGGCATCCGCCGGTGGATAAGCCTGCCTGTGCGCGGGACATTTGCGAATAAAGTGCACATATGGCGGTTTTGGTTTGCGCCTTTTGGGCGCCGGGCTTTGGCCGGATAAAACCCCTGGGCGATATGGCCGCCATATTGGCAAAAACGGCCAGGGCTGTGCCGGGCAGGTTTGTGCTGCGGCATGCGGCTTTTTTGCAAACCTGGCGCAGGTTGTAGAAAAATGCAGCAAGGCAAAGGCAAAAACCGTTTGCAAAGCATATCGGCAGGCAAAAATAACGCCCGCAGGGAATTTTCCCTGCGGGCGTTTTGCTGTTTTAGGGAAGATTTTATGCTTTTTTCAGTTTGGATAAAGGCTTTACCACCGCAACGGTTACCAAAGGGGTAACAATGGCCTCGGGAATGCCGTTGAACAGAATGGATGTACCCAACAAGTACCAGATAACCGCGTTGTTGGCCGCTGCATAGGGCGCTGCAAAGAACACCAAAATGCCCAGCATTACCAGCAGCGTGTTGGTAAGCGAACCGGCCACGCCGGCAACCAGGCAGGCTTTGGTAACGCTTTGGGTTTTGTTTACAATGCGCTTATACAGCACGCCTGAGACCACGCCGATTAAAATGCGCGGCACAAAGCACACCACCAAAGCGCCAACGGCATACAAAATGGTAAGGCCTATGTTGCCGTTTGCCAAAGTGGAACTGAAAAACGGGGAAAACACAAATGCAGTAGGCGGGGCGTAAATGGTAAACCACAGCATGCTGACAAAGCCAAACATGCCGCCCAAAAAAGCGCCTGCTTTGGTGCCCAGCCGTATTGCGCCTATGACGACAGGAATCTGTGCCAGGGTGGCTACAATCGGCCCGCCAAGCGGGATAGAGCCAAGGGGGGTGAAACCCATGATGAACAAAATGGCAATCAACAGTGCCAATTGTGCCAGCATGGATGCGCTTAAGGTTTTGCTTTTCATAATATAAAACTCCTTGCTGCTACTCCTTTTGGGATGTAGCGCATATATTTATACAAACCCCGAAAACGGGATTTATATAGCGGGAAAATAAAGGCTGCTGTTTAGCCAAAGCTGTATAGCAGGCCAGAACCTGGCCCAAACGCTTGGTAAAAAACAGCGGTTGGCGCGCATACAAAGCGATTAGCCGATGTTTTTGTCATACAGGGCTTTTAACCCGTCAAGCAGCAGGTTGCGGTCCTGGATGATGGGCTGCTTGCAGTAGGGCAGAATAAATTCCACCACGCCCCCGCAGGCAACCACCGTAGCGTCCTGCCCGATTTCTTCACGGTAACGCTCCACCATGCCGTCGATCATGCTGGCCGCGCCCAAAATCGCGCCGGATTGCATGCAGTCGATGGTGTTGGTGCCAATGGCCTTTAGGTTTTGCACCTGTAAATTGATGGGCGGCAGCTGGGCGGCTTTGTTGGCCAGTGCCTCCAAAGCGACCATAACCCCCGGCATAATCGCCCCGCCGATAAACGCGCGGTTGCGGTCGACCACGGTGAGTTTGGTAGCCGTGCCCATATCGATGATAATCACCGGCAGCGGGTATTTTTCCAATGCGCCAACAGCGGTGCAAACCAAATCGGCGCCGGTTTGCTTGGAGTTGTCAATTTTAATGTCCAACCCGGTTTTTAGCCCAGGCCCTACCGAAAGCACCGGCACGTCTTTGATAAGCTGGATGGCCATTTTCATAATGGGCGATAAGGGCGGCACCACCGAAGAGATTATCGCCCCCTGCAGCGCTTTGGCCTGTATATCGTGCAAAGCCAGGATATTTTGTATCAATACCGCATACTCGGATTCGGTTTTCAGCGAATCGGTCTGCACACGGGCGGTAAACAGCAATGTATCTTGGCGGTATGCGCCAAAAACCGTATTGGAATTGCCGATGTCAACCACAAAAATCATTAGGCGGCCTCATTTCTTTTGTCAGTTTATGTTTCGATTATATAGCCACGGCCAGGCAGTGTCAAGAAAGGCGCCCCCACATTTTGCTTGCGAAATTTATAATTTGTACAAATACAATGTGATTTTTTGTAAAAGATTCTTCATTTGGAATGCAAATGTATGCTGTATTGTAAAAACACAACAAAAATGCTCCTCCTCTTTTTTATATAGACTTTTTTTCATGTTCGTTCTCCATCTGCAAAAAGGGCGCCGCTTCATGTAAGCGGCGTTCTTTTTTGGGGGAAAACAGCCCCAGGGACAAATTTTACAAAAAAATTTGAAAAAAGGGGTTGACATATCGGGGTGCATCCTGTATGATAATAACAGTTAGCAATAACTAACTAGTATTTCACCCGGTATTCTCCATGCATTACATCATCATAAGTACAGAGTAAGTCTTTGTTAACCGTTCTTCTTTTATTCATTTTCTTACACACTTTCTTGCAAGCCCTATGTGCCAAACACATAGGGCTTCTCCCTTTTTTGTGCGCATGTTTCGCATGCCCCGTTTATAACCAAAACCGCCCGGAATTTTTCCAGGCGGTTTTTTTTGTAAGTATAAGCGCCTAGTCACAAGGCGGGGGCGATGGCTTTTTTTAGCGGCTCGGGGTTGATGGGCTGAAGCTCCGGCAAGACAAACAGCCCGTTTTTGCGGATAAGCTGCCCGTCAAACCAGATTTCCCCGCCGCCTATATGGGGCGCGTGCGACTGTACGATGTCCCAATGCAGCGCAGAGGGGTTTACCGGGCTGTTGCCGGGGGTAAAGTGGATGGACTGCGCCATTTTTTCATCAAAAAGCG
Source organism: Candidatus Alloruminococcus vanvlietii (assembly GCA_904420505.1). Classification (GTDB taxonomy): domain Bacteria; phylum Bacillota; class Clostridia; order Oscillospirales; family Ruminococcaceae; genus Alloruminococcus; species Alloruminococcus vanvlietii. The sequence continues at coordinate 5,082 of CAJFVS010000059.1, read as the reverse complement.
TATCCAGTATCGGGCGGGTGACAAACGGGTTAAACCCCATGGCAAATTCGCCAATGCGCCTGGCGTTGGGGTCGATGTCCAAAATCTGGTTAAGCAGCGGGGTGTTGTTGCTGGCAGCCTTTATAATTTTGCCGTTTTGCAAAACAAACCGTACATCGGTAAACACAAACCCGTTTTGATAGGTGGGCATGTTGTAGGCAATCACCCCGTTCACCGAATCGGGCACCACCGGCATCCCAATTTCCCCACAGGGCAGGTTGCGTATCCCGCAGTGCGCCTCTTTGGGGCACAGCCCTTTTATGGAAAAGGTGATATCGGTGCCCGGCGCAACAATACGCACCTGGTCGGTGCGGCCGGTAATATCCACCAGCGGCTGAACAATGCGGTTTAAAGCGGCGTAATCCAGCAGGCAGCAGGAAAAGTAAAAATCCTCAAAGGCTTCGCAGCTCATGCCGGCCTGTTGCGCCATTGAGGCGTTTGGGTAGCGCAAAACACACCATTTGGTGCGGGGCAGGCGGATTTTGTTGTGCAGCTCGCCCCAGTAGCGCTGAAACAGCGCCATCTGCTGCGGCGGTACATCCGCAAGCTCGCAGATGTTTTCGGCCTTGCGCACGGCCACATACGCGTCCATCTGCTCCATGCGCGCGCGTTCGTATGCATACCAGTGCTGCAGCCCGGTTTCGCTCCCATAAGCTGGCAATGGTAGGGCTTATCATTCTGCTTTTGGAGATTGTTTTGGTAATTGTGCTGCCTTTGGCAATGCAGCTGGACCCCATCAATTCCGATTACAGCGTGATGTTTGGCTCCGGGCCAAGTGCAACCCATTTGCTGGGCACCGACGACGTGGGCCGCGACAATTTGGCCAGGCTTTTGTACGGCGGGCGGGTTTCGCTGCTGGTGGGCATTTTATCCACCTTGATTAGCCTTGTGATCGGGGTGCCGCTGGGCCTTTTGGCCGGGTATTACCGCGGGGCGGTTGAAGCGGTGATTATGCGCCTGGCGGAAGTGTTTATGTCCTTTCCGGCCATGGTGTTGATTTTGGTGCTGGTGTCCATTGTCGGCCCGTCTGTCTGGACGGTCACCATCGTCATCGGCATACTGGGCTGGACCAATTTTGCAAAGCTTATTTACGGCAACGTGCTTTCGGTGCGGGAAAAGGATTACATCGAATCGGCCAAAGCCGTTGGCACCAAAGATGCGCCGTTAATGCTCAAATACATCATCCCCAACGTGTTTGGCCCCGTGCTGACCGCCTTTACCTTCCGCACGGCCAGCGCCATTATCATGGAATCTTCTTTAAGCTTTTTGGGCATGGGCGTACAGCCGCCGCAGGCTTCCTGGGGGAATATCCTGTTCAGCGCGCAGTCCATTACCGTGCTTTCCACCCAGCCGTGGCTGTGGGTGCCGCCCGGGATTCTGCTTATCCTTACCGTTTCCAGCATCAACTTTTTGGGCGACGGCCTGCGCGATGCTTTGGACGCAAAACTTAGCCGCTAATTTCCATAACCATACAGAGCAACAGAGAGAGAGGGAACAACATGAAAAAATCCATACGCTTGCTGGCATGTTTGCTGTGCGTCGCCATTTTGTTCGGCGCCTGCAACAGCCAAAACACACCCGTATCCGGTACAACAGGGCAACAAACCGGCGAAAAAACCGTAACCATCGCCCTAACATCGGTATGGGACAGCTTTATGCCCGCCAACACCACCAACTCTTACAGCTACGCCATTTTGGATATGCTGTTTGAGCGCCTGACCACCATGAACCAGGACGGCACCGTAAGCCCGCGCCTGGCCGACAGCTGGGAGATTTCAGAAGAAAGCGACAGCATCACCTACCACTTAAACCAAAACGCCACCTGGCACGATGGCACCCCGCTGACCGCAGAAGACGTGGTGTACACCTGCCAGTTGATGTCCGACGCCGATTTAAACCTTGCACGTCGCACCCGCATGATGTATTTTGCAGGTACCGATGACACAGGCAAGGAGCTTTCGGACAATTCCATCGAGGTGGAAGCCCTTGACGATTATACCGTGCGCTTCCAGTTAAAAGAACCGATGGATACCTTGACCATTTTTGCCATCGTCAACCCCGACACCTTTATCCTGCCCAAGCACCTGCTGGAGGACATCCCGGAGGAGGAGCTGGTTTCGGATGAATTCTGGCTGCATCCCATTGGGGCCGGCCCCATGATTTTTGACAGCATGATTTCCGGCGAGCGCGTAGAGCTGACCTCCAACGAGGACTTTTACCTTGGCGCGCCCGACTTTGACCGTTTGATTTTCCGCGTAGTGCCGGCGGCAAACCTGCTGGTTGGCCTGCAAAGCGGCGAAATCGATATGGCGGGCGGTTTGGATACCACTTTCCCCATCCAGGACTGGGAGGCCATCAAGGCGCTGGACAATGTAAACGCCCAGTCGCAGCCCTCGCTGGGGTACCAGTACATGGCTATGAACACCCAAAAAGAGTATTTGACCCAGGAAGTGCGCCAAGCGTTCAGCATGGCGATTAACCGCCAGGTAATTGTAGACCAGTTGCTTTTGGGCGAAGGCCAGCCGATTATCGGGCCGCTGCACGAACCCCACCAGTATTTTAACGAAGAATTGTCCGATATACCCTATGACCCGGATGCGGCTGCGCAGATTCTGCAGGAAGCCGGCTGGGATCCTGATCGCGAGCTGTTAATGGTGGTTTCCACCGGCATACGCGAAAGGGTTGCGGCGCTTATCCAGCAGGATTTGGCCAAAATTGGGGTAAAAACCCGCATCCAGACTTTGGATTTCTCCACCTTGATGACAGAAATGCGCGCGGGCAATTACGATATCGGCTTTATGGGGTCCGCCGGTTCGCCCGACCCGGCCGAGTCGGTCACCCAGTTTACCGTAGGGGCGATTAACAACTTTACACAGCTTACCGATACCACCATTGGCGATTTGGGCCATGAAGCCGCGCGGCAAACCACCTTTGAAGCGCGCAAAGAAATGGTGGACGAATACCAGGCCACTTTGGTAGAACAATGCCCGGCGGCGTTCTTGTATTCGGCAAACGATTTGTTCGCCTGCAACAAGCGCATTACCAACGTGCCCTTTGGAACCACTATTTTTAACACCAACAAATGCGTATGGCAATGGAAAGTTGCCGATTGATTTTAAAAAGTAACCAAACAAGCCGCCTTCTCCAACAGAGGGCGGCTGTCTGTAAAGGCAAGGGGGAGCGATAATGGCCCAAAACCTGATAGAAGTGCAGGATTTAAAGGTGGTGTTTCAAAGCAAACACGGGGAAGTAACCGCTGTGGACGGCGTTTCGTTTGCCATCCCCAAGGGCAAAACCTTAGGGGTGGTAGGCGAATCCGGCTGCGGCAAAAGCGTCACCTCTATGGCGATTATGGGGCTTATCCGCCCGCATGCAGGCAAGGTGGCGCGCGGCAAAATCTGGTTTAACGGCCGCGATTTGCTCACGCTTAGCCCCAAGGAAATGCGCAACATCCGCGGCAACGAAATCTCGATGATTTTCCAGGATTCCATGACCGCTTTGAACCCGGTTTTAACCATCGGCACCCAAATCATCGAAACCATCCGCGTACACACTACGCTGACCCGCAAGCAGGCGTATGCCCATGCGGTCAGTATGCTGGAAAAGGTGGGCATCCCGTCGCCCGAAAGGCGTATGAAGGAATACCCCTTCCAGCTTTCGGGCGGCATGCGCCAAAGGGTGATGATTGCCATGGCGCTTTCGGGCAATGCACAGCTTTTGATTGCCGACGAGCCCACCACCGCCTTGGATGTTACCATCCAGGCGCAGATTTTGGATTTGATGAACCAGCTTAAGCAAACCACACAGACCTCCATTCTGCTTATCACCCACGATATGGGCGTTGTGGCCGAAACCGCAGATGAAATTCTGGTGATGTATGCAGGGGGCGTGGTGGAGCATTCCCCCACCAAGGATATTTTTAAAAACCCGCTGCATCCGTACACACAGGGGCTGCTCGCTTCTATCCCGCGCCTGGACCAGGATGCGGAAGGCCCGTTGTACACCATTGAAGGCAGCGTGCCCAGCCCGCAGAATATGCCCAAAGGCTGCCGGTTTTGCACCCGCTGCGAACAAAAAATGGAAATTTGCGCCCAGCAGGCCCCGCCGATGTTCCAACTGGGGCCGCGCAGGGTAAGCTGCTGGAAATATGCGCAGGAAGGGGGAGAGCAACATGCCTGAACAGCAAGTGCTGCTGCAAGTAGAGCATTTGTCCAAATCCTACACGGCGGCAAAAAACTTTTTTGGCAGGCCCACCCGCTTGGTGCGCGCGGTAGAGGACGTCACCTTGGACGTGTACCAGGGCGAAACGCTGGGCATTGTGGGCGAATCCGGCTGCGGCAAGTCCACCTTGGGGCGCTCGATACTGCGTTTGGTAGAGCCCACCCAGGGCAAAACCCTGTTTGAAGGCAAATGCCTGCTGGATTACAACAAGTCCCAGATGCGCGCCATGCGCCAGCAGCTGCAGATGATTTTTCAAGACCCGTATGCCTGCTTAAACCCCAGGATGACGGTGCTGGAACTTATCAAAGCGCCGCTGGACAATTTCCATATTGGCACCAAAAAAGAGAGAATAGAAAAAGTAAAGCAGATGATGGCGCTGGTGGGCATGAAAGAAGAACACCTGTACCGCTACCCGCATGAATTTTCCGGCGGGCAGCTGCAGCGCATTGTCATCGCCCGCGCGTTGATTATACAGCCCAAACTGGTGGTGCGCGACGAACCGGTCTCGGCGCTGGATGTTTCAGTGCGCGCGCAGGTGCTCAACCTTATGAGCGAGCTGAAAAAAACGCTGGGGCTTACCTATTTGTTTATTTCGCACGATTTAAGCGTGGTAAAATACATAAGCGACCGCGTAGCGGTGATGTATTTGGGCCGTGTGATGGAGCTGGCCGGCAAGGACGCGCTTTATAAAAACCCGCTGCACCCGTATACCCAGGCGCTGCTGTCGTCCATCCCCATCCCGGATGTGGACCACAAGCGCGAGCGCATTTTGCTGCAGGGGGAAGTGCCAAGCCCGTTTAATCCGCCTTCGGGCTGCCGGTT
>CAJFVS010000058.1 GCA_904420505.1 Candidatus Alloruminococcus vanvlietii | reverse complement strand
TTTTGGCGCTTAAGTATTTTACATCGTCCAGCTCGCCATCTTTCAGCCAGCTTTCCATATCCGCCAGGTTTTTGATTTTTGCCAAAAACCAGTGGTCAATCATGGTGATTTGATGGATGAGGTCGGGGTCTACCCCGCGCTTTAAGGCCTGGTAAACCACAAACAAGCGGTCGTCGTCGCAGTTGTGCAGCAGCTCTTTGATTTCCTCATCGGATTTTATCTCGAACTTTTTCACGTTTAAGGTATCCAGCCCCAGCTCAATCGAGCGCACCGCTTTCATAAGCGCCTGCTCAAAGCTGGTGCCGATGGCCATCACCTCGCCGGTAGCCTTCATCTGGGTGCCCAAGGTGCGCTTGGCATAAACAAATTTGTCAAACGGCCATTTGGGGAATTTGACTACCACGTAATCGAGCGCCGGTTCAAAGCAGGCGCAGGTTTTTTTCGTCACCTTGTTCTGGATTTCATCCAAGCTGTAGCCCACCGCAATTTTGGTGGCCACCCGCGCGATGGGGTAGCCGGTGGCCTTGGAGGCTAAAGCAGACGAGCGCGACACACGCGGGTTTACTTCAATCACCGCGTATTCAAAGCTGGTGGGGTGCAGGGCAAACTGGCAGTTGCACCCGCCCTCCACCTTCAAAGCGGAGATGATGTTCAGCGCCGCCGAACGCAGCATTTGGTATTCCTTGTCCGAAAGGGTAACGGCAGGCGCAACCACAATCGAATCGCCGGTGTGCACGCCTACAGGGTCCAGGTTTTCCATGCTGCACACGGTAATCACATTGCCTTTTGCGTCGCGCATCACTTCAAACTCAATTTCCTTCCAGCCGGAGATGCACTTTTCCACCAAAATTTGATGGATGGGGGAAAGGCGCAGGCCGTTTAGGGCAATTTCGTGCAGTTCTTCACGAGTGGCAGCAATGCCGCCGCCTGTGCCGCCTAAGGTAAAGGCCGGGCGCACAATCACCGGGTAACCAATCTCCTGGGCAAAATCCATCGCCGCGTCCAAATCGGTGACCACTTTGGAGGGAATGCACGGCTCGCCGATGGCCTCCATCGTGTCTTTAAAAGACTGGCGGTCTTCGGCTTTGTCGATGGTTTCGGGGTTGGCGCCCAAAAGGCGCACGCCCATCTTGTCCAAAAAGCCCTCTTTGGCCAGCTGCATGGAAAGGGTCAAGCCCGTTTGCCCGCCTAGGGTAGAAAGCACGCTGTCGGGCCGTTCTTTTTCTATTACACGCTTAACAACGTCAACGGTAAGCGGTTCAATGTAAATTTCATCCGCCATGGCCTTGTCGGTCATGATGGTGGCGGGGTTGGAGTTGATGAGCACAACCTCCAGCCCTTCTTCTTTCAGCGCCTCGCAGGCCTGCGCGCCGGCGTAGTCAAATTCGGCCGCCTGCCCGATGATGATGGGGCCCGAGCCGATAACCAGCACTTTTTTGATATCTTTTCTCAGCGGCATGTTTTTGCCTCCTCCATCATCGAAATAAATTCATCAAACAAATACGCCGAATCCTTCGGGCCGGCCGAAGCTTCCGGGTGAAACTGCACGGTAAACGCGCGCCGGTTTACATAGCGGATGCCCTCGCAGGTTTGGTCGTTTGCGTTGATGTGGCTAACCTGGCCGATGCAGGGGTCTACGCTATCGTTTACAATGGCATAGCCGTGGTTTTGGCTGGTGATGTAGGTGCGGTCACGCTTTAAATCCTTTACCGGCTGGTTGGAGCCGCGGTGGCCGTATTTAAGCTTTTGCGATTTTGCCCCATTGGCAAGCGCCAAAAGCTGGTGGCCCAAACAAATGCCAAAAATCGGGATATCCTGCTGCATCAATTTTTTCAGGTTTTCAATAATCTCCACATTTTCCGCCGGGTCGCCCGGGCCGTTGGAAAGCATAATGCCATCCGGGTGCATATCCACAATTTCCTGGGCGGTGGTGCAACTTGGCACCACTATCACATCGCAGCCCTTGCTGTTTAACGAGCGCAGGATGTTCTTTTTATAGCCAAAGTCGTATAAAACAACTTTGTATTGGCCGTTTTGCGCCAAATAGGTTTGGGGGCTTTTTACGCTTACGCTTTTTACCGCGTCTTTTATGGCAAAGGCTTTTAGTTCCTTTGCAATTTCCTCCAGACGCGGGTAAGGGTCTTCAGTGGTGATCATGCCGTTCATCACGCCGTGCTCACGCAGCTTTTTGGTCAAGTGCCGGGTGTCCACCCCGCAGATGCCGATGATGTTTTGCTCGCGCAAAAATTTATCCAGCGTTTCTTCGCTGCGGAAATTGGAGGGCAGTTCGCACCATTCGCGCACGATATAGCCTTTTACCCAGGATTTTACCCCTTCGTAATCCTCTGAATTGATTCCGTAGTTGCCGATAAGCGGGAATGTTTGCGTAACGATTTGTCCAAAATAGCTGGGGTCGGTCAAGGTTTCCTGATAACCGGTCATACCCGTGGAGAACACCACTTCGCCAATGGTGGTGCCGCGCGCACCCATGCTTTCGCCTTCCATGACGGTTTTGTCCTCCAGCACGATGTATGCCTTAATAATCGGACTGTTTACTGCCATAAATGTATTTGCTCCTTCCAAATTCCATCCAAGAGGACACATCCTCCCGGTTTTTACAAACAGGCAAGCCCCCCAAAAAAGCCGGCCGGCTTTGCTTGCCCAAACCGCAGCGCCAGGCTCAAAGGCGCTGTCATCCAAATGTTATCCCATGCTTTGCTGCCGGCCTTGTGCGTAAAGCCGCGCCATGCTGTGGTGACCTAACCGCGTAGAACAACCCGCAACCGGCGCCGCCAAACGCCCATGCGCTTGCAGCTCCCCCTTTGCGCCCAAAAGCTTTTTGCACAGGCTTTCCAGCAAAATTTTACAACGAGATTTTGCCAATATGGCTCATAATATCCTTTTTCATGCGTATGGCTTCGCGCCGTGCAGCCTGTGCGTATTCTTCCGAAGGGCAGCCCTCTTTTTTCCAGGCGCACATAATGGCACGCGAAGAATTGACAATAGCACCCTTGCCTTTTTTATCAAACCCTAAGGCGACCCCCTCTGCGCCGCCGCCCTGCGCGCCGTAGCCGGGAATGAGGAAAAAGGTTTCCTGCAGTTTTTCGCGCAGCTCTTTCAGCTGCGAAGGATAGGTTGCGCCCACCACGGCGCCCACGCCGCTGTAGCCGTATTTGCCCATTAGGCTTTTGCCCCATTCCTGGCACATTTGGCCCATGCGGTTGTATACGGTGGTGCCTTCAATGTGCTTGTCCTGCAATTCGCCCGAAGAGGGATTGGAGGTTTTTACCAACACAAAAATGCCTTTGTCCTTTTGGTTGCAAACCTCCAGCAAAGGGGCGATGCCGTCGGTGCCCAGGTAGCCGTTTACGGTTAAAGCGTCTGCGCCAAAGGGCTCGTACACCTTGCCCTCTACGCTTACTTCGCCCAGATGCGCCGTGGCATAGGCCTGCATGGTAGAGCCGATGTCGTTTCGCTTGCCGTCGGTGATGACGAACATGCCTTTTTGTTTGGCGTAGGCAATGGTTTCGTGCAAAGCGCGCACGCCTTCATAGCCGTACAGCTCGTAATAAGCGGCCTGGGGTTTTACAGCGGGCACAATGTCATAAAGGGCGTCAATTAGCCCGATGTTAAACTGCAAAATCGCTTCGGCCGCCCCGCGCAGGCCTTCGCCGTTTTCTTTGTATGCGCGCCGGCGGATAAATTCCGGGACATACTCCAGCAGCGGGTCCAGCCCTGCTACAGTTGGGTTTTGTTTTTCGTAAATTTTTACCATCAAACGGTCCAAAGACATAATTCCTCGCTCCTTTTTCTCATTCTTGATAAGTTAAAACGCCCCGCAAATAGGTGCGTTTGATTTTGCCAAACAATTTCATGCCGCCAAAGGGCATATTGCGCGCTTTGGACTGGAATTTGTTTTCATCCACTACAAACGGCGTGTCCAAATCGTAAACAAACAGGTCCGCATCGTCCCCCACAGCCAAACCGCCGGCTTGTACCCCGCAGATTTTGGCAGGGTTGACGCTCATCAATTCAATCAAACGCGGCAGCGGGATGCGTGCGGTGCGCACCAAATGGGTGTAGGACAATGCAAAGGAGGTTTCCAGCCCGATGATGCCGTTCATGGCGGTTTCAAACCCCTGCTTTTCTTCTGCCGAATGCGGCGCATGGTCGGTTACAATGGCGTCCACCGTGCCGTCCTGTATGGCTTTTAGCACCGCTTCTACATCGCGTTTTTCCCGCAGCGGCGGGTTCATGCGAAAACGCGCGTCGCGCTTGAAAAGCGCGGTGTGGTCCAGCACAAAATAGTGCGGGCAGGTTTCGCAGGTAATGTTTACCCCCCGGCGCTTGGCGTCGCGGATGACATGCATGCTGCCCCAGGTGCTTACGTGCGCGATGTGCACCGGCAAGCCCAAATCTTCGCTCAGCATCGCTTCCCTGGCAGTCATCACGTCCTCCGCCAAGCGGTCGATGCCCTTAACGCCCAGCTTCTCGCTGACTTCCCCCTTGTGCATAATGCCGCCCTGGGTCAAATCGTCGTCCTCGCAGTGGGAAATCAAAAACGAGTGCGCCTCGTGCGCTTTCACCATCGCGTCGCGCATCATGCGCGCGTTTTTTACGCATTTGCCGTCTTCCGAAAACGCCACCGCGCCATGCTGCACCAGCTCTTGAAAATCCACCAGCTCTTTGCCCTCCTGGGCGCGGGTAATGGCCGCGATGGGGTACACCTTGCATTTGGCGTCTTTTGCCTTGTTTACAATGTAATCGACCACTTCGGGCGAATCGGTGATGGGCTTGGTGTTGGGCATGCACATCACGCTGGTAAAGCCGCCTGCCGCAGCCGCAGCCGCACCGGTTAAAATATCTTCTTTATAGGTAAGGCCGGGGTCGCGAAAATGCACATGCATATCTACAAGCCCCGGGGATAAAAATTGGCCTTCACAGTCAAGCACCTGGTCGTATTCGCCCGCAATTTCGGGGGCAACCTGTGCAATTTTGCCGTCTTGCACCAGCAAATCCATTACCGAATCCAGCCCGTCTTTAGGGCTTACCACATGGGCGCCTTTGAATAAAATACTGCTCATAAAAGCACTCCTCTCTATTTGGATAGGATGGCGATTTTATCCACCCCGTCGATTTCTTTTACCATTACGGCAATGCGTTCTTCTTTGGAAGTAGGCAGGTTTTTGCCAATAAAATCCGGGCGGATGGGCAGTTCCCTGTGGCCGCGGTCAATAAGCACCGCCAGCTGGATTTTCTGCGGCCGCCCGCGTTGCATAAGCGCGTCAATCGCTGCGCGCACCGTGCGCCCGGTGTACAATACATCGTCCACCAAAATCACGGTTTTCCCCTGGATATCAAAAGGGATTTGGGAACGGTCGGGGGTGGCGTCCGCATAAGGGCGGTCGTCGCGGTGGGGGGTAATATCCAAATACCCGGTTTGCACCTTTACGCCCTCTACTTCCAATATTTTTTGTGCAATGCGCATAGCAATTTGCGCGCCGCGTGTATAAATACCCACAATGCACAAGCTTTGCGCGCCGCGGTTTTTTTCAATAATCTCGTAGGAAATCCTAGCAATCACACGGCCCATTGCCGCTTCGTCCAACACGACTGTTTTTTCGCTCATCGTCTTGTTCCTTTCCAAAGGTATGAAAACATCAAAAAAAGCCTATCTGTCCGTTTTAGACAGATAGGCCAATGGCACATTTCTTTTCCACGTCAGGATA
>CAJFVS010000057.1 GCA_904420505.1 Candidatus Alloruminococcus vanvlietii | reverse complement strand
GGGCTGGGCAAATCGTACAGGGCGTATTCCAGCATGGTTTTTATCTGCGCGCCGGTTAGCCTTACTGTGCAGATGCGCGTTTGGGCAAAAGCCGCGTACAAATTCTGGCGCGAAACATCCCCTAAAGGGATATCCTGCAAAAAGGCGTTGGCGCTTAGCATGGCAAAATCGGCCTGCGTTTTCCACAAAACCGCGTCGCACGCCACGTTGCCCAGGTTGCTTGCGCGGGTGCCCACCACTTCCAAAGAGCCCTCCAGCAGATAATTGTTGTTTAGCAGCACGCTTTGGTTGTCGGTTTCCAGCTGGGCGCCCAAAGCGTCCAGCTTGGCCTGTACCTTTTCGTCGGGGGCATAGCTTTCCAGGCGCTGGCTGTCGTACATCTCAAAATGGTAGCTTTGCACCTTGCCGTGCGAAACCGTCACCTCCACCACGCCCACGGCCGCCAAGCCGTTGCGGGTGGTTACCACCGGTATGCCGTTGTGCATATAGCTGCCCGCCACGCTTGTGGGGGCCCCGTCGATGATAAGCGAAAGCTCCGGGATTTCCTCGGCCAAACGCTTGGCCATATCTTGGCCCAAATTGCCGTAAACCACCACCATCTCCACTTTGGGCAGCAATTCGTCTACCTTTTGGCGCGCGGTCTGCAGGATGTCTTCAAAATACACGTCGGCAAAATTGCCGCTTGCCACCTCGCTGTACAAGTCCGGGTTGGTAAGGGCCAAAAAGCCAATGCGCGAACCATCGATGGTGATGGTGGTGTAAGGGGACAAAAACTCCCGCTTTTGCTCGCCCTCGTAATAGCTGCCCGCACACAAAATGCGGAAATTGGCCTGGCTGCTCAAATCCTTTACAACGCCCGAACCCAGCAAAAAATCCGTGGGGCCAACCGTTGCGGCCGAATAGCCAACCTCGTTCATGGCTTCAATAATGCCGCGGCCCTTGGTGGTGCGCGCCAGCATCGAGCCATACAGGCTGTTGCCGGTGTCCAACAGGGGCACCTGGCCGCGCATGGAACGCAAATCGCGGATAAAAGACGCCACCTTTGCCAAACCCACCGCATTCTCGCTTTGGGTGACATATCCCCCGCTGTTGGAGGTAAACGCAATGGTAAACCTGCGTTCGCGTATATGCCCGCAATACCCCACTATGGCGATGACCAGCACCGCCAAAGCCGCCACCGCCGCGGTTGCAATTATGGCCTTTTTGCGTTCCTTAACAAGCTCCACTTAATTTTCCCCTTATTGATTATTTTCCAAAAATTCTACAATGTCAATGGCTTTGGGCGGGCACCCCATTACATTTTTGGAACAATTTTTCAAACATGCCCCAATGCCAATGCCGTTAGGGCACTGGCCTTTAAACCCCTGGCCGATGTAGATTTTCTCACTTACATTGCGCAGCGTGCCTTTTTCGCGCATGCGGTGCAGCGCGTGCATCAAGCTGCCGTAGCAGGCCGAGCAGGCGTCTTTCGCCTCTACATATTTTTGCAAAGCGCGCACCTTGCCCGAAGGCAGCACCGGGCCGGGGCGCACGCCCTCGTTGATTTCGGTGATGTTCGCGCTGTTCAAGTCCCCGCTGCCAACGCCCAGTTTTTCGGCGATGGTGATGTATTCTATCTCCTCTTTGGCAAACCCCATCAAGGACGCCACATAGGTATCCACCAAAACGCTGTCGCGCGCGGCAATCAAGCGGTCCATCTTCACGGGGTTGCCGCCCTCTTCAAAGTCCAAGTCGCCGCACAGGCCGTCTACCAGCACCAAATCGGCGCTTCGCAGCTTGTTTAAATAAGCGATGGGCTTGTGCAGGCCCATGGCGTGAAAATGCCGTTTTTCCTTGTTGGTGATGCAGCCCTTCATGTTTTTCAAAGCGCAGGTCATGCTGGTTTGGCAGTGGCCCTTTAGCACCGGCATGTTGATGAGAAAATCCACCTCCATGGCCTTGTCGCAAAATTCGATTTTCACCCCGCCCACGTCGTAGGTTTTGCTCGAATCCTTCTGCAAATCAAACAGCTTTACGTTGTACTTGCGCGAAAGGGCGGTATAGCCGCAGTAATCAAACGCCTGGGCCGTGCGGTCGCCCACCCAGGAGCCTTCCAAAATGATGATGTTTTGATACCCTTTCTCCTGCAAATACACAATCACCCCTTCCACCAGCTCGGGATGGGTGGTGGCCCCGCTGGACGCTTCGCGCGCGACCACCAGATTGGGCTTAATGCCGATTAACGCGTTTTTATCCTTAATAAGCGTTTCAGGCTTGATGTCGTTTAACAGCTTTTGCATCATTTCGCGCGGGCGCTGCCCGTACAGCACATAAATATCGTTTTTTTCCATATAAATTTCCCCCATTCTTCTTTTGCAATTGTATATACAAAGGGGTTAGGCCCCCTGTTTTGGCTTTATCAAAGGGCAAGCGCCTGCGCCGGGCGGGTATTCCCGCGCCCCTGCGCCATAAAACGGCTGTGCCCACACCGCGCTTGCCGCCAACACCAACCCCTGACGGGAACGCCTGGCGTAAAGGGCAAGAAACAGGCAAAAACGCAAGCCTTTGCCCATACCGGCGCGGCAAACGCACAGCATACCGCGCATAAAAACCAACGCCGCCGGCGCGTTGCAAAAACAGCGCCATACCATTTGCTGCAAGCACCCGTGCGGCCGTTGCCGGTAATGCGGCGTTGCCCCTTTTGCAGTGCGGCAAAGGCGCCTGCCTATAAAAGCACTTGCCGCGCGCTGGCAGCGCGCTTTGCGGCCAATGCGCCAAAATGCAAGGCTGCCGCCTTGGGGCCTGCCCTGTCTTAGGCCGCCGGCGCTAAACGCCCGGCAAGCGGCCAACCCGGTTAGCGCATGCCGGGGCTGTCATGCGTTACAGCAGCGCGCAGGCTTTTAAAACATAAATAAACAAAAACAGCGTGAACACCGAAAACACCGTGGTGGAAAGCACCAGCTGGGAAGCCAGCTCGCTGTCGGCCCCCATGTTTTGGGCCATTACAAAGCTGACCACCGCCGTAGGGGCGGCAAACGCCACCAGCACAACGCCCATATCCACCCCGCGAAAACCCAAAAGCGCCGCCAGCCCCAGCATCACAGCCGGTACTACAACCAAGCGGCCAAAGGTTGCCATGCCAATGGAGCGCAAATTTTTGCGCACGCTTTGCGGCTTAAACTGCCCGCCCAGCACCAGCAGCGCCAGCGGGGTGGCAATTTTGCCCACATCGTTTACGGCGGTGGATAAAAACACCGGCATTTCAAAGGGCAAAAGCCCCACCAAAACGCCCAGCACCGCCCCGTGGATAAGCGGGTTTTTGGCAATGTCCAGCAAAATGCGCTTGATGGAAATTTTATGCCCGCCAAACACCGAAAGCAAAATCACCGCCAAAACATTCATAAGCGGGATGATAATCGCCAAAACCCCCGAAATAACCGGAACCGCGCCTTCTCCAAACAAATTGTTGATTAGCGGCACGCCAAACAGCAAAGAATTGGGCCGGGCCATGGCCTGGGCAATGGCGCCGCGGCGGGGGTTTTCTTTTTCCATAAACACCGAAGCCAGCATGGATACCCCTGTGATGCCGCACAAACCCAAAACGCAGTACAGCACCAGTTTGGCGTCCATTACCTCGTTAATCTCTACCGAATAGACATTGTTAAACAGCATCACCGGCAGCAAAATGCGAAACCCCAGCTTGTTGGCTTCCTGCAAAAAGGTATCGCTTACCATATTTTTTCGGCGTATAAAATATCCCAGCCCTACCAATAAAAATATGGGCACTACCGCATTGATGGTAAATATTAGATTATCCATGCTGTTTTGCCTACCCCTTTCCCCGCCAAAAAGCGCGTTCAGTTTTATTTTACTGTATCTTTGCGCAAAATACAAACCCTTTGTGTAAAAAGGACAAAATCCACACGCTTTGTGGAAGTTTGCACCTTGCTTTTTCGCTTTTGCGCTTTAAACTATTTTATATCACCGGTAAAAAAATTGCAATTGCACCCCCTTATTTTTTTAAAAAAAAGTATTAATCAATCCTGTGAAATGATTGACAAATTCCATCGAATCCTATATCGTTAATAGTAAGAAAAGCGTCGTATAAACGGGAAGCAAAAGGTGTTGTGTGAATACGCAGCCTACAAAGGGAGGGCACGCATGAAAACATTAGGTGTAAACATGTTGGATGTAAAACGCTCCAACCGGCATACCATTGTGGATTTGCTGTATTTTCAAGGGCCGCAGTCCAGAAAACAGCTGGCCGAAAAAAGCGGGCTTACCGCCGCAGCCATTACCATGCTGGTAAACGATTTAATTGAAGAAGGGTTAATTGTTTTAAGCGACGAAAAAAAGCTCACCTCCAAAGTGGGGCGCAAAGAGCAGAATATCGACTTAAACTACAAGCAGTTGTACTCGCTGGGGGTGCTGTTTAATTTCGACGGCATCTTTTTAATGATAGCCACCCTGGATATGCAGCCGGTGTTTTCCTACCGGTTTGATTTGCCCCCCCTGCCGATGGATTTTTCCTCGATGGTGGAAAAAATCTGCGAAAAACTGGCGTACGCCATGGTGTCCAACGGCATCCACATCCAAAACGTCATCGGCATCGGCGTTTCGGTGCTGGGTACCACCGATTCCGAACACGGCATTTCCATCAATTCCTACGGACTGTTAAACAAAAGCGAAAACATTGTAGAAAGTTTCCGCAAATATTTTGATTTGCCGGTTATTGCCGAAAACAACGTGCGCGCCTACCTGTGCGGCCTGCAGTTTTACGAGCGCAAACGCAACCGGGAGAGTACTTTGTTTTTAAACTATTCGCAGCGCCTTTCCGGGGCGTTCCAGGTAAATGGAAACATGTATATGGGCAGCAACTACAATTCTGCACAGCTGGGGCATACCACCATCCCCAATAACGACCGTTTGTGCCACTGCGGCAAACGCGGCTGTGTGGATACATTGGGTTCGCTGTTTTGGCTCAGGCACGATATGATTGAAAAAAATCCCTCTTTAAACCCGGAGATGGAGGTTTTAGAGATGTTGGATTTGTATTCCAAAGGCGAGCCGGCCGTATGCGAGGTGCTGGACCGTTCTATTTATAATGCGGCGCTGGTCATCTGCAATGCGGTGGTTGCGCTGGACCCGCAGAAGGTGATTTTGCATGGGCATTATTTTTCCAACCAAAAATACATTTCCCGGCTTATGGGGGAAATGGAAAAAATCAACCCGCATGCAAAGCAAATCACCAGCGTTTCCCACTTTAACAAGCAGATAGACAGCTTATGCCCCTGTGCGCTGGCAATTGACCATTTCTTCTCCCACGGCGCCGTATTGGAGCGTCCCAGCCAAAACAACGCATAATTTGGGGCGTTTGCCGCCCTTTTGCCCGTTTGTTTTTGCGGCATGCGTTTGCTTTTTCATTGCCAAATAAAACGCAGCCGTTTGGTATCTAACCGCCCAATCAAAAGCGCGTAAAGCGGCATTGGGCGCTAGCATGCACAAGGCGGCAGCCGCCCTGTGGTAAACGCTTGGCAACATAATAAAACGCCATTTACCCGCCAAAAAGGCGCTGGGAACTTCCCAGCGCCTTTGTTTTTTGCTTTGTTTTGGCAGGCCCCCGCCGGGGGTTAGCGTTTTTTGCACCCTTGCGCTGCAAAACACGCAAAGGCGGCAAACCCTGCAGGCACTAACCGGCCAAACCCTTTGGTTTCATATTGTCTTCTGCCCTGCCAACGCGTTTGCGCATGGATAGCAAAACCCGCTTTTGCCAAATGCCGGCTTTACCCCAGCACCTGCTTGGCGGCGTCCACGGTTTCCTTGGCGTCTTTTGCGTAAAAATCCGCGCCGATTTGCATAGCGTAGCTTTTGGTAAGCACCGCGCCGCCTACCACCACCTTGCAGTCGGGCTTTTGTTCCTTTAACGCGCGGATGGTCTCTTCCATTGCGCCCAAGGTGGTAGTCATCAACGCGCTTAAGCCCACCAGCTTAACATCCTGCTCTTTGGCGCATTGCACCACACGCTCCACCGGCACGTCGCGGCCCAAATCAAAAATCTGGTAGCCGTAGTTTTCCAAAATCACCTTTACAATGTTTTTGCCGATGTCATGGATATCCCCCTTCACCGTGGCCAGCACGATTTTGCCTTTCAGCACGCTTTGCTGCGCGCTTTTTAAAAGCGCTTGTTTAATGACGTCAAACCCGGCCTGGGCCGCCTGCGCCGCCTGGATGAGCTGGGGCAAAAACAGCTTGCCTTTTTCAAACTGTTCGCCCACCACGTCCAACGCGGGGATTAAAATGTCGTTGATAATCTGCATGGACTCCATCGTTTGCAGCTTTTGGGCGGTTTGGGCGCCCACTTCGTTTTTTAAGCCCTTTAATATGGCGTAGGGGATGTCCTGCTCCTTGTTTGCAGGCGTTACGGCACCCGGCGCACCCGCGTTGGGAACAGGATTTGCCTGCACAACGGGCGCTTGGCGGCGCGCGCAGTAGTCGATATAAGCGCCCGCGCCTTTGTCGCGGTTGTACAGCACGTTAAAGGCGGCGATGGCGTCCATCATCTCCACACGGCCGGGGTTTAAAATGGGCAAATCCAGCCCGTTTGCCATGGCCATGGTTAAAAACGACTGGTTGATGATTTCGCGCTGGGGCAGGCCAAACGAGATGTTGGATACCCCCAGCACCGTTTTCAGCCCCAGTTGCTCTTTTACCAGCTTTACCGCCTTTAAGGTTTCCACCACCTCGGCCTGCTGGGTAGAGGCGGTGAGCACCAAACAGTCGATGATAACGTCTTCTTTGGGGATGCCATAGGAAAGGGCGGCGTCTAGGATTTTTTTGGCGATTTTTACGCGTTCTTCGGCTTTGGGCGGAATGCCGTTTTCATCCAGCGCAAGGCCCACCACCGCAGCGCCGTATTTTTTTACCACCGGCAGCACCACGTTTAAAACCTTTTCTTCCCCGTTTACCGAGTTGACAATGGCCTTGCCGTTGTAAATGCGCAAAGCCCCTTCTATCACGGCGGGAATGTTCGAATCAATCTGCAAGGGGGTGTCCAGCACGCTTTGCAGCTGCTTGACAACCTCTTTCATCATGGCCGCCTCGTCAATGCCGGGCAGGCCCACGTTTACATCCAGAATGTCCGCGCCGCTTTCCACCTGGGAGATGCCCTGGCCCAGAATATAGTCGATATTGTGGTTTTGCAGCGCTTCTTTAAACAGGCGCTTGCCCGTGGGGTTGATGCGCTCGCCAATCACCTTCACCCCGTCTATCCATACGGCTTTGGTGGGGGTGCACACGCCCGCACGGGGCAAAACTTTGCGCACCACAGGGGTTTTGCCCCCTAAAACCTCGCGGATTTTTTGAATATGCGCGGGGGTGGTGCCGCAGCAGCCGCCAAAAATGTTCACGCCGATGTCTGCAAAGCGGCTTATATATTCCCCAAAAATTTCGGGGGTTACGTCGTAAGCGCCGGTTTGCAAATTGGGCAGGCCCGCGTTGGGCTTTACCGCTACCGGCAGCTGGGTGATGGCCACCAGGCACTCCACAATGGGGAAAATCTCCTTTGGCCCCAGCGAGCAGTTCAAACCGATGGCGTCTACCCCCAGGCCTTCCAGCGTCATCGCCATGGATTCCACCGTGCAGCCGGTAAAGGTGCGCCCGCTTTGCTCGTAGGTCATCATGCACAAAATGGGCAGGGTGCTGTTTTCCTTGGCGGCCAGCACCGCCGCTTTTACCTCGTAAAGGTCGGTCATGGTTTCAATAATAACCATCTGCGCGCCGGAACGCACCCCCTGCACCACCTGGCGCTTAAAAATTTCATACGCGCGCTCAAAGGCCAGGGTGCCCGCAGGCTCTAAAAGCTCGCCAATGGGCCCGATGTCCAGCGCCACCAGGGTGTCGGTGCCCTCGCATGCCTTTAAAGCGTTTGTCACCGCGGCGCCGATTACCTCTTCCACGCTGTAGCCGGTGCCTTCCAGCTTGTATTCGTTTGCGCCAAAGGTGCAGGCGGAAATAATATCGCTGCCCGATTGGATATAGCTTTTGTAAATTTCCATAACCGGCGCGGGGTTGGTGATGTTTAACACCTCCGGCGAATGCCCCAGCTCAAGCCCTTTGGCCTGCAGCTGGGTGCCCATGGCCCCGTCCAGCATATAAAAGCGGTTTTGCTTAAAAAAACTATCTGCCACAGTAGGCACCTGCCTTTCGTACCGCACAATTTTCCCGCATGCTGCAAAACGCGCATTTGGGAAGGCCCAGGGTCTTGTCCTCACGGGCGGAAAGCCCAAACAGCGCGGTAACCGATTTGTGCGGCGTCATAATGTATTCGGGGGTAAGCCCCAGCCCGATTTTACGGTGGGCGTCCAGCATGCGCAAACAGTCTGCCTGCACCGAAAGGGGCAAATCGCCGTAGCCGGGGCTAAAGCGCCGGGTGACATACAGCCCCTTTGGCGCGTATTGCTCTGCAAATTCCTGCTGGATTTCATCGCAGTATTTTTCAATGTATTCGCTCGCCACGCAGTCAAGCACCAGGCTTTTTAGCACGTCGCTTGTGCCGTACAGGCGAATGCGCCGCTCGACCCCCACCCCCAGGGTGGCGGCAAACAGCACCCCCTGGGAAGAATGCTTTAGCAGCGCCTTTAACTGCGCGCTGTTTAAACAAAGCCCGCCGGGGTTTAGCACAACCCCCTCGGGCGTTTGCAAAATTTCCAGCACGCGCGCTGTATACCGCGGGGTGGCAAGGTGGGAAATCTCGTTTATCATCTCTTCCACCAGCGCGCTTGTGCGCTCGTCTGGCCTTTCGCCCTTTATCCCCAGGTAGCGGGCAATTTCCTGCCGGTTTAACTTATCTGTATCCATACGTACCCTCTTATTTGTACAAACAGGCGGCCCGGCCCATAGCGGGCGGGTTTGCTGTTTGGGTATATGCTGTTTGCCGCCCCGCCAACCGCCTGCTTGCCCTGCAAGCCATTGGGCGGCTATGGTATGGGGCGTATCTATCCGCCTTATCCATCTTGGCCAGCCGCGGCTTGCTTTTGCATGCGGTTTTGCCATTTGCTTTTGGCGGCATCCGCCTGCCTTTTAGCCGCGCCGGCGTTTAATGGCCTGTTCAATGCCGTTGTAAATGCGCATGGCCACATCGGGGTTGTTCATGCTGTACAGGTGAATGCCCTGGATGTCGTGTTCGATTAAGTCCACAATCTGGGCGATGGCATAGTCGATGCCCGCGCTTTTAAGCGAAAGCTCGTCGTGCTCGTAGCGGTTTAACAGTTTTGCCAGCTTGGGCGGGATAGACGCCCCGCACATGGACACCATGCGTTCAATCTGGCCTTTGTTGGCCACCGGCATAATGCCCGCATCCACCGGCACCGTAATGCCCGCCGCGCGGATTTTTTCCAAAAAGGAGAACATGATGTCGTTGTCAAAAAACAGCTGGGACACCAAATGGCTTACCCCGGCGTCCACTTTTTCCTTTAAATGCGCAATATCGGTTTCTAAATCGGGCGCTTCGCAGTGGCATTCGGGGTAGCAGCCGCCCGAAATGCCAAAACGCCCGTCCTGTTTTATCACACGCACCAGGTCGCTGGCGTATAAAAAGTCCTTTTTGGGCGGGATATCGGGGTTGATGTCCCCCCTGAGGGCCAAAATGTTCTGCACATTGCTTTGGTAAAGGCGGTCAAGCATTACCGCTACGTCTTCACGGCTGGAATTGACACAGGTTAAGTGCGCCACCGATTCCACCCCGTATTTGTTTTTGATGGTAGAGGCGATTTCACAGGTGGAATTGTCCGCCAAATTGCCCCCTGCCCCAAAGGTTACGCTAATAAAATCGGGGTGCATGTTCAAAAGCGCCTCGATGGTTTGGTAAATGGATTGGATATTCCCGCTTTTTTTCTTGGGCGGAAAAATCTCCAGCGAAAATACAAACGGCTTTTCTTCAAACATTTGATGAATAAACATGTTTCATCACCCTTCCTGTATCCTGTATCCAAAAGCGTACAACGCCGCTTTATTCTTTAGATTATACGGTATTTTGTGTTCTTTTGTAAACACAAAGGCGTATTTTTTTGCCAAAATCTATGCGAAAATAACCAAATATAGGGGGATATTCTTAGCACAAATGCAAATTTATTGCCTTTTGCTGGCGTATGGCCGCCAGATATATTATAATAAAAGTACCAATTTAGGAATTTGCAGCAAAGGGAGAGTGTGTTTATGGACCAGCATCTGGAATATACCCTGCAAAAACGAATGGAACGCACCGCAGCGGCGCTTAACCGCCACCAGTTTGATGCGCGCATCATGCAAAACCGGGAAGAATTGCTTCAAACAATCAAGCAAATGCTGCCCAAAGGTGCAAAGGTGGCTTTGGGCGGTTCGATGACGTTGGCCGAAACCGGCGTGCAAAAACTGCTGGAAGAAGGCGACTGGGAATACTACGACCGCTATGCCCCCGGCTTAACCCCCGAACAGGTGGTAGAGGTGTTCCGCAAAGCGTTTTTTACCGATTATTATTTTACCAGCACCAACGCCGTAAGCGAAGACGGCCAGCTTTTTAACATCGACGGCAACGGCAACCGCGTAGCCGCCATGCTGTACGGGCCCAGCAACGTGGTGGTTGTGGTTGGCGCAAACAAAATTGTAAAAGACGAAGAAGAAGCCTGGTGGCGCATTCAAAACATTGCCACCCCTGCCAACGCCCGGCGTTTAAGCCGCAAATCCGGCTGTGTGGACCTTGGCAGATGTGTAAACTGCCAGCTGGAACAGCGCCTGTGCCGCGATTTTGTCAAAATCCACTCATGCATGGTGCCCAAACGCATCAAGGTGTTCATCCTGCCCGAATCGCTGGGGTATTAGTTTAACCCTTTGCCTATAAAATCTTCCGGCGCCTTTTAAAAAGGCGCCGCTGTTTTTTGGGCAGGCGGCGGGTTGGTTGCGCACCGCCTGCAAGCCCTTACATGCATAGCTCGGCGTTTGGGCGGCAAAGGGGCCTGGGGCGCAAAACACGGTTTTACCCAATGGTTAAGCCCGCGGGCAAAACCAGCGTGTACGCCTGCGGCCCAATACGGATATGTGCGCTTCTGCAAAGGCGCATCAAAAAAGCACCCGTTTTTTCAAGCGGGTGCTTTTTTAGTGGATATTTCCAAAAACTGCCAGTCCGAACTGCCAAGCATGGCGGTTGCCCGTTTCCCCAGGCTTCCAAATTGCGTTGGTTGCTGCTTTTGCGCCAAATTTCACTTGTCATCTATCCAAAAGCGGCTGCACACGCGCCAAGCGCGATGGTTGCCCATCTTGCCCGAGCCGCACTGCGCG
>CAJFVS010000056.1 GCA_904420505.1 Candidatus Alloruminococcus vanvlietii | reverse complement strand
TGCCGCGTGTGCCGCCGATGACAATGGCGTTTTTGCCGGTGAGGTCAAACAAATTTTTCATGCAGACCATCCTTTCTTTGTGTGCATTAAAATACGCCAAACATTTTTACAGCCTCCACTGCCGACATCCCGCCGTCGATAGCCGCGCGGGTGTCTTTTTCGCCGCCGCGTACCTTTGCCAAGGTCACTTCGATGGCTTTTTCTTCAATCTCTTTGGGGATGACCACAATGCCGTCATAATCGGCAAAAATCAAATCGCCGGGGTTGATGCGGATGTTGCCGATTTCCACCGGACAGCCGTAACGGATGACCTGGTTGCGGTAGATGGAACCCTGTGCATCGCGCCCCATGCTGTACACTTGAAAATCCTGCGCAAGCACCTGTTTGGTATCGCGCATAAAGCCATCCACAATGGCGCCAACGCCGCCGTTTTTGCGGATAGTGGCGGTCATCATCTCCCCAAAATAAGAGCATCTGCGGTCGCCGCCGGTAACGATATAAATTTCGTCTTCCCCAATGTGGTCAATCGCTTCAGGCAACAGGCCAAGCGGGGTTTCCTGCTCGCCGTAGACATCGCAGATAACAGTGGGGTAAGCGCGCCCTACCATGACGCGGTCGGCGTACAGGGGCTGCAATCGGTTTGGCAAACATACATGGGAATATCCTAATGTATCTAGCATATCACAAAGTACGCCGGTATATAATTCTTTTTTCATAATTTCAAAAAGTTCTTTGTCATTTTTCCACTGGGCCATGTATGATTCCTCCTAAAACATTTTTGTTTATCGGTTTCGTAATTGTGCCGAAAATAATCTGCGTTTTGAAAGAATTTCTTCCGGTTTGCAAAAAGAAAATGCACCCATCCATTTTGATTTTTCGTAAATTCCGTTAAAATTCAACAAAACACAGATTTTTCGGTACTTTTATTGTAAAACAAGATTTGCTAAATTGCAATGTGTTTTTTGACTTTATGCAAAACTTCGTATATTTTTACAATAGAAACCGGTTTCTATAATGCAATTTTCCAAAAACAGCTTTACATATACCCCCTATTGTCAGCAGCGTTTGCCGGCCGCGCGTGCGGTTGACAGGGGTTTTGATTGCCTTTATAATGAAAACCAAACGAAACGATTGGGGTGCCCCCGTTATGCCGGATACATTGCCAAAGCGCACGACCATCCTGGACATTGCCCGCGCAGCCGGCGTGAGCAAAACCACGGTATCGCGCTTTTTAAACGGAAAATACGAATATATGTCCAGCCAGACCCGCGAGCGCATTCAAACCGTGATTTCGCTTTCCAACTACCGGCCCAGCAACATTGCGCGCAGCTTAAAAAACCAGCGCAGCATGCTGGTGGGTGTGGCCATTGCCGATATTCAAAACCCCTTTTCAGCGTCTTTGATTCGCGGGATTGGGGATATTTTAATGCCGCAGGACTATGTGCCGGTATTTATGAACAGCGAAAACGCGCTTTCGCGCGAGCAGGAGTTGATTGAATCGCTGGTGGCGCGCGGGGTGGACGGCTTGATTGTCAACACCGTAAGCTGCCAGAACCCGTTTATCATCGAAACCGCCTGCAAAGGGGTGCCGGTGGTTTTGTGCGACCGCCAGGTGGCCGATTACACCTTTGACATCGCCTACGCCGAATGCAAAGCCATTCTTTCCACCGTGGTGCGCCATCTGTACGAACAGGGCTTTTGGCCCATCACGCTGTTCACCCAGCCGTACGAAACCATCTCCCCGCGAAAACTGCGCGTGGAAGGTTTTACCCAAACCATGCGCGCCATTGGCTGCAAAGACCCGCAGGCGTATATCTATCTCATCGACGATTTGCAGGAAAACACCGCCATTGAGCAGACCAAACGCTTAATGCAGCAAAAAGTGCCGGGCAAAACCCCCGCAGTCATCGCCGGCAACAGCGTAATGCTTATCCAAGTGCTGCTGGCCGTGCGCAGAATGGGGCTTTGCATGCCGCAGGATATCGGCGTGTGCGGGCCGGACGACTGGGACTGGGGCGAACACATGAACTGGTCGGAAATCATCCAGCCGGGCATCACCACCTTTACCGTGCCCGCTTACGAGGTAGGCGCCGCCACCGCGCGGGTGTTGCTAAAGCGCCTGAAAAACCCGCAGGAACCCAAACAGAGCGTGGTCATCCCCTCTTCGCTACAAATACGCGCTTCCACCCTTTTGCAAAACCCGTAGTTTCTCCGTCGGTTTTTCGCCGGGGCAGCCGGCGTGCCGGTTGCGCCCAACGTACACCGCCCAAACAACCAGAAAACCGCAGCCTAAGCAGCCGCTCGTTGGGCAAAAGGCCACACACCGGGTGCCAACGAGCCAATTTGCGCCAAAAAAGCGGCAAAATAGCCCCTTCCCGGCATGGCGGCCGTTTGCTGTGCAC
The DNA here is from genome assembly GCA_904420505.1 of Candidatus Alloruminococcus vanvlietii. Classification (GTDB taxonomy): domain Bacteria; phylum Bacillota; class Clostridia; order Oscillospirales; family Ruminococcaceae; genus Alloruminococcus; species Alloruminococcus vanvlietii. Next base: position 20,194 of record CAJFVS010000056.1, on the reverse strand, counting down.
TGGGCAAACAGGAGGGCGACGCGCCCACAAACCTGCCTTTGCCGCACCCTTTCCATAGCGCTTAAACGCCCGTATGCGCTTTTTGCCGCAGGGCGTTTTTACCAAAGCAAAATCAGGGCCGGGTACGCCTTATAAGATAGAAAAAGCCGTTTTGGCAGCCGTTTTAATAGCGGCTGCTTTTGGTTTGCCCAAATCCACCCAGAATAGGCAAGCCCCTTTGCCGCCCTTTCACGCCAAATGCCAAAAACCCCCTTTGCAAAAATGCAAAGAGGGTTCTTATTTATGTGTTGAAAAAGGGGTTAGGCTGTGTAGGAAACAAACTCGCCGTTTTGTACAATTACCGGGAAGAACGGGCGCTGCGGGATGCCGTCGACCACACTGTAGGTTTGGGCAATGCCCTCAAAATCGGTGACATTGCGCATGTAAGAAGCAATCGCTTCGCGGTCGGCGCCGTATTGCTGGATGGCATTGGCCAGCATATAGGCTTGGTCATAGGCGTTTAAAGCAATCGAATCCACCACAAGGCCGGTTGCTTCGGTAAATTTTGTTAAAAATGCCTGGTATTTTTCCACCGGCAGGTTGGGGTCCGCGCCGGTTAAGCACATATGCCCCTCTACCGCTTCGCCGCCGATTTCCAAAAATTCATTGACCATGATGTTATCGGTGGAAAACATCGGCACTGTAATGTCCAGCTGGCGCGCCTGTACGGCAATTTGCGCAACGGTGGTGTAGGTGCCGTATGCGTATATCACTTCCGGGTCGGTTTGCTTGATGTTGGACAGCATAGGGGTAAAATCGATGGTTTCGGCGGTGTACATCTGTTTGGAGGTGATGGTCCCGCCCATTGCGGTGTATTTTTCCTCAATCAAATCGGTAGAGGATACGCCCACGTCGTCGTTCAAGGCAATCATGCCCATGGTTTGCAGCCCCAAGGTGTTGTAAACAAATTCGCAGTTATACCCCTGGATGGCATCCTGGGTGAGCGAACCAGTGACCATGTATTCGTTGGCGCCGGTAAAATCCTGGTGGGAAGCCGAAGGCGATACCAAAGCGATTTGCGCTTTGCCAAAAACAGGCGCTGCCGCCATCGCGCAAGAGGAGGAAAACGGCCCAAAGCACAGCAGCACTTCATCATCTAAAACAATTTTGTTGGCAACGGTCACCGCCTCTTTGGCGTCGTTTTTGTCGTCGTAATAGGTGATTTCCAGTTTGCCGTTTAGCATGCCCGAAGCGTTGATTTCCTCGATGGCAAAATCGTAAACGGCTTTGTTGCGCTCGCCATACTGCGAGCTGTTGCCGGTCATCGGGCCCATGTAGGCCACTTTGTAAACCGTATCGCTTTGGGAGGTACTGCTGCCCGAGGAAGAAGGACCGGACGGCTGGGAACTTGTGGACGCCGGGGAAGATGCGCACGCAGCAAGCGATAAAAGCATGGCCGCGATGCAAAAAGCTATAAGCAGTTTTTTCATGAGAACCTCTTTCTTAGGATGGGAGCAATTCTATTATACGAAAACGATAAACAAAAATACAATATCTAAAATAAATAGAATTTGTGCAATAAATTTTATATAAATTACATACAAATTTCAACAAATTTGTATAAAAATCTAGTTTTATTGCGAATTTCTATCTTATCTTACTAAAATTTACCGCAAAATCGACTAATTATTTATAAACCGGTTTTTATAGCCTGCAAAAGAAAAGCCCGTACATGTACGGGCTTTTGGGCGCGCCTTTACAGGCGGGTGTAAATGTTCTTGGCGTTGTCGTACAGCACCATTTTGGCAATTTCCATAGCGCGGTTGTAAGAGACAACCTTCTCATCCACCAGCTTTTGCAGCGCTTTGGCCAGCTCTTCTTTAAAGTAGATGGGGCCAAACCAGGCAAGCTCGGGGAAACCGCCGCTGTCGGAGCCAAACTGGATTTTGTTCACCGGCGCGCGTTCAACCAGGTTTAAGAATTTTTCCGCTGCGCCAATGCTGGCAAACGGCACCACGCTGGAAATATCGGTATACAAATGCGGGAACTGGTTGACCAGATAGCCGGTCAGCTCCACATACGGGTAGCCCGAATGCAGCAGCACGATTTTCACTTTGTTTAGGTATCGGGGGTCAGTAAACAGCGGGTAGAGGTATGCCGGGGACAGGGTGAGCATGTTAATCATGGTGCATTCGCCCATGCCGGTGTGGATTTGCATGGGGATGTCGTTGCGTTTGCAGGCGTCCAGCCCCATGGCGACCATATAATCGTGGATGCGCTTGGAAACCACCTTGTTGGTGGGGTCTTTCAAATAGTTTTCGTAAGCGGTTTTGGCGCTGTTGTCGTCTACAATTTCCACTTCCAGCCCGCCATAGTAAGCGATAACGGTTTTTAGCGCAATGGCGTTTTCTTCTTTTATCTGCTCGTCAATCCGTTTGTGGAATTCCGCAATAAACTCGCCAAACGGCAGGGCTTCTTCCACCAGGGAATCAAACAGCCTTTCCACGCGCACAATGTTGCGGCGTTTTTCGGCGGGTATCACGCTGTTGTAAAACGCGATTTCATCCGGCTGGTAGGGCTTGCCGGTTAAGGGGCTGCCAATTTCCGCGCAGTAAATTTCGGTTTTGGTTTCTTCGGTCATCTTGCCAAAGTAGCCCTTGGGGTCGCGGTGGTAAAACTCGTTGCGCGCCGCAATCACTTCGTCGTCGGTTGCGCCTTCGGGTAAGCCCAAAAATACGCGCAAACGGTCGATTAGCATGCCGTACAAAAGCGTGTTCTTGTAGTTTTCCAGGGGCTGCTCAAACCCTGAGCCCGCAATTTTAGGAAAACACGGGTTTTCCCGCTGGGGGCAGAACCGGTGGCAGTGCGCATCGATGATGGGCAGGTTGGTCAAATCTATTTTCATAGCCAGTCACTCCTTTAATGGGTACATTTCTCTTTTCATCATATCGGAAACGCTGCAAAAAAACCATGGTTTTTTAAACCAAAATTGCGGACAATTCCTGTGCAAGTTGCATATTAAAACGGTTTTGCTTGTAAAAATACTTCGCCGGCCTACAAATTTTCACCAGCCCTGCAATATGTGTTCTATTTTGCAACAATCTTATCAAAACGATTTTTTCGCCGTATTGACAGGCCCCCGGCTTTGCGTTTTAATAAGTACAATACCACACAATAAGGAGCGCATTATGGAAATTGTTTTGGGAATTTTGGCGGCACTTGCAGCCATTGTATTGGTAATACTGCTGCTGGATTGTAACAGCAACCGCAAAATCAAGCGAAAAATCCGCTGGGAGTGGGGCGCCCCAGACCCCAACCGGCGCCTGGATATCATCGACAACATTAGTTCCTACTGGGACGATATGCTGAAATTCTCTCCGCCCGCATGCTTTATCGACACCACCACCTGGTACGATTTGAACATGGACGATGTGTTCGAGCGTCTGGATTACACCAAATCCAGCGTGGGGGAGGAATACTTATACGCGCGCATGCACACCCTTTCGTTTGACGAAGAGGACGACCGCGTGTTTGCTTCCCTTTGCCAAGGGGCAAAACAAAACCCCGCCGCACGGGAAAAAGTGCAGTTTTGGCTTGCCAAATTGGGGCGCAAGCCGCACAACGGGGTAAGCATGTTTTTGTTCCATCCGGGCGATTATACCCTGGAGCGGCCCTACCTCTTCCCCATTCTCACCGTGCTGCTGTGCGCGATGGTTGTTCTCACCATCATACGCCCGCTTACGGGGCTGCCGCTGCTTATCATCTCGGTGATTGTTAACATGGTGGTGTATTACCGCAACAAAACCGAGCTGGAACAAAAGCTTTCGGCGGTGCAGTACATTTCGGCCATGGTAAACTGCTGCAAAAAAATTGTGCAGGTGCCCTTTCCCCAAATCCAGCCGGAACTGGACCGTTTAAAAGAGCTTACCAAGCCCTTTTTAAAATTAAAAGCCGCGCGCGGCCCTGCGGGCTTTACCGGCAACGCCAACGAGATGAACATTTTGACCGAATATGTCAAAATCATCTTTATGTACGACTTTTTAAACTACAACAAAATTGTCAAAACCATCCGCGACAACCGGGAAGAATTCGCCCGCCTGTTTGCGCAGCTTGGCAAAATTGACGCGGCCTTTTCCACCGCCTCCTGGCAGGAAAGCCTGGACGAATGGTGCACCCCTGTTTTTTGTGAGGAAAGCTGTGTAAAAGCCCAAGACCTCTACCACCCGCTTATCCACAAGCCGGTGAAAAACCCGGTGAACCTCACCCGCTCGGCCATCATCACCGGCTCGAACGCTTCGGGCAAATCCACCTATGTAAAAGCGGTGGCCATCAACGCCATTTTGGCCCAAACCCTGCAAACCGCGCTGGCTTCTTCCTTTACCATGCGCCGCGCGCAGGTGTACTCTTCCATGGCGGTGCAGGATTCGATAGTGGGCGGGGAAAGCTATTTTATCGCCGAGATTAACTCGCTGCAGCGCATTTTAAAGGCCATGGAAAACGGCCGGTTTACCCTGGCGTTTGTAGACGAAATTCTGCGCGGCACCAACACCATCGAGCGCATTGCGGCCTCTTCGGCCATTTTAAAATGGTTCAGCCAAAAAGACTGCATCTGCCTGGTTGCCTCGCATGACATTGAGCTGACCGAAATTTTAAAGCATTATTACGACAATTTAAGCTTTAAAGAAAGCTTTGACGACGACGGCATCTATTTTGATTATAAGCTCCAGCAGGGCTTTGCCACCACCAAAAACGCCATCAAGCTGCTGGAATACAAAAACTACCCCAGCCAGGTGGTACATGCCGCGCAGCAGCGCGCCCAAAAATTTGAACAAACCCGTGCTTGGGACGTAGAACCTTAATTGACAAGCCAAAACATGCGTGTTACAATACAGACAAAGTAAATATAGGGGAGCTTGTTTTCGCAGGCTGAGAGGAAGAAAACGCAAACTTCGACCCTGAAACCTGATTTGGATAATGCCAACGTAGGGAATATGCTCATAGCTTCTTTAAAAATTTGTGGGATACGCCCGGGACGTTAGGCGTATCCCACTTTTTTGCAAAGGAGCGTGTTTTTTATGAACTATACCACCCAGATGGATGCTGCCAAAAAAGGCATTTTTACCCCGCAGATGCAAGCGGTTGCCAAAGAGGAAAACCTAGACCCCCAAACGCTTATGGACCTGGTTGCCAAAGGGCAAGTGGCCATCCCGGCCAACAAAAACCACACCTGCCTGCGTCCCCATGGCATCGGCCGGCGCTTAAAAACCAAAATCAACGTAAACCTGGGCACCTCGCGCGATTGCTTAAACATGGACGTGGAAATGGAAAAGGTGCAAAAAGCGGTTGAGATGGGCGCCGAGGCCATTATGGATTTAAGCTCGTTTGGGGACACCAAGGTTTTTCGCCGCAAACTGTGCCAAGAATGCCCGGCCGTTTTGGGCACCGTGCCCATTTACGACGCCATTGTGTATTACAATAAACCCTTAAAGGACATCACCACCCAGGAATGGCTGGATGTGGTGCGCATGCACGCTGAAGACGGGGTGGACTTTATGACCATCCACTGCGGCATCAACCGCCAGACCGCCGGCCGCTTTAAAAATGCCCGCCGCCTGACCAACATTGTGTCGCGCGGGGGCTCGCTTATCTTTGCCTGGATGGAAATGACCGGCAATGAAAACCCCTTTTATGAGCATTTTGACGAGATTTTGGACATCTGCCAGCAGTACGACGTTACCCTTAGCTTAGGCGACGCCTGCCGCCCCGGCTGCATTGCGGATGCGGGGGATATTTCCCAAATCGAAGAGCTTGTCACCTTAGGGGAGCTAACCCTGCGCGCCTGGGAGAAAAACGTGCAGATTATGATTGAAGGCCCCGGCCATATGCCTTTAAACCAGATTGAAGCGAATATGAAAATCCAGCAGAGCATCTGCCACGATGCGCCGTTTTATGTGTTGGGCCCCATTGTCACCGACATTGCCCCCGGCTACGACCATATCACCTCGGCCATTGGCGGTGCGGTTGCGGCCAGCGCCGGCGCTGCGTTTTTGTGCTATGTCACCCCGGCGGAGCATTTGCGCCTGCCCACGCTGGAGGACATGAAAGAAGGCATCATCGCCGCCAAAATTGCCGCCCACGCCGCCGACATCGCCAAAGGTATCCCCGGTGCGAACGACTGGGACAACCAGATGAGCAAAGCCCGGCGCGATTTGGACTGGGAAGGGATGTTTTCCCTGGCTTTGGACCCCGAAAAAGCACGGCGTTACCGCGCGGAATCCACCCCCGAGCACCAGGACACCTGCACCATGTGCGGCAAAATGTGCGCGGTGCGCAACATGAACAAGATTTTGAAAAACGAAGTGGTGGATGTGATTTAACGGGTTTGCAAAATCTTTTCGGTTTCTTTACAAATTCTTGATAGAAATCCTTCTTTGCGGCAAGTATACTAAAGCCATAACAGAACACCTTTCCCTCCTCATTCTCATTCCTTTATCTGCTGCTCTGGGGCGTTCTGTTTGCAAATAAGATGCATTTGCATCTGCTTGGATAACTTCTTTTTTTCTAATAGACGCTTTTCTCATGGTATCAAAAAGCGGCGTAGAGGTTCTCTACGCCGCTTTTGACCTTTTTTAAAGCTTTTTTACCGCTTAATGGGCGGCGTTGGGGCTTTTGGCTGCCTCCAACAGGGCCTTTTTTACAACCGTTAGGGTAACTGCGCCAACGCCAAATGCCAGCGCCGCCAGCAAAAGCGCAATGGGGGCGATGGCCTGCATTTCCCAGCCAGCGTCCCGGTTGGGCATAAGCCAGCTAAAAAACGCCAGCACCACAAACAATATGCACCCTGCCATGCAAACGTACTGCCACCTTTTCAGCGATTTCATCTACATCTCCTCCTTTTCAATATGGGCGTTCGCCCAGGCAAGAATGTCGGCGTATACTTCATCTTGGTTGGTTTCGTTTAAAATTTCATGGCGCGCGCCTTTGTACAGTTTCATTTTAACGTCCTGCACGCCTGCGTTTTTTAGCTTTTGGTATACTTCTTTTACCCCTTTTCCATAATTGCCCACCGGGTCCATATCCCCGGCCAGCAGCAAAATGGGCAAATCCTTGCGGATGCGGTAAGGCCATTGCTGGGAGGATGCCAGCTTGAGCATGGTAAACAAATCTTTAAAAGCTGCGGCGGTAAAAATAAATTTGCAGTACGGGTCGGCCTCGTATTTTTGTATCACCTGCCGCTCGCGTGAAATCCAGTCGCTGTCGGTTTGGTGGTTGGGGATTTTTTTATTGTAAGCGCCAAAGCCGATTTTTTGCAAAAACCGGCTGCGAAAACGCCCGCCGCGCACACGCACAATGCCGTTGATAAGCGCCGTGCCGGTTTTTTCCAGCGGGTTTTTGCCGGCCGTGCCCACCAAAACCGCCGCATCCACCTGTTTGGAAAAGCTTGCTAAATACAGCCTTGCAATAAACGAGCCCATGCTGTGGCCCAACAGCACCACCGGCAAACCCGGGTTTTCCTTTTTGGCAATGCAGGTCATTTTGTACAAATCCTGCACCAAAAACCGGTACCCCTCTTTGGGGCCAAAATACCCCAAATCGTCCATGGTTTTGGCGCTTTTGCCATGCCCCAAATGGTTGTTGGCATACACCACAAAGCCATGGCGCGCCATAAAGGCGGCAAAACCGTCGTAACGGTCTACATATTCGCACATGCCGTGTGAAAGCTGCAAAATCGCGCGCACCGGCACTTCTTCATCCATCCAGCGCTTGTATACAATGGTGTTGGTTTTATCGCTGCTTGCAAAACGCCCTTCTTTTTGCAAAACCGCCATTTATAACGCCTCCTTTGGGGTTATTTGCTTTTATGATAAACAGTATGGCCAAAAAAAGCAATAGAAGCTCTACATTTTTGGTGTTTTTTGGTAGGAATCTTTGTGTTTTTCTGCTATACTATAGGTACATTCTTTTGGCATACCAACACAGAAATGAGGGAATTTTTATGGCGCAACAACTCAACGATATCATCGACGGCCTGTACGGCGAAATGGTGGACGCTTTGGCGGGTTTGGTGCAAATCCCCAGCGTAAAAGCCGACCCTTTGCCCGGCATGCCTTTTGGCAAACCCTGCTATGAGGCATTGGAGTATACATTAAACCTGTGCGAAAGCGCGGGCTTAAAAACCCAGAATTTTGACGGCTATGCCGGCCATGCCGACGCGTTTGATGGCGAAGAAACCGTGGGCGTTTTAACCCATCTGGACGTTGTCCCGGTTGGCGACGGCTGGGATTACCCGCCTTTTGGCGCGCAGATTGACAACGGCAAAATGTACGGCCGCGGCGTTTTGGACAACAAGCTTTCGGCCATCTGCTCCATTTTTGCGGTAAAAGCCCTTTTGCAAATGGATGCAAAGCTTTCCAAAAAAATCCGCTTGATTTTTGGCTGCGACGAAGAATCGGGCGTGTGGGAGTGCATGAAATACTACAAAACCAAGCAAAAAATGCCGGACATGGCCTTTGTGCCCGACGCTTACTTCCCGGTTATCAACTCCGAGCGCGGCATTATGCAGTTTGCCATCCGGTTTCCCATCAAAGCCGAAGGGATAACCAACCTGCAAAGCGGTACGGCCGCCAACGTGGTGCCCGGCTATGCAAGCTGCCAGGCCGATTCGGCCGCGGGCTTGGAAAAAGCGGTTGCCTCTTTTAACGAACGCTACCAGGCGGACATCCGCATAAGCGAGCAAAACGGGAGCTGGAAAATTGAAAGCTATGGCGTGGCTTCGCATGGTTCGCGCCCCAAAGACGGCAAAAACGCCTTGATGCTGCTCATCCAGTTTTTGTTTGAAAACAAACTGGCGCATGGCAAAACCCAGGAACTCATTGATGCTTTGGCCCAAAACATGGGGCTGGATTCTTCCGGCGCTTTGCTGGGCATCGCTTTTAAAGATACCCAGTCCGGCGAATTAACCTTTAGCCCCGGGGTGTTCATCACCGACGAAACCGGCATGGAAATCCGCTGCGATATCCGCCACCCGGTGTGCACCAACCGCGACCAGCTTTGTTCGATTATCAACCAGCATTTTGAAAATTTTGAGCATACGCTTACCATTTTATCCGCGCAAGACCCGCTGTATGTGCCGGAGGATTCCCCGCTGATTCAAACGCTTTTGCGCGTGTATGAAGAGCAAACCGGCCTGAAAGGCTATACCATCCAGATGGGCGGGGGTACCTATGCGCGCGCTTTAAAAAATGCCGTTGCCTTTGGCCCCATTTTGATGGGCGAGCCGGTTGCAGGGCCCAACCACGGCAAAAACGAATGCGTCACCCTTTCGCTTTTACAGAAAAACACCAAAATTTACGCGCATGCTTTGCTGGAGCTTGCCAAATAAACGCACAAAACCATATAAAAAAGCCGATGCAAGTGTTTTGCATCGGCTTTTTGGTTGTATGGTTCTGTATAGGCCTGCATTATCCACCATTGGCGCCAAACCCTGTGCAAGCGCCGGCAAAGTGCAGCCGGCATGTTTGCCAAAATAACCAAGGTATCTGCTTTTTGCAAAGGCAAAGCCCTCTTTTAAGGCCTTGCCAGCGCCATAAAGGCATTTGCGGCCCCTGCGGCAAATGAACCGGTTTGCATGTCTTCCGAGTTTGGCCCCACCGCATTTAGGCTGTAAAAGGGGCTGGCTTGGCAGGCACGCTTGGCGGGTAAACCCTTATTTGTATTCTTCCGCCAGCTTTTGGAAAGCCGGCAACGCTTTTTGTATGGTGCTGGTTTTTACACAGTAGGACACCCGCACATACCCCGGGCAGCCAAAGTCATCGCCCGGCACCAGCAAAAGCTCGTATTTTTTCGCCCGTTCGCAAAAAGCATAGGCGTCTTTTTCCAGCGCTTTTACAAACAGGTAAAACGCGCCGTCCGGGTGCACGCAGGTGTAACCGTAGCCGGTAAGCGCGTTGTATAACAAATCGCGGTTTTGCTTATACACCGAAAGGTCGCTGGTTTGGCCTACGCATTCCTTTACCAGATACTGGAACAAACTGGGTGCGCATACATATCCCAGCGCGCGCCCTGCCCCGCATACGGCGGCGTAAATTTTGTCCCCTTCTTCCATCTCATAGCCTACCGCCACATAGCCAATGCGCTCGCCCGGCAGCGACAGCGACTTGGAAAACGAATAGCACACAAAGGTGTTTTTGTAATAGTTGGTTAAAAACGGCACCTCGATATCCCCATACACAATCTCGCGGTAGGGCTCGTCGGTGATGAGATAAATGGGATGGCCGTATTCTTTCTGTTTTTGCTCCAAAATGCCGCACAACTGCTGGATGGTCTCTTTGGAATACACCACGCCCGACGGGTTGTTGGGCGAATTGATAATAACCGCTTTGGTATGCGGGTTGATAAGCCCTTGGAATGCATCAAAATCCATCTGGAAAGAATCCAAATCCGGCGGCACAACCACCAGTTTGGCGCCGGTTGCCTCTACAAATACGCGGTATTCGGTAAAGTAGGGCGCAAAGGTGATGAATTCATCTTCCGGCTGCGCAACCGCCTTGCAGCAAATGCTCACCGACGCTGCTGCGCCTACGGTCATGTACAAATGGTTGGCGGTAAAGCGGGTGCCAAAGCGGGCGTTTAAATTGCCGGCAATAGCCGCGCGCACGCCTTGGTCGCCCTGGGCCGAAGTATACCCATGCAAAGCGGTGGAATCCATGGTTTGGATAAGTTTTACCAAGGTTTCGTTTACACAGGCGGGTGCAGGCACGTTGGGGTTGCCAATGGAAAAATCAAACACATTTTCCGCGCCGATTTGCTGGCTGCGGATTTTGCCATATTCAAATATTTCCCGGATGACCGAGCGGCGGCTGCCCAATGTATACATCTGTTGCGAAAACATGTTGTTCACTCCTTATTTTTCAAAAAACGGCGGTAAAAAATCCTGCTAACAGTATAGCATATTTGCCCAATAAAACACAGGGTTTGCCCGCATTTTTGGCAAAAAAATATCGGTGCGCAAGCATTGAAAAAAATAGTTTGTTTTTTGAATAATTCAAACATAGAATTTTATCTTTGTTCAACGATTATTCACAAATTTCCGGTATACTGGCTAGGAAATTGACACATACACATGGTTTAGGAGAACGCAATATGAAAAAGCACAAAAAAATCATTATTGGGGTGTGCGTTGTTTTGGTTGCGGTTGTGGTGGTCAAGCTTGCCCTGCCCGCAGGCAGCGCTACCCAAACCGAACCCATCCGCACCACCGCTTTAAACCCCATGACCCTTACCAATACCGTAAGCGTAAAGGGCGTGGTAGAAAGCGTAGAAGAAACCAAAGTTTACTCTTCCTCCACCTTTGCAGTAGACTCGGTGTTTGTAGAGGTGGGCGACAAGGTAAACGAAGGCGACATTCTTTGCCAGCTGGACACCGAAACGCTTAAAATCACCATCGCCCAGCAAACAGCGGCGTTAAACGCTGCCAACGCAAGCGCGCAGCACCAGTTGGAAATGAGCGAAGAAAATTATGAATTTGCTTTAAACCAGTATGCAAACGATTTAAACGCGCAGATTTTGTCTGCCAATTCGGCCGCCAAGCAGGCAGAAATTGCATGGGAAAGCGCGGTGGACACCTACAACAGCGCCAAAGACGCTTACAACCAAATCAAAGATTCGGTGGCCTCTTTACAAAGCCAGCTGGCGCAGGCGCAGGAACAGGTAAAACAATACACCCAGCTTTCCGACACCCTGACCACGGAAATTGACAATTTGGGAAAAGAATTGGACGCCCTGGACCCGAGCGCCCCCGATTATGACGACAAAAAGGCTGAACTGGAAAAACAAATTACGGATAAAACCACCCAGCTTGAGGCTGCTTGGGACAAGCTTGCTTCGGCGCAAACTTCGGTAACCGAGACCCAGGCGGCTTTAAACACCGCGCAAAGCGGCTATGCGGAGGCGGAAAGCCTTTACAACTCCACCTCCAAGCAGGTGGAAAGCACCCGCGTAGCTTACGATGCGGCCGTTGAACAAAAAGACGCCGCCCAGGCTGCCGCCAAAAAAGAGCTGCAAACCTATGAAAACGCCATTGAAACTTCCAAATTGGCGGCCAACACCGAAAGCCAGCGCTATGAGCTGCAAAAACTGCAAAAACAGCTTAACGACGCGACCATCACCGCGCCTATTTCGGGCACGGTAACCGCGGTATACGCCACCGAAGGCGCTACCGGCAGCGGGCTGTTGTTTGTAATTGAAGATACCGAGCATTTAAAAATTGCCACCAAAATTAAAGAATACGACGTACATAGCGTGACCCCGGGCATGAAAGCGGTTATCAAATCCGATGCAACGGGCGATGACGAATACGAAGGCACGGTGGATACCATCGCCCCGGTTGCCGTAAAGGGCGCTTCCGGCGATACTGTGGAAAGCACCAACGTGGAATTTGAAACGGAAGTGCTGGTCGATTCCACCGATACCGGGCTGCTTATTGGCATGAACGCCCGCATTGACATTGTGTTAGAAAGCTTAGACAATGTGTACGGCGTTCCCTACGATGCGGTGACAACCGACGAACAGGGCCAAAGCATCGTATATGTGGCAAGGGAAGAAAAAGGCGGGTATGTTGCCCGCGCTGTACCGGTTACCACCGGCATGGAAACCGATTTTTACATCCAAATCGAATCCGACCAGCTTAAGGACGGTGACCGCGTGCTCAACAGTACAGAAGGCATCCAGGACGGCAGCCGCATCACCCTGCGATAGGGAAAGGAGACGGCTTATGGATGGGCAAAACATGATTGAAATGCACGGCATTGTCAAAAAATTCTACATTGGTTCGCCAAACGAGCTGACCATATTAAAAGGCATGGATATTTGCGTAAAAAAAGGGGAATTCCTCTCGATTGTAGGCGCATCCGGTTCGGGTAAATCCACGTTGATGAATATCATCGGCGCGCTGGACCGCCCCACCGAGGGCAGCTACTGGCTGGATGGAGTGGACGTGGAAAGCCTGCCTGACGACCAGCTTTCCACCATCCGCAACCAAAAAATCGGGTTTGTGTTCCAAACCTTTAACCTCATCCCGCGCACCTCGGCGCTGCGCAATGTGGAGCTTCCCATGCTTTATGGCGGGTTTCCACGTGCCGAGCGCACGGCCAGGGCCAAAGAGCTTTTGCAGATGGTGGGCATGGGCGACCGTATGTCCCACCTGCCAAACGAGCTATCTGGCGGGCAAAAACAGCGCGTAGCCATTGCGCGCGCCATGGCCAACGACCCCGCTATTATCCTGGCCGACGAGCCCACCGGCGCGCTGGATTCGGAAACCGGGCGCCTGGTAATGGATTTGTTCCACGATTTGCATCAAAAACAGGGCAAAACCATTGTGCTTATCACCCACAACCCCGATTTGGCACAGGAAACCCAGCGCATCATCACCATTAGCGACGGGCGCATCATTGGTGAAAAAGAAGGGGGCGGCAAAACATGCAGCTAAGGGAAAACATCTCCCTTGCCCTTTCTGGGCTTATGGCCAACAAAATGCGCGCTTTGCTTACCATGCTGGGCATTATCATCGGCATTGCGTCGGTTATTGGCATTGTTACGGTGGGCAACTCGCTTTCATCGTCCATTTCTTCTTCCATGCAGGCCATCGGCGGCAACAGCATTATCATCGGCCTGCAGCAAAAATCCATCTCCACCGGCGGCGGTGTGGAATCGTTGATGGGCGGCATCGCCTCCCCTTCTGAAAGCGATTTGATTACCGACGACATGCTTGATGCTTTGCAGCAGGCTTTCCCGGATGATATCGATATGATTTCGGTGAACAAAAACGCAGGCTCCGGCCAGGCGCAGGACGGGCGCAAATACGCCAACGTATCGGTGGTGGGCACCAACCCAGATTACCGCCAGGCCAGCAACATCACTATGGTAGACGGCCGGTATATCAACGAGCGCGATATTTTAAGCGTAAAAAATGTGGCGGTGGTCTCCGACCGGCTGGTGGAAAAAATGTTTGGAGCAGACGCCGACCCGCTGGGCCAGGAGGTAAAAATTTCCACTTCCACCGGCGAACTGCAAACCTATACCATCATCGGCGTGTATAAATACGAGGCTTCTTTGATGAATATGTCCTTTGCTTCGGAGGAAGACACCTCTACCAGCCTGTATATCCCCATTACCACGGCCGACCGCATCACCGGCGCGGACGAAGGTTACCAAAGCGTATCGGTGGTTACCACCGCCGGCAGCGATTCCTATGCGCTCTCCCAGGAGATTGAAGAATACATGAACACGTTTTATGTAAACAACCCCAGCTATCAATGCCTGGCCATTAGCATGGAAAGCATGATTTCACAGTTTTCCTCTATGATGGACACCCTTTCGATTGCCATTGCGGTTATCGCAGCCATTTCCCTGTTGGTAGGGGGCATCGGGGTGATGAACATCATGCTGGTTTCGGTTACCGAACGCACCCGTGAAATCGGCACCCGCAAGGCGTTGGGGGCAAAAAACAGCGCTATCCGCGTGCAGTTTATTGTGGAATCGGTGATTATCTGCTTAATCGGCGGGGTTATCGGCATTTTGCTGGGCACGATACTGGGCTATGCAGGGGCCGGTCTGCTAGGCTTCCCGGCGTCGCCTTCGGTTGGTATTATTGTTATAGCGGTTACCTTCTCTATGGCCATCGGCATTTTCTTTGGCTATTACCCGGCCAACAAAGCCGCCAAGCTCGACCCCATTGAGGCTTTGCGTTACGAATAAACCATATTGGCAGCTTGCTTGCACAACACATGCCAAAAGGCGGTTGCCAATAATAGCATTTTACAGCAAAAACCAAAACCGGCGTTAGGATAAACGCCGGTTTTTTGTTTGCGCTTTAAGGGCGCCATAAATAGGTTTTTAAATCCACAGTGCCGTCAGGCGAAAACACAACCCCTTCCTGCTCAAGCATCTGGCGCTGTACATCCGGACCACCGAATGCAAACGCCGGGGCCATTTTCCCTTCCCGGTTTACCACCCGGTGGCAGGGGATAACCCCTGGGCTTGGGTTTACATGCAGGGCGTACCCCACCACCCGCGCAGCCCGCGGGCTGCCGGCCAGCAGGGCAATCTGCCCATAGGTAGCCACTTTGCCTTTGGGGATTTGCTCAACCGCCTGGTATACGCGCTTGTAAAAATTCTCCTGCAGCTGGGGCATAAGGCAACCTCTTTTCCATAAAAACTGGTTTTACTATACCACACAACCGCTTATCGCGCCACCCTTTTTAAATACAGGAAAATTTGGTATAATAAACAAAAGGCTGCAGGGCAAATGCCAGAATTCATACCCTGCACCGATTTTTTACACAACTTGAACACAAATGTTTTTCATAATAAAGCCAGACTACTATACGGAGGGGCACAGGTATGGAAACCAAAATTTTGATTGCAGAGGATGAAGCCAATATCCGCCGGCTGGTTGCAAGCTATATGGTAAAAGAAGGCTTTAAAATTGTAGAAGCACAGGACGGACAGGAAGCGCTGGAAAAATTTGAGGACATGCAGGACTGCTCTTTGATTATATTGGATGTGATGATGCCTAAGCTGGACGGTTTTGGCGTTTTAAAGCATATCCGGCAGCATTCGGATGTGCCGGTTTTGATGCTGACCGCCCGCGACACCGAATTTGACGAGCTGGAGGGCTTTCGCAACGGGGCGGACGAATACATTTCCAAGCCCTTTTCCCCCACCATTTTGGTAACGCGGGTGAAAAACCTGTTAAAACGCACCAGCGCCAACGATATGAGCGATTTGGAAGTAGGGGCCATCAAAATGGTGTACCGCGAACGCGCCGTGTGGGTAAACGGCCAGCCGGTGGTTTTAACCCCAAAAGAATACGATTTGCTGTATTATTTGATGAAAAACAAAAACATCGTGCTTACCCGCGATATGATTCTTTCCTCGGTGTGGGGGCTTGATTACGACGGCGACGACCGCACGGTGGATACCCATATCAAATGCCTGCGCGCCAAACTGGCCGGCTGTGCAGGGTATATCACCACCATCCGAAAGGTAGGCTATAAATTTGCGTGCACACAAGATTAGCATAAAAAACAAGCTGTTTTTGATTATTTTGCTTATCCTCATTGTCAACAGTTTGGTGCTGTTGCTGGCAGGGTCTACTTTGTTTGAAAATTTTTACCTGTATAACAAAAAAACCGAGCTTTTGACAGGCGCGCAAATTGTAAAAGAAAGCTTTTTGGACGGCTCGGACGATTGGCAGTCCCTTTTGGAAAACGTAGAAAATAAAAACATCGTCATCGGCATTTTTACTTACGATGCCCAGACCCAGCAGGCGCAGTACATTTACCACACCCGCCCGCAATACAGCGAAAACTGGGACGCGCTTTTCCCCAAAAAGGATGACCAGCCCAAGGCGCAGGCACAGGGAACGGCCATGTCCTATAAACAGGAAGACGGCGTTTTGCCCGGCATCAACGAAGACATTGACGTGTTTTTGCAACTGGAAGATGAGTTCCAGCTGCTGGATTCTTCCCCTTATTCGCTGCGGCTTATTGGAAGGCTCAACGACACCACCTATTTGTATGTGGAAACGCCCAAAAGCTATGTAAAATCCACGGCCGAGCTGGCTGTAAAATACACTTCGTATATTTCTATTATTATTTTACTGTGCGGAGCCATTGTGGTGTATTTCATTGTCAGCCGCACCACCCGCCCGATTACCCAAATCCAGCAGGTGGCGGACAAAATCTCCCATTTGGATTTCAGCGAAACCTGCCGCGTCAAATCCAACGATGAAATCGGCATGCTGGCGGCCTCTATCAACCATATGTCAAGCGAGCTGCAATCGAACATCCAAACGCTGGTAAAAGCCAACGAGGTTTTGCAAAAAGATTTATTGCAGCAGCAAAAAAACGCCGAAATGCGCAAGCAGTTTGTTATGGATGTCTCGCACGATTTTAAAACCCCGCTTGCGCTTATTGTCAGCTATTCGGAAGCCATTAGCCAAACCGACGACCCGGATTTAAAGCGCGAATATTGCGACATCATCATCCAAGAGGGCAATAAAATGTCCACTTTGGTGGCGCAGCTGCTGCGTTTGTCCCGTTTTGAAAGCGGCGCGGAGGAGTTAAACCTTTCGATTTTTTGTTTAGGCGATATTGTCAGCGAAATTGTCAACAACTACCATATCCTGGCGCAAAACAAATCGCTGCACATTGTGCAAAAAGATATTGATGCGTTTATTGTGCAGGGCGATTACAGCAAAATCAAGCAGGTGTTTACCAATTTGTACGATAACGCTTTAAAATACACCCCCGAAAACGGCACCATTGTGTTAAAAGCCCAGCAGGAAGGCAGCGAATGTATGGTTTCAGTAGAAAACACCGGCACGCACATTGCCCAAGAGGATTTGGAAAACTTGTTCATCTCCTTTTACCGGGCGGATAAATCCCGCACGCGCCAGCATGACAGCTATGGCCTGGGCCTTGCCATTGTAAAAGCGGTTATGGAAATGCACCAAAAAAGCTATGGGGCCGAAAACACCCCCAACGGCGTGCGTTTTTGGTTTAAGCTGGATATTTATGAAGCCGAGGAACCGGAAGAATCACCCGAGGAGGATGTTTGATGCCAGAGGTTTTGCACACCTTAGCCCCCGTGTTCGATGCACACTCGCGCATTTTGATTCTGGGCACCATGCCCTCGCCCAAATCGCGGCAAACGGGGTTTTATTACGGGAACCCCCAAAACAAATTCTGGCGTGTTTTGCAAACGCTGTTTGATTCCCCGCCCCTTGTTACCATCGAACAAAAAACCGCGTTTTTGTTGGGTCACCGCATCGCTTTGTTTGATGTGCTGCATGCATGTGAAATCCAAGGGGCAAGCGATGCGAGCATACAAAACCCTGTCCCCAACGATTTTACCCCCATTTTGTCCAAGGCGTCTATCCAAGCGGTGTTTACCACCGGCAAAACCGCTACCCGCCTGTTTGAAACATTTTGTGCCAAACAAACCGGGTTTTCCCCTATTTATCTGCCTTCTACCAGCCCGGCCAACTGCGCCAATTTTACGTTTGAAGCTTTGGTAGAAGCCTACCGGGTGATTTTGCCGTATCTCTTATCATAAAAATACCCCATGCCATGTGGGGCGGCGGTAAAAATGTTTTTAAAAGGGCGCATGCCATGCGCCCTAAAAGCGGCCCACGGCCGCTTAACCGCCGCCCCAAAGCCTGGGGTTTTTGTTTTTATGCATATGCCTGCGGGTCAAAACCTTTTTGCGCAGCAATTAACAAAAGCTTTTTTTCTCGCGTCATGCGTTTGATGGCATATTCACGCTGCAAAGCGGCTTGCTTGCTGGGGCAAGGCTCCACATACACCAACCGCACCGGCAACCGGGAAGCGGTATATTTTGCGCCCTTTTTTTGGTTATGGGCTTCTACCCTGCGGGCAATATCATTTGTCCAGCCAGTGTAAAGGGTATTGTCTGCACACAGCAGGATATACACATATGCCTGCATTAAAAAATCTCAATCCCTACCGGGCAATGGTCCGAACCCATGACTTCCGGGTACATACAACTGGAAGAAAGCGCATCCTTAATCCGGTCGGATACCAAAAAATAATCAATCCGCCATCCGGCGTTGTTTTCCCTGGCGTGGTACATATACGACCACCAGGAATATGCCCCTGTCACATCCGGGTGCAAATAGCGGAAAGTATCCACAAAGCCGCTTTGCAAAAGTTCGTCAAGCTTGCCGCGTTCTTCGTAGGAAAACCCTGCGTTGCCAATGTTGCTTTTGGCGTTTTTTAAGTCGATTTCGGTATGCGCTACATTCATATCCCCGCAGATTATCACCGGCTTTTGCGCATCCAGCCCGCATAAATATTCCCGGAACGCATCCTCCCATTGCATGCGGTAATCAATGCGCTCCAGCCCCCTTTGCGCATTGGGGGTGTACACGTTTACCAAAAAGAAGTTTTCATATTCCAGGGTAATGGCTCGTCCTTCCTGGTCGTGCTCATCTATGCCTAAACCGTAGCGCACCGATAAAGCCGGGCGCTTGGCAAAAATAGCCGTGCCCGAATACCCTTTTTTCTGGGCGCTGTTCCAGTATTGGGTATACCCTTCCAGTTGTAAATCCACCTGGCCTTGCTGCATTTTGGTTTCCTGCACACAGAAAAAATCGGCATTGATTAGATGGAAAAAATCCAAAAAGCCTTTATTCAAACAGGCGCGCAGCCCGTTTACATTCCAAGAAATCATTCGCATTGTGTTTGCTCCCCTTCCAAAACGCGCACCAATGCGCGCAAAAATGCTTGGTCATCCTGCCTGGTGCGCTTTTTGGCGTTGTGGGTGCGCATACCCGCCCGGCGGGATTTTTTGCCCAAAAAGCGCTCAAACAGCAGCCGGTCAATGTTCTGGGGCGTGTACTCCATGCCGTTTTGGTGCAGCACCCGTGCGCCTTTTCCAATCGCCATCGACGCTACCCCATAATCCTGCGTAACCACTATATCGCCCGCACAGGTTACGTTGGCAATTTTTACATCCGCCGTGTCCGCCCCCTGGTCCACCACCAGTACACGGCTGTACCCGTCTTCAATGCGGTGGGCGGTGTCGCATACCATCCACACTTCTATGCCGCGCAATGCCGCCTGCTGCACAATGATATCCTTTACCGGGCAGGCGTCGGCGTCTACCAAAATTTTCATAAAACCCCCGTTTGTTGCAAACCAAACTATGGCGCCTACCCAGCAAGCCGGGCACATGTATTTTGGCAAAACGCCCGGCTTGGGTAAAACGGCTGTTGTACCCATTATAACACAAGTTTCCCCTCCTTGCACCGGTTTTGCTTGCATTGACATTTTATCTATTCTAAGGCATACTAAAAACAAAAATTGGGGAAAACAAAGGAGTGGCAATATGTCGGTAAAAGACAAAACCAGAGGCTTTTTGGGGGAATTTAAAACCTTTATTACCCGCGGCAACGTGCTGGATATGGCAGTGGGCATTATTGTAGGCAATGCGTTTACAGCCATTGTTAACAGCTTGGTAAACCAGGTGATTATGCCGGTTATCGGCATTTTAATAGGCGGGGTGAATTTTGCATCGCTGCGCATTGTGCTAAAAGCCGCTACGGCAGACGCCGCTGAAGTTGCGCTGGAATACGGCGCTTTTTTGCAGCAGGTTATCAACTTTTTCATCATTGCGTTTTCGGTGTTTGTCA
>CAJFVS010000055.1 GCA_904420505.1 Candidatus Alloruminococcus vanvlietii | reverse complement strand
TTGTACCGAAAATCCAACAGGGTGGAAAGGTTGGTATCCACCACAAACACCACATCGCCGCCTTTGCCGCCGTCACCCCCATCGGGGCCGCCTGCCGCTACGTATTTTTCCCTGTGAAATGAAACCGCACCGTCGCCGCCTTTGCCTGCTTTGACCATGATTTTTGCGATATCTACAAACATTTTCTCACCGCTTTCTATGTGTTGATCAAACAAAAATCCCGAGTAAAACCCGGGATTTTTCAAAGGGTATTTCCTTTTCTTATGCTTCGTAAACGCTGACCTTTTTGCGGTCTGCGCCCATGCGCTCAAATTTTACTTTGCCGTCAATCAAAGCAAACAAAGTATCATCCGAACCACGGCCAACATTGTTACCCGCATGGATATGTGTGCCGCGCTGACGAACCAAGATGTTGCCAGCCAATACAAACTGGCCATCTGCACGTTTTACGCCTAAGCGTTTGGATTCGGAATCGCGACCGTTTTTGGTAGAGCCAACGCCCTTCTTATGTGCCATAAAGAGTACACCTCCGTATTCGTATACAAAATTGCTTACATTTAAGCTTGGATGGATTCGATTTGAACCTTGGTATAGGGTTGCCTGTGGCCCATTTTTCTCTTGGAATCTTTTTTGGGTTTGTAGGTAAAGACAGTAATCTTTTTCCCTTTACCGGTTTTTACCACTTTGCCAGTGACTTTTGCACCCGCAACAAGGGGTGTACCAACTTGGATATCGCCATCTTCTTTGGAAACGGCCACTACGTCGAATTCCACAGTGCTGTCCGCTTCTGCGTTGAGCTTTTCGACATAAATGGTGTCGCCTTCGCTTACGCGATATTGTTTACCACCAGTTAAAATAACTGCGTACATATAGGCACCTGCCTCTTTCTAAAGACTCGCTACGCTCAGGCGAGGGGAAGCCCCTGCTTAAAAGCCCGGAATATGCGGCGTATAAAATAATACCACAAAAGTCAAAGCCTGTCAACTTTATTTTGATTTGGTCGCATTTAATTCTGCTGCCTTAATGGTGTTGCGCATCAAGGTGGCAATCGTCATAGGCCCTACCCCGCCCGGAACCGGGGTGATAAACCCGGCTTTTTGGCTGGCAGAGGCAAATTCCACATCCCCGCACAGCTTGCCGTCTTCCAAGCGGTTCATGCCAACGTCGATGACCACAGCGCCTTCTTTTACCATCTCGCCGGTAATAAAGTTGGCTTTGCCGATGGCGACAATCAAAATATCCGCCTGCTGGCAAATTTCTTTTAAATTGCGCGTTTTGGAATGGGTGATGGTAACAGTGGCGTTTTTATGTAGCATCAACATCGCCATGGGCTTGCCCACAATGTTGGAACGCCCCACTACCACGCAGTTTTTCCCTTCAATTTCCACGCCGGTTTCGGCAATCAAATCCATGATGCCGGCGGGTGTGCAGGGCAAAAAGTCGTAGTCGCCAATCATGATTTTGCCCACATTTACCGGGTGGAACGCATCCACATCCTTGTTGGGGTTGATGGCGTTGATGATGGTTTTTTCATCAATCTGCGCGGGAAGCGGCAACTGTACCAAAATACCGGAAATGTCTTCCTTTTGGTTTAATTCCTCCACCAGTTTTAAAAGCTCTTCCTGGGTGGTCTCCTGCGGCAGGGCATATTCTTCCGAATATATGCCTACTTCCGAGCAGGCTTTTTTCTTGGAGTTTACATACACGCGCGAAGCGGGGTTATCCCCCACAATCACCACGGCCAGCCCAGGGGTAATCCCCTGTTCGTGCAGTTTCAGGGCCTGCTCACGTACTTCGTCCTTTACCCGTTGGGATACCTGTTTTCCGTTGATGGTCTGTGCCATAGTTTTTCCCCCTTAATCTTCTGGTTGCTCTTGTGTATCTTCTTTTGTATCCTTTTGCGCTTCATTGGGCGCTTCTTCCTGCTGCAGCTCCTGCGAGGATTTTTTAGCCCCCTCGCTTTCTTCCACGCTGGGGGAAGCCTCGCCCCTGCGTTTGGCACGTTTTGCACGGCGTTTTTCTTCGTATTCGCGCCTAGAATCCTCCAACGCCTGCAAATCCCGTTTGGATTCTTCTGTGTTGACATACAGCATCAAGTATTCCGGGTCGTTGCGGCGTTTGATGCGCATGCGGATGATGACAATCAGCAAAACCGATACAATCACGCACAGCAGCGCCAGCACCTGCGAAACGCGCAGGGTGCCAATCATCAAGCTGTCGGTGCGCAGCCCTTCAATCGCAAAGCGGCCCAAGCCGTACCAGCCGATGTACATCAAGAACATCTCGCCGTCAAACTTGCGGTGCTTGGTGTAAAAATGCAAAAGGATAAACCCTATTAAGCACCAGATGGATTCGTACAAAAAGCACGGGTGCACCGGCATGTTCGGGTCCACCGTAATGCCCAGTTCGGCAAGTTCCGGTGCTTTTTGGGTCAGGTAATTGACAATTTTATCGCTGGTCATGCCCCAAGGCAGGGTGGTGTTGGAACCGAATGCTTCAATGTTAACAAAATTGCCCCAGCGGCCGATGGCCTGGCCGATTAAAAAGCCGCTGCCCACCATATCCAGCAAGGGCAGGAATTTTACTTTGCGTATGTAGCAAAACAGCCAGCCCAGCAAAATCGCGCCGATAATGCCGCCGTAAATGGCAAGCCCGCCTTCCCAAATGCGGAAGATTTTCAGCGGGTCGCCTTTGAATTCATCAAATGCAAAAATCACATAGTAAAGCCTTGCGCCCACAATGCCGCCGATGATGCCCGCGATGATAACGTCCAGCGTGCGGTCTTCGTTCAGGCCGAACTTTTTCATGCGCGCAAAGGAATAAATAATGGCGACCAAAAAGCCGGCTGCAATAATTACCCCGTACCAGTTGGCCGTAATCGGGCCAATCTGGAACGCAACGGGGTTTAAGTCAATCTGCCAATTCAATCCGGGAAAATACAATGTCTGTGTCATGCTTTTTCCTCCTGTTCCCCAACCGGTTTGATAACCGAAAGCGCCAAGCGGCTGCTTATCATTTCACTCTCCAAAGCCTGCTGTACCTGCTGCAGGGTAACCGATGCGACTTTATCGATGATTTGGTATGGGGTAATATTGTAAAAATGCGCCACCACCATCATGCTGGCAATGGATTCAACATTGTTGAACATGCGCACATAGCGCCCGTAATTGGCTTTTTTTGCGCGGTCAAAATCTTCTTGTGCAATGCCTTCTTTTTTCAGCCTTTCCACTTCTTTTATAAGTTCGTCGCGCACGGCCTTGGGGTCGGGCGATTCACCGGAAAACAGCAGGCTGTAATAATCGCGCCCGGCAAATACTTCGTTGGAAAACGTGGCGTTGATTAGCCCTTTGTCATACAATCTGCGGTACAAGGGCGAGCTTTCGCCCGACAAAATATCCAATAAAATCTCGCTGGTAATTTGGTCCAAAGCCGAGGTCTCCACCGGTTTGGGCTCTACCTTATAGCCCATGGAAAAAATCGGCATGGAAACCGGCAGCCTTTCTTCCACATATTCCTTTTGGATTTGCATGGGTTCCTCCACCCGTTTGCTTTGGATGGTTTGAAGGGGGGCTTTTTTCAAAATTTTGTCGCACAGGCGTACCACCACATCGGGGTCAAAATTGCCGGCAATGGCCAAAACCATGTTGTTTAAATTGTAAAAGGTGTTGTAGCAGCGGTAAAGCAGCTTGTCGTCAATCTGGGCGATGGACTCCACCGTACCGGCGATGTCGATGCGCACCGGATGCTTTTGGTACATGGCGCGCAAAAGGTTAAACAGCACGCGCCAGTCGGGGCTGTCGTCGTACATTTTGATTTCCTGGCCAATGATGCCCTGCTCCTTCTGGACAGTTTCGGGGGTAAAATACGGCGATGTGACAAAGTCCAGCAAAATTTCCAGGCTCTGCTCAAAATTGTCCGAGCAGGAGAACAAATAACAGGTCCTGTCAAAGCTGGTGTAGGCGTTGGCCGAAGCCCCGGTTTTGGCATAGCGCGCAAAGGCGTCCAGGTCTTCGCTTTCAAACAGCTTGTGCTCCAAAAAATGGGCAATGCCTTCCGGCACGGTGACAAAATCCGGGTCGTTTTCGGTTTTAAAGCAGGTGTCAATCGAACCGTAGTTGGTGCCAAACAGCGCATACGCCGTGGAATACCCTTTTAACGGGTACAGCATTAAGGTAAGGCCGCTGGGATGGTGAATTTTGATATATTCTTCGTTTAAGCGTTCGCTTTTGATAATTTGCCGATTCATTTGGTTTCACTCCTCTCGTCGTCCTGCGAGGTCAAAAAGTAAACGGTATCCAGCCGCAGGGTTTTGGCAGCTTGTACTACCTTTTCTTTGGTAACAGCCTGTAAATTCTCCAGCACCTGCTGCGGGGTAACAAAGCGCCCCAGCAGAATTTGGGTGAGATAAAACCCTTCCAGCGCGCCGGGCGAATCGTTTACCGAACGGTAAGAGTTTTCCAAGCT
>CAJFVS010000054.1 GCA_904420505.1 Candidatus Alloruminococcus vanvlietii | reverse complement strand
GGTCATGGTGTTGTCTTTGGAAGAACAGTCGGCCAGCTTGCCGGGCAGTGACGCACTTTCCAGCACCGATTTGCGCCTTGTTAAATCGCGCGCGCGCCGGGCGGCTTCGCGTGCCCTGGCAGCGCCTAACGCTTTGTCAAAAATGGTGCGGGCAACGGCCGGGTTTTCTTCAAAAAAGGTCATAAGCTTGGAATAGACCATCGAATCGACCATGGCGCGCACTTCGGTGTTGCCCAATTTGGCTTTGGTCTGGCCTTCAAACTGCGCATCGGTTAATTTTACCGAGATAATAGCCGTTAAACCTTCGCGCACATCTTCGCCCGAAAGGTTTTTGTCCGCTTCTTTCAGCAGGTTGTATTTGCGCCCATATTCGTTGAACACACGGGTTAAAGCAGATTTAAAGCCCACCTCATGGGTGCCGCCTTCGGCCGTGTGGATATTGTTGGCAAAGGATAAGATAAATTCGTTGTAGCTGTCGTTGTACTGCATGGCCACTTCGGCGGTCATATCGTTTTGCTCGGTCTGCATGTAGATGATTTCATCGTGCAGCACTTCCAGCCCTTTGCGTTTGTGGATATGGTCCACAAAGCTTTTTAAGCCCCCTTCGTAGCACAGCTTTTCTTCCACCGGGTTGTCGGTATGGCGAAGGTCGCGCATCACAATGTGCACCCCTGCGTTTAAAAAGGCCTGTTCGCGCAGCCGGGTAAGCAAAACATCGTAATCAAACACCAAATCTTCAAAAATCTGCCCGTCCGGTTTGAATACAACGGTGGTTCCGGTTTCGGTGGTGTCGCCGGTGATGGCCAAATCCGCGCAGGCTACCCCGCGTTCAAACCGCTGGTAATAGATGTGTTCGCCGTCGCGCACTTCCACCTCCAGCCATTCGCTCAACGCGTTTACAACCGAGGCGCCAACCCCGTGCAAACCGCCGGATACTTTATACCCGCCGCCGCCGAATTTACCGCCTGCATGCAGCACGGTAAACACAACCGTTACCGCGGGAATGCCCATTTTGGGCTGAATGCCAACCGGAATACCGCGGCCGTTGTCTTTAACCATAATGATATTGTCCGGCAGGATATCCACTTCAATTTTATCGCAAAAGCCGGCCAAGGCTTCGTCGATGGAGTTGTCTACAATTTCATACACCAGATGGTGCAGCCCTTTTGGGCCGGTGGAACCGATATACATGCCTGGGCGTTTGCGCACGGCTTCCAGGCCTTCCAGAACCTGTATCTGGTTGCCGTCATACAACGGCAAATTTTCATTTTTATCCACAAAATTCCCTCCAAATTCTCTAAGACTGTTTGGGCGCGCCCTTTTGCATCTGCCCTATAAACCCTGCCCGGCGCTTAAGCGTTGCAGGCGATATCTGCGATAAATACACCGTGGTTTGGCCGTTGTGAACAGCCACTACAAACGACTTGGGGATATCGTTTGTCACATTGACCACCCGGTTTTGTTTTTGGGCATGGTTTAAATACTCTTTCGTGATTTTGGAGATGGTGGCATTGTCCATATCCAAAATCGCGAGGACATCCGCTGTGCGTACAACGGTGTCGGCCCCTAAATGCAAATACATAGCTTCACCCTTTGCTTATAGTTCTTTTTGGCTTACTTTTCCGTCATTAACCAAAAACACCCGGCAAGCCCCGGCATTTTGTATGGGTTCGCACCCGGTGATAACCACCTGCGCCCCTTTTAACGCATGCAAAATATAGTTTTGCCGGTTTTGGTCCAGCTCGGACAGCACATCGTCCAACAAAATCACCGGCATTTCTTCCAAATGCTGTTTTAAACTGTTGGCTTCGGCCAGTTTTAAGCTTAATACCGCGCTGCGCTGCTGCCCCTGGGAGGCAAACTGCCGCGCGCTTTTTTGGTTAATTTGAATTTCCAAATCGTCGCGCTGCACGCCGGTTTGGGCAAAACCCAGCCGGATTTCTTCCCTGCGTTTTTGCAAAATGGCGCTGTAAAACGCCTGCTGCAACTCTTCTATCTCCAGCGCCTTGTCAAAGCCCTGCAAATCCTGCGAAACATAAAAAAGCGAAAGCGTTTCTTTTTGCTGCGAAAAGCCGCCGTAAATCTCCTGTGCAAAGGGGTTTAGCGTTTGTACGTATTTTACCCGCTCTTTGTAAACCTGCGCGCACAGGTTTGCCAAAATACGGTCCCATGTGTCCAGCTCATCGAGCAGCTGGCTGTGGCGCCATACGTCTTTTAACAGCGCGTTTTTTTGCTGCAGCGCTTTGTGGTAATCCCCCATAAGCTTGATATAACCGGGTTTGTGCTGGCAAATTGCCGCGTCTAAAAATTTGCGGCGCACATTCGGCCCGTCTTTGATAAGCGAAAGATGGGTTGGCGAAAACACCACCGCGCAAAAATGCCCGGCAAGCTCTGCAGAGGAGCGCTTTTTTACTTCATTTAGCAGCACTTCGCGCCCGCCTTCGCGTTTGGACAATATGCTGGCTTGCTGCGTGCGCCCCTGGGAAACAAATTCCATTTCCAGCTTAAAAAAGGGCGCGCCAAACTGCAGCATTTCCTCTTCCTTTGCCCCCCGAAAGCTTTTTGCCCCGCAAAACAGCCAAATGCCTTCCAGCAAATTGGTTTTGCCCTGGGCGTTGTCGCCAAAAAACACGTTTACCCCATCCTGCAGGCAAAGCGTTGCGGGCTGCAAATTGCGAAACTGCCAAAAGCCTATTTTACGGATGTTCATGCAAAATAACCTCAAGTTCCAGCTGGTTATCAATGCACACGCGTTCATTGCCAAACAGCTTTTTACCCCGCTGGGTGCAAACTTCGCCGTTTACCGTAACATACCCCTGCTGGATAAGCTCTTTTGCCTGGCCGCCGGTTTCACAGGCGCCGGCAAATTTCAGCAGGTCTTGCAGCTTGATAAACGGCGGACGGATTAGAATCTGTTCAGTTTTCATTTTTCAACCTCACCGGCAGCACCAAAAATACAAAGCCGTCCCCATCGGGGGCCATCACGCGCATGGGGGAAAGGGGCCCGTTGATAAGCAATTTGACTTCATCGCAGCCGGAATATTTCAAAGCGTCCAGCAAATAGCGGTTGTTAAAGCCGATGGTCACATCCTCGCCTTGTTTTACAAGCTCCAGCTCGTCATATGCCTTACCAATGGCGGTGGTGCAGGATAAAATAAGCTTATTCCCCTCAAAATTGCACTTTAAAGGGCTTTTCAGCCGGTCGGTAATGAGAAGTGCCGTGCGCTCGATGGATTCGCTCATAACGCGGGTATTGACGCGTACTTCGGTTAAATGGGTTTTGGGGATAGCGGCGTTGTAATCCAAAAAGTCGCCTTCCAGTAAACGGCTAATCACCTGGTAGCCGCCAAGCTCTACTACAATATGCTTTCTGGCAATCCAGATAAAGACATTTTTTTCATCGTCATCCCCCAAAAGCTTCACAATCTCGCTTAAGGTTTTGGAAGGCACAATGAAGCTCACTTCCATATCGGTTAAGATATTTTCCCGCCGCAGCGCCAGGCGGTAGCCGTCCACCGCCACCAGGGTGATGATTTTGTCTTTGATATCAAACAAAACGCCGGTGTGCACGGGTTTGGAATCCCCCTGTGCGCAGGCGAAGATGGTTTGGCAAATCATGCTTTTAAGCATGGGTTCGTTTAATACCACGCTGTCCTCTTTTTGGACGGCGGGCATTTCGGGAAATTCCGAAGCCGGAAGCCCCAGCACGGTAAATTCGGTAATGCCGCTTTTGATTAACGTCAGGTTCTTTTCGTCCGAAGAAATGGAGATGGTCTCCCCCGGCATCTTGCGCACAATATCGGAAATAAGCTTGGAAGAAAGGATGATTTCGCCCGGTTCATTTACTTTGCAGTCAATGTCGGTAACAATGCCCATTTCCAAATCGTAAGAAGTCAGGCGAAGGGAGTTGTTTTGCGCCTGGAACAAAATGCCTTCCAGCGCAGGAATGGAAGATTTGGACCCAACTGCACGCGAAACGTTGACAACCGCATCCAGCAATTTTTGTTTTTCAATCACAATGTTCATGTCAAAACTCCTTCTGCCGTGTAAGGGCAAATATTGAAAAGGCTGGCCCTTTGTTTGGCATAAAAAATAGAATAGAAAGGAAAATTTATAAAGTAGTAGTAGTCTTAGGGGGCGCGCAAATGTGCAAAAAAGCAGGCAAACGGTTTTTAAAAGCCAATTTGCAGGCAATTGAAAATTGAGCAAGCCGGTTTGGAAAACCCGTGCAAAAGTGGAAAGCGATGTGTTTTTGCACTTGTATGGTGGAAAACTTGCGTGGAAAACCAAAAAAATGTGGAAAAGTCTGTGGAAAATGAGGAAAAGTCCAAGTTTTCCACAAAACGGTGGAAAGAAAAGAGGTGGAAAGGTTAACTATCCCGGATATTTTTGATGATATCTTCCACAATTTCTTTATAATGCGAGTCGTTTTTCATATTTTTTTACACCTGGCCCATGGCGTACACCACGGTGGAGTGGTCGCGCCCGCCGAACTCGTCGCCGATGGCGGACATGGACATCTGGGTAATCTCACGGATGACGTACATGGAAATCTGCCGGGCGGAGGAAATCTGGGCGGCGCGCTTGTTGGAGCGGATGTCTTTGGGAGAAACCCCAAAGGTGCGCGAAACCTCGCCGATGATGCGCTCCACCGTGACCGGCACGGGCTGGTTGTCGTTTAAAATATCCCGTATGGCCGACTGCGCGGTGGTAATCGACGGCGGGCTTTCATCCAGTAGCTTGTACGCTTTTAATTTTTTCACAGCGCCCTCCAGCTGGCGGATGTTGTTTTTTAATCGGTTGGCAATGTATTCGGCCACGTCTTCGGGCACGTTGATATCCAAAAGCTGGGCCTTGCGCCGGATGATGGCGATGCGGGTTTCAAAGTCCGGGGGCTGCACGTCTGCAAGCAAGCCCCATTCAAAACGGGTGCGCAAACGGTCTTCCAGGGTTTTAATCTCCTTGGGCGGCCGGTCGGAGGTCAGCACAATCTGCTTGCCCTCGTGGTAGAGGGTGTTAAAGGTGTGGAAGAATTCTTCCTGGGTGCTTTCCTTGCCGGCGATAAACTGGATGTCGTCGACCAGCAAAACGTCCACATTGCGGTATTTGTTGTGAAAATCCGACATGTTTTTGTTGGAGATGGATTCGATAAGCTCGTTGGTGAATTCCTCGCCTTTTACATACAAAATGTTCTGCGAAGGGTTGTTCTTTTTGATTTCATTTTCAATGGCATACAAAAGGTGGGTTTTGCCAAGGCCGGAGCCGCCGTAAATAAACAGCGGGTTGTATGCGCCTGCGGGGTTGGTGGCCACCGCCAGGGAAGCGGCGTGGGCAAATTTGTTGGAAGCGCCTACAATAAAGGTTTGGAAGGTGTATTCGTAATCCCCGCCGGGTTCAAAATGGGGGGTTGGCCCGGTGTTCTGGGTGTTTTGGGCCAGGTTGGGCGCGTCGGCGTCTTCGGAGGTTTTGATTCGTACGTTTACCTCAAAGCCCAGCACTTCCAAAAACGCCTTTTTTAAAATGTGCATGTATTTTTCCTGTATAATGCCGCGCTGGAAATTGCTCATAACATATAAAACGGCCTCGTTTCCCTCAAGGCCAACCGGTTCCAGACAGCTAATCCACAGGTTGTACGCCACTGCGCTTACTTCCTCGCGGCAGATATCGCACACCATGTCAAATACTTCTTCAAATGATTTCATACTTTTCAACAATCCTTCTGGGTTTAAAATTTGTGAAATAAATTGCTGCGATTTCCAGCGGTTGAAAACCAAAAAACTTTGGTTTAAAATGAAAGCACGGGGAGGATTTCCCCGTTGGCTTAACATGTTTTTATTGTAGCATAAAAGGCCCTGCCTTTCAAGTTT
>CAJFVS010000053.1 GCA_904420505.1 Candidatus Alloruminococcus vanvlietii | reverse complement strand
GAGCTGCACATGCACACCAATATGTCGGCAATGGACGGGCTGGCTTCGGCCGGCGCGCTCATCAACCGCGCCTACCAGTACGGGCACAAAGCCTGCGCCATCACCGACCACGGCGTCGCCCAGGCATTCCCCGATGCGATGAACGCGCTGGCGGCCATCGAGAAAAAAGGCGGGGATTTCAAAGTCATCTATGGGCTGGAAGCGTACTTTGTCAACGATATGATCCAGGCGGTAAAAGGCAACCAAAACCAAACGCTGGACAAAAGCTTTGTGGTGTTTGACCTGGAAACCACCGGGCTTTCGGCCAACACCGAGCGCATTACCGAAATCGGTGCGGTGCGCCTGGTAAACGGGGAAATCACCGAGCGGTTTGATATTTTTGTAGACCCCGAACGGCCCATACCGCCCAAAATCACCGAATTAACCGGCATCACCGACCAAATGGTGGCCGGCGCGCCCAAGGAACAGCAGGCGCTGGAACAGTTTTTTGCCTTTGCCAAAAACGATATCCTGGTGGCCCACAACGCCGAGTTCGACACCTCCTTTTTAAAGGCCGCGGCCGGCCGCCACCAGATGCCGTTTGGCTATACATACATCGATACGGTGGTCATCGCCAGGAATTTGTACCCGAATTTGAAAAACCATAAGCTCAACGTGCTAGCCGATTACCTAAAGCTGGGCGCGTTTAACCACCACCGGGCGGACGACGATGCGTTTATGCTGGCCAAGATTTTTGACTGCATGCTGCAAACCATGCAAAAAGAAATGGGCATTACCGAGGTTAAGCAGTTTAACACCTCTTTAAAAGGGGGGGATCCCAAAAAGCTGCCCTCCTACCATATGATTTTGCTGGTGAAAAACCAAACCGGGCTGAAAAATTTGTACAAACTCATCTCCAAAAGCCATTTGGACCATTATTATAAGCGCCCGCGCATTTTAAAAAGCGAACTTAACCAGCACCGCGAGGGTATTTTGGTAGGCAGCGCCTGTGAAGCTGGCGAACTTTACAGGGCGGTGGCGGACGGAAAGGCCTACCCGGAACTGAAGGCCTTGGCATCCTATTACGATTATTTGGAAATCCAGCCCATCCAAAACAACGCCTTTATGCTGCGCACCGGCAAGGTAAACAGCGAAGAGGAGCTGAGAAACCACAACCGCACCATTGTAAAGCTGGCCGACGATTTGGGAAAATTGTGCGTGGCCACCGGCGACGTGCACTTTTTAGAGCCGCAGGACGGCGCCTTCCGCGAGATTTTGATGTCCGGCCAGGGCTTTACCGATGCTTCCGCCCAGGCGCCGCTGTATTTGAAAACCACCGACGAAATGCTTGCGGATTTTGCCTATTTAGGCCCTGAAAAGGCGATGGAAGTGGTGGTGGACAACCCCAACAAAATTGCGGACAAAATCGATAAAATCCTGCCCATACCCAAGGGCACCTACACCCCCACCATTGAAGGCTCGGAGGAGGAGTTGACCCGCCTGACCCAAGAGCGCGCCATGCGCATTTACGGGTACGAGGGCAAAGTGCCCGACATTGTGGCCAACCGGCTTGAGCGCGAGCTTTCCTCCATCATCAAGCACGGGTTTGCGGTGCTGTACATCATCGCGCAAAAACTGGTGTTCAAAAGCGAATCGGACGGATACCTGGTCGGTTCGCGTGGTTCGGTGGGTTCGTCCTTTGTGGCAACCATGGCGGGCATTTCGGAGGTAAACCCGCTGCCCCCGCATTATGTGTGCCCCAACTGCAAATTCAGCGAGTTTTTTACTGACGGCAGCATTGGCTCCGGCTTTGACCTGCCGGAGAAAAACTGCCCCAAATGCGGCACCAAATACCATGGCGACGGCCATGACATCCCGTTTGAAACCTTTTTGGGGTTTGACGGGGACAAGGCCCCCGATATTGACTTAAACTTTTCGGGCGATTACCAGGCAAACGCCCACCGCTACACCGAGGAACTGTTCGGCTCTTCCCATGTGTTCAAGGCCGGCACCATCGGCACCATTGCGGAAAAAACCGCCTACGGCTTTGTAAAAAAATATTTGGACGAGCAGGGCCGCGTGGTGCACAGGGCGGAGGAAAACCGCCTGGTAAAAGGGTGCACAGGGGTTAAGCGCACCACCGGCCAGCACCCGGGCGGCATGGTGGTTGTGCCCGCCAATTATGAAATTTACGACTTTTCCCCCGTGCAGCACCCGGCCGATTCCGCCGAATCGGGCGTGGTAACCACCCACTTTGACTTCCACTCCCTGCATGATACCATCTTGAAGCTGGACATTCTGGGCCATGATGTGCCCACCATGTACAAATATTTGGAGGAAATGACCGGCATCCCCGTGATGGAAGCCCCCGCGTGCGACCCTAAGGTGCTTTCGCTGTTTACCTCCACCGAGGCGCTGGGCGTAACCCCCGAAGAAATAGAAAGCAAAACCGGCACCTTTGCCCTGCCGGAAATGGGCACCAGCTTTGTGCGCCAGATGCTTATGGATGCCAAGCCCAAGACCTTTTCCGACCTTTTGCAGATTTCCGGGCTTTCCCACGGCACCGACGTTTGGCTGGGCAACGCCCAGGATTTGATTAAAAACGGCACCTGCACCATTTCGGAGGTTATCGGTACGCGCGACAGCATTATGACCTATTTGCTGCACAAGGGGCTAAAACCCAAAGATGCGTTTAAAATTATGGAAATCACCCGTAAGGGCAAAGCCAAAAAAGAGCTAAACGAATATTACATCGGTGAGATGAAAGCGCACGACGTGCCCCAGTGGTACATCGACAGCTGTATGAAAATCAAATACATGTTCCCCAAAGCGCATGCGGCGGCCTATGTTATGGCGGCTGTGCGTTTGGGCTGGTACAAAGTGTACCGTCCGCTGGAATTTTACGCCATGTATTTTACCGTGCGCGGCGAGGATATCGACGCGCAGGCGGCGGTTGCCGGGCGTGACGCGGTAAAAATGCGCATGCAGATGCTAAAAGAGCGCGGCAATGAGCGCACCGCCAAGGAAGAGGACCAGTATTCCACTTTGCAGATTATCAACGAGATGCTTTGCCGCGGCTACAGCTTTTTGCCGGTGGATTTGTATAAATCCCACGCCACCAAATACCTGTGCGAAGATGGCAAAATCCGCCTGCCGTTTACCGCGCTTTCGGGCGTTGGCGCGGCCGCGGCGGTTAACTTGATGCAGGCGCGCGACAAAGGGGAGTTTATCTCGGCCGACGAAATCACCCAGCGCGCAGGGGTATCCAAAGCGGTGGTTGAAAAACTGCGCGAGGCCGGCGCTTTGGGCGATTTGCCCGAATCCAGCCAGATGACCTTCTTTTAAGCCGGCGCGCGCCAATTGGCAGGGCAAAAGGGGAAAATAGGCCCTTGCATCCAAAAAACAAAACGCCCTGCCTTTGGTGAAATTTTATAAAAGTAACCGAGCAGGGCGTGTGTATTTGTATTTGACCAATACTCGGGTTTGTGTTATCATATTACCATATTAGCATACTAAAGTAAGCAAAAAAACCGACAGGAGGAACTTATGAAACAGTACGACAAAATCACCCCGGACGGCACCAAAGAACTGCTGTTTGAAGAATGCATGGAGCGCCGGCGTGTAGAAAATATCCTGAAAGATTTGTTCTTCCGGCACGGCTACACCGAGGTTGTCACCCCGGGGCTGGAATATTACGACGTGTTCTCCAAAGGCTCGCGCCATTTTGTGCAGGAGAGCATGTATAAGCTGTGCGACTTAAAGGGCCGGCTTATGGTGATGCGCCCGGATTCTACCCTGCCCATCGCTCGCATGACGGCGACCCGCCTGCGCAACGAGAACCTGCCCATTCGGCTGTTTTACAACCAGGTGGTTTACCGCATGAACAAGCACATGGCCGGCTCTTCCGACGAAGTGGCCCAAACAGGAGTGGAGCTTATCGGCGTTTGCTCGCAAATGGCGGATTTGGAAGTGATTTCCACCGCCTCTTATGCGTTAAGCCGCTTTAAATCCAACGATTACCGCATTGAAATTGGGCATATCGGCCTGTTTCAATCGCTGGTTTCGCATATCACCGGCGATACGGACGTAAAAGAAGAGCTGCGCCGGTTAATCGAGCAAAAAAACTACGCGCGCTTAAACGACGTGCTGGAAGAATACAGCAGCATCCCCCAGGCGCAGATTTTGCAGCGCCTGCCCCGGCTTTACGGCGGGGAGGAAGTGCTGAAAGAAGCCGAAGGCCTGTTTGTGGATGAAGAAACCCGGGGCATTTTGGCCTACCTGCGCACCCTTTATGAGCAAACCTGCCAATGCGCGCAGGGCGGCAAGGTGATGCTGGATTTGGGGCTGGTAAACGAAAACGACTATTACACCGGCGTGATTTTCCGCGGCTATTTGGAAGGTTCGGGCGAAACGGTGCTAAGCGGTGGCCGGTACGACCATTTGCTGCGCGATTTTGGCGCGGATTTGCCCGCTGTTGGCTTTGGCGTGGATGTAGACGCGGTGACCAAAGCCCTTATGCAGGTAAACACCCCCCAGGTGCCCCCGCCGCAGGTGCTGGTGTTTGCGCGCAAAGGGTTTGAAATAGCGGCGCTGAACTTTTTGCGCACGCAGGTAAAAGCGGGCGTGCGGTGCGAAAACGCTTTGTGCCAAACGCTGGAAGAAGCCCTTATGTACGCCAAAGAAAAACACATCCGGCAGGTGGCGCATGTGGGCCAAACCATTGAAATAATACAGGCAGGTGAATGACATGAAACCCATACGCATTGCCCTTACCAAAGGCCGTTTGGAAAAAAACACCGTGGCCTTATTCCAAAAAATGGGGTTTGACTGCCAAAACCTTTTAAACAAAGGCAGAAAATTGATTTTGGATATCCCAAACGCCAACTTGCAGGTGGTTTTGGCCAAAGCGGCGGACGTCATCACCTATGTGGAGCGCGGCGTGTGCGACATGGGCGTGGTGGGAAAAGACACCATTTTGGAGCTTGGCTCCCAGTTTTACGATGTGATGGATTTGGGCTTTGGCAAATGCCAATTTGCTTTGGCCGCCCCCAAAAACAGCCCCTTTTACGAGGGCTATACCGTTAAGCGCATCGCCACAAAATACCCCAAAATCGCCACCGAATTTTTTGAGAAAAAAGGCATGGACATCGAGATTATCAAAATTGAAGGCTCGGTGGAGCTGGCGCCCTTGCTGGGCCTTTCGCACGCGATTGTGGACATTGTGGAAACCGGCACCACATTAAAAGAAAACGGGCTGGAAGTGATTGAATACATCGAGCCGGTTTCTGCGCATGTGATTGTGAACATTGCCAGCTTAAAAATGCGCAAAGGGGAAATCGAGCCGCTTTTGCAAAAGATGGAGCAGGCGAAAGGAGAATTGTAAATGACCAGGATACAAGCCGACGGCAAGGCGGAAATTCTTTTTATGCAGCGTTTGGCACAGCGCACCGGGCAGGTAAACGCCCAGGTGGGGCAAACGGTAGCAGAAATTATAGAGCAGGTGCGCCAGCAGGGCGACGAAGCGCTGAAATATTACGCGCAGAAATTTGACGGCCAGGCGCCTGACTGCCTGGAAGTGCCCCGCGAGGAAATCAACGACGCGCTGACAGAGGCCGACCCCATGTTTGTGGAGGCTTTGTTAAACGCCCAGCAGAACATCGTGGAATTTCACAACCGGCAAAAACAGCAAAGCTTTATTGACGCCAAGGCAAACGGCGTGATTTTGGGCCAGCGGGTGCGCGGGCTAAAACGGGTGGGGCTGTATGTGCCGGGCGGCACGGCGGCGTACCCGTCGTCGGTGCTCATGAACGCCGTTCCGGCCAAAATTGCCGGGGTAGAAGAGTTAATTATGGTAACGCCGCCCAATAAAAACGGCAAAGCCAACCCGGATATTTTAACCGCTGCGGCCATCGCCGGGGTGGACAGGGTTTTCTTAACCGGCGGCGCGCAGGCCATTGCCGCGCTGGCTTTGGGCACCCAAAGCATCCCGCGGGTGGATAAAATTGTAGGCCCGGGCAACATTTACGTGGCAACGGCCAAAAAGCAGCTGTACGGCACGGTGGACATCGACATGATTGCCGGCCCCAGCGAAATTTTAATCGTGGCCGACCAAAGCGCAGACCCCGCTTACCTGGCCGCCGATTTGATGAGCCAGGCCGAGCACGACGCGCTGGCCTCCGCCATTTTAATTTGTACGGATAAACATGTGGCCGAGCAAACCGAGCAGGAAATCCAAAAACAAATCGCCGCTCTGGAGCGGCGCGACATCATCGAAAAATCCTTGGAAAATTATGGCACCATCATTTTGTGCGAAGATATTGGGCGCGCCATTGCCATCGCCAACGAGCTGGCGCCCGAGCACATGGAACTTATGATTGAAAACCCGCTGGAATACATCGGCAAAATTGACAATGCGGGTTCGGTATTTCTTGGGAAATATTCCCCCGAGCCGCTGGGCGACTATTACGCCGGGCCCAACCACGTGCTGCCCACCAGCGGCACGGCGCGGTTTTTCTCCCCCTTGTCGGTGGAAAGCTTTACCAAACGGGTTTCTTATATTTATTATACGCAAGACGCATTGCGCGAAGCTCGCGACGACATCGTCTGCATTGCCCAAAAAGAGGGCCTGACCGCCCACGCCAATTCCATCAAAGTGAGGTTTTAACATGTCCTACCAGCTCATTGAAAAATTAAAAAGCCTAAAGCCCTACGACCCCATCTACGGCGAATACAAAATCCGCCTGGACGCCAACGAGAGCTTTTTGCACCTGGATGCAGAAACCATACAAAAAATTACCGATGGCATTGCCAAAATGGATTTTAACCGCTACCCCGACCACAACGCTGCCATTGCCTGCAATGCGTTTGCCCAGTTTTACGGGGTGGACCCGCAGTATGTCACGGTGGGCAACGGGCTGGATGAATCCATCTCGCTGCTTATCTCCTGCTTTTTAAACAAGGGCGATACCTTGATGATTTTAGCGCCCGATTTTGCTATGTATGAAATTTACGCCCGCCTTTACGAGGTAGAGCCTTATGTGTACCAAAAGGGCGAGGATTTAACGATTGATGTAGAGGACGTGATTGCCAAGGCCAAAGCCAAAAACGTGCAGATGCTCATGTTCTCCAACCCCTGCAACCCCACCTCCATCGGGCTGGATAAACAGGACGTCATCCGCCTTATAGAAGCTTTGCCCGACACATTGGTGGTTGTGGACGAAGCGTATATGGATTTTTGGGACGAGGATATGTCGATGCTTAAAAGCGCGCATGCATACCCCAATTTGATGGTGCTGCGCACCTGCTCGAAGGCGGTGGGCTCGGCGTCTATCCGCATGGGGTTTGTCGTGTCCGATTCTATAAAAATCCGCGCGCTCAAAGCAGCCAAATCGCCTTATAATGTAAACGGCATGACCCAGATTGCCGCCCAGGTCATTTTAAGCGAACACCAAAAACTGCGCCAAAACATCACCCAAATCAAAGCCTCGCGCGAGGATTTGTATGCAAAAATGCTGGCGTTACAAGCGCGCAAAAGCGATATTTTGTTTATGCCAAAGCCGGATACCAACTTTGTGTTCCCCAAGGTGAAAAACGCAAAGGCCGTGTTTGAGGCGCTGCGGCAGAAAAGCATCGCCGTGCGCTATATGGGCGAGCATTTGCGCATCACCTGCGGCACAAAAGAAGAAAACGCCGCCGTGGTTGCCGCTTTGGATGAAATTTTGCAGTAAACAGGAGGGACCCCTATGGCTATACAACAGCGCCGCACCACCAAGGAAACCGATATTTTTGTGAAATTGGAGCTTTACGGCAAGGGCGTGCCGGACATCCAAACCGGCATTGGCTTTTTTGACCATATGCTTACCGCCTTGTGCGTGCACGCCGGGTTTGACCTTACCGTGCAGGCCACGGGGGATTTGCAGGTGGACTGCCACCACACGGTGGAGGATGTGGGCATTGTGCTGGGCCAGGCCTTTTTAAAAGCCACACAGCAGCGCGCAGCCCTTGCCCGTTACGGCAGCTTTTACGTGCCCATGGACGAAGCCTTGGCCTTTTGCTGCGTGGATATTTCCTCCCGGCCGTATTTGGTGTACAACTGCGAGCTTATAAACCCCCAGGTGGGTGCGTTTGACACCTGCATGGCCGAGGAATTTTTCAGGGCCTTTGCCATGAACGCCCAGATTACCCTGCATGTAAACTGCTTATACGGCAAAAACGACCACCACAAAATAGAAGCCATGTTCAAGGCCCTTGGCAACGCTTTGCACCTGGCTTGCGCCAAACGGGAAGGGTACATCTTATCCACCAAAGGGAGCTTGTGAAGAATATGATTGCCATTATCGATTACGGCGCGGGCAATTTGTTCAGCGTAAAAAATGCGCTGGAATATATAGGGCTTTCCTATACCATTACCAACGCGCCAGAGGAAATCAACAAAGCCGGCGGCATTATTTTGCCGGGCGTGGGGGCGTTCCCCGCCGCCATGCAAATGCTAAAAAGCCACAACCTGGTGGAAATTTTGCAAGCCCAGGCGCAAAAAAAGCCTTTTTTGGGCATTTGCTTGGGCATGCAGATGCTGTTTGAGCAAAGCGAGGAATTTGGCATAACTGCGGGGCTTTCGCTCATTCCGGGCAGGGTGGTGCCCATGCGCCCCCAAGGGTTAAAAATCCCCCACATGGGCTGGAACGAACTGGTGGTAAGCCACCCAAGCCCTTTGCTTGCGGGCGTTTCATCGGGCGCGTATGTGTATTTTGTGCACTCGTTTTGCGCCGCTTGTGAGGATGATTACATCGCCGCGTACTGCGAATACGGGCAAAAGGTGCCTGCGCTGGTGCAAAAAGGGTATGTGTTTGGCGCGCAGTTTCACCCGGAAAAAAGCGGGGAAGTAGGGCTTTTGATGCTTAAAAACTTTGGAGGCTTGCTATGATTGTTTTACCGGCCATTGATTTAAAAGACCAAAACTGCGTGCGTTTAATAAAAGGCGCGTTTGACACCGTGCACACCGTGGCCCAAAGCCCCCTAACAGCCGCGCAGGAATTTGTAGATGCCGGCGCCAAATGGCTGCACGTGGTGGATTTGGACGGGGCCAAAACCGGAACCCCGCACCACGCCAGGCTCATCGGGCATATTGTGTGCGAATGCGCGTTAAAGGTGGAGGTAGGCGGTGGGGTGCGCAACATGCAAACCATCCAAGAATACCTGCAAAACGGTGTGCAGCGGGTGATTTTAGGCTCGGCCGCTGTGCAAAACCCCGTCTTTGCCAAAGAAGCCCTGCATGCGTTCGGCGAGCGCATCGCCATTGGGATTGACGCCAAAAACGGCCTTGTTGCTACCTCCGGCTGGGTAGAAACCAGCGGGATAGAATACCGGGATTTGGCCCGCCAAATGGAAGACTGGGGCGCAAAAACCCTTATTTTTACCGATATTTCCAAAGACGGCACTCTGCAGGGCCCGAATTTTGCGCAGCTATCGGCTTTGCAAAAGGCGGTAAGCTGCCAGATTATTGCCAGCGGGGGCATTCATAATCTTGACGACATCGCCGCCTTAAAGCAAATGGGGCTTTATGGGGCCATCTGCGGCAAATCCATCTACGAGGGTACCTTAAACCTGAAAGAAGCCCTCATGTTAGCGGAGGAAACCACATGTTAGCAAAACGCATCATCCCCTGCCTGGACGTGCGCGACGGACGGGTGGTAAAAGGGGTTAATTTTATCGGCATACAGGATGTAGGCGACCCGGTGGAATGCGCCAAGATGTACGGCCGCCAAGGCGCGGATGAAATCACCTTTTTGGACATTACCGCCACCCACGAAGGGCGCAAAACCATGCTGGATGTAGTGGAGCGCACAGCAAGGCAGGTGTTCGTGCCCCTTACGGTGGGCGGGGGCATCCGCACCACAGAAGATATGCGCGCGCTTTTGCGGGCCGGGGCGGACAAAATTTCCATCAATTCCGCCGCCGTGCGCGACCCGTCTTTGGTGCAGCAAGCGGCCGACCAGTTTGGCAGCCAGTGCGTGGTGGTTGCCATAGACGCGCGCAAAAACCAAACCGGCGGGTATTCGGTGGTGATCAACGGCGGGCGCATTGACACCGGGCTGGACGCGGTAAAATGGGCCCAGCAGGTATACAAACTGGGCGCAGGGGAGATTTTGCTCACCTCGATGGACGCCGACGGCACCAAAAACGGGTTTGATTTGCCTATGCTCAACGCCGTGTGCGAACAGGTGGGCATACCGGTTATCGCATCCGGCGGGTGCGGGTGCTTGGAGCATTTTTCCCAGGTGTTTTTGCAAACCAAGGCCGACGCCGCACTGGCAGCGTCGCTGTTTCATTACCGGGAATTGACGGTGGGGCAGGTAAAAGCGCACCTGCGCGAAAACCAAATCCCCGTGCGTTAGGAGGATGTTTCATGCAGCTAGACCAATACTTTCAAAAAGCGGATTTGATTCCGGCCATTGTGCAGGATGTGGACACCAAGGCGGTTTTGATGCTGGCTTACATGAACCGCGAAAGCCTGGAAGAAACCTTAAAAACCGGGCGCACCTGTTTTTACAGCCGCTCGCGCAAATGCTTGTGGCGCAAAGGGGAGACTTCCGGCCATGTGCAGAAAATTGTAAAGATGTACGCCGACTGCGACGACGACACCCTTTTAATTTTGGTGCACCAAACCGGCAACGCCTGCCACACCGGCAGCTATAGCTGCTTTTTTAAAGAGATGGAGGGAAATTTTGATGAATGATGTAATAAACGGTTTGTACGATGTTATTTTGCAGCGCCAGCAAAACCCCCAGGAAGGCTCGTACACCTGCTATTTGTTTTCCAAAGGGATTGATAAAATTTTGAAAAAATGCGCCGAAGAATGCGGCGAGGTCATCATTGCGGCCAAAAATGGCCAAAACGAGGACACGGTGGAGGAAATCTGCGACCTTTGTTACCATGTGCTGGTGATGATGGCCCAGCAGGGCATCACCCCGCAGCAGGTGCAGACGGTGCTGGAAGAGCGCCGGAAAAAAATCGGCAACCTAAAGCAAATGCACGTTTCTGACCACAACACCTGACCAATTTATTTTTTAAAAATAAGAACCTGCTTTTAAAAGCGGTGGGTTTTAAAACCGGGTATGGGGTCACCTCCGGCTTTGGAAAACAGCGCTTAAAAAAGCAGGTTTTTTTCTATGGCAGATGCATATGGGCTGGCTTTACGGTTAAGGCCTATTTGAATCATAATAGGAGACGAAAAATTCCGCATGCTTATTGGAAAAAAATCCCACGGTGTTGCAAACGGCAGGCAGCCTCAAAACCCACAGAGGAGAAATGGGCTTTGAGGCTGCTTTTTTGTATGGTTTTTATCCATCGGTTTTGGAAGCAAGCACCCCCAAATAGGCTTCCACCACTTTGGGGTCGGTGCGAAGCTGTTG